>JAERSU010000038.1 GCA_016845445.1 Oceanospirillaceae bacterium | reverse complement strand
AAACTTCTTAGCAATGGCGCCGGCTGCGACACGCATGGCGGTTTCACGGGCAGAAGAGCGGCCACCCCCACGATAATCACGGATACCGTATTTATGCATGTAGGTGTAGTCGGCGTGAGCTGGACGGAACTGGTCCTTGATATTGCCGTAGTCTTTGGAACGTTGATCGGTGTTTTCAATTAGCAAGCCGATGGGTGTACCCGTGGTCACACCCTCAAATACGCCCGATTGAATCTTCACTTCATCTGCTTCACGACGCTGGGTAGTATGACGGGATGTGCCTGGTTTGCGACGATCTAAATCAACCTGTAGATCGGCTTCCGTTAACGGAATGCCGGCTGGGCAACCATCGACAATGGCACCCAAAGCCAAGCCATGACTTTCGCCAAAGGTGGTTACCGTAAAAAGCTTGCCGAAGGTATTACCGGCCATAATCAGTCCTATCCACTATCACTGCAACGTTCATTTACGCAAACAGCAAAATCATTATAAAAATCAAGCGCCAATTATATCTCAACTGATGCTAGTGAACTAGCGTCATACTGAACTTGATTGTGGATCTCTGCCAGGGGCATCGAGTCACTGGCTCGACCAACGAGCCTGTTGCCAGCTTTGCAAACGTGCTTGCCAATAGCGACACTGCTCAGCGGTAAGGCAAAAAATACCATTACCGCCATTAGCCAGCTCCAACCAGATGAAGGGCACCTCTGCTAATTGTTGCTGCAAGGCCACTTCACTATTACCCACTTCAATCACTAACAGACCATCTTCTGTCAGCCAATCGGCGGCCTGGGCAAGCAGGCTAGCGGTAATGTCCAAGCCATCTGCGCCGGAAACCAAAGCTAGCTCTGGCTCATGGCCAAATTCCTCTGGCATGCTGGCAAAATCGCTGGCATTCACATAAGGTGGATTACTGACAATCAAGTCATACCGCGTACCTTGTGGCAAACCGGCAAATAAATTGGAATCATATACCCGCACCTGGTCTTGCAAGTCATAGGCGGCGATATTTTGTTGCGCAAGGGCAATGGCGGCAGCCGAAATATCCACCATATCCACATGGGGGACCTGCATTTGTAGAGCCATAGCAATGCCAATACAACCACTACCACAGCACAGATCCAAGGCCTTGGCAGGCTGTACTTCTAAAAACGGAGCAAAGTCGCTAACAATTAGCTCAGCCATGGGAGAACGTGGGATAATCACTTCATCAGAGACAGCAAACTGAATGCCTGCAAACCAGGTGTAACCCAACAAATAGGCCAATGGTTTACGCTCATCAATACGCAACTGTAGCCAATCTGCTAGCTTGTCTTGCTGGGTTTGAGTTAATTCCCTAGTCAAGATATCACTACCACTGTCCAAGGGCAGATCACAGGCCCCAAGAGTCAAGAACACAGCCTCATCCCAGGCATTATCTGTGCCGTGGCCAAAAAACACCTGCCCATCGATCAAAGCTTGCTCGGTGTTTTTGATGGCCTTTTCTAAACTTATTGTCATGGTAAAATATTCGCAACGTAAACAGCCCGTCATTGTAAGCCATTGCCCTAATAGTTACCATGACGGCTCACTCAGATTAAGCCTTTATACCCATGTCAGAAGAAGATGATTTTCGCGCCCTTGTAGGTGATGTAAGGCCCATTAAACAACAGGGCCCCAGTCACCGTAAAGTAGCCACAGCAGTGGACAAGGCTAGCCTTGCAACGCGCCGTGAAGCAGCGACAGCAGTAGCGCAACAGGCTGCAGCCCTCGGCGACGAAGGGTTTGAATTACTTGGTTCTGAAGAAAACCTCACCTACTACCGTTCAAGTTTAGATAAGGCCACCATACGTAGACTCAGCCACGGCCATATTCGACCCTCCATAACCATTGATTTACATGGGTATGACATTGATCGCGCTAGAGATTTGGTATGGCGTGCACTGCTAGAAGCACAAAAACACCAGGACCGCTGCATGCTCATTGTGCATGGTAAAGCCGGCACCGGCTATCGTGATGACAGAGGTGATTTGCAAGACACGGGCACGGCCCTGATCAAGTCACATGTTAATCATTGGCTGCAACAGGTAAACGAGGTATTGGCATTCTGTTCGGCGCAACCAAAAGATGGTGGCACCGGTGCCATCTATGTCCTGCTAAAAAAGCAGGCCAAAGCATAGTCTGTCCCATTGGGGTACCCAAAGCGCTCCCCTAGGTCGCGGAGCATGCTATCAGACCCCAGTGGGACAGACTATCGAGCTTGAGCCCGACATTGTCGGACTAAAGTCCGACCTACAGCAGGCTTAGCCTTTACCTTTGGGCCTATATACAGTATGGTGCGCCCCTTAATCCCGCATAATTTTTCCCTTAGGAATCATCATGGAACAAGCATTCGCTAAAATCATTGCCGCTGTGGGCGAAGATCTGCAACGCCCAGGCTTAAAAGACACCCCAAAGCGTGCCGCCAAGGCCTTTCAATTTCTCAATAACGGCTATGAAAAAGACCTCGACGAAGTGATTAATGGTGCTCTATTTCCGTCTGACAATGAAGAAATGGTCATCGTAAAAGACATCGAATTGTATTCACTGTGTGAGCATCACCTGCTACCTTTCATTGGCAAATGCCACGTTGCCTACCTGCCATCTGGCAAGGTATTAGGCCTGTCCAAGGTTGCCAGAATTGTGGATATGTTTGGTCGCCGCATGCAAATTCAAGAAAACCTGACCAAGCAGATCGCTGATACCATTATGCAGGTAACGGATGCCAAGGGTGTTGGTGTGGTTATCGAAGCCCAACACATGTGCATGATGATGCGCGGTGTACAAAAGCAGAATGCCAACATGAAAACTTCGGTGCTGTTAGGCAAGATGCGCGAAGACGCCCGCACGCGAGCTGAATTCATGACCCTGATTACTTCTTAAGCCACACGAGCCTCACGTTTCTCTCAACGTCATTGCGATGTCGTCACTCTTCACGTCATTGCGAGGCCGTCACTCTTCACGTCATTGCGAGGCCGTCGCTCTTCACGTCATTGCGAGGCCGTCGCTCTTCACGTCATTGCGAGGCCGTAGGCCGCGGCAACCCCCTTAGGCTGCCACGCAATGTCGTTGCATTAGCTTTCTTACCTGCCTTTAAACGCTTTAGATGTTTTCTTAGCAGTCTTATAAAACTTGCCTAACGCCCTAGCCTGACTGCGCTTTTGAGCAATGGATTCGGTATTATGCTGTTGTTCTTCATGCAGTTTCAGGTAATTGTCTAAGCGCCGCTCCTCCAATCGCTGCTGATCAATCGCTATGCGTACAGCACAACCAGGCTCATTGCCATGCTGACAGTTGGCAAACCGACACTGCTCGGCTAACTGTGTGATGTCAGCAAAGGAATGAGCTATGCCCTCCTCGACATCCACCATGCGTAATTCACGCATACCTGGCGTATCCAGCAGCAAACCCGCTGCTGGTATGCGATGCAGGCTACGCCCAGTGGTGGTGTGCCGGCCCTTACTATCGTCTTCGCGGATTGCAGCCGTGGTTTGTTCTATCGAACCTAATAAACTATTGATAATGGTGGATTTGCCGACGCCCGAAGACCCCACTAAAGCCACAGTCTGGCCAACGCCTACCCACTGCTTTAGGGCCTTCACACCAACCAGCGAAGTGGCATCTATTAGCTCCACCGTATCATGGGGAAAGTTTTCTTGCAGGCGCTGGCGATAGTTTTCCGAGTCGTTAGCCAAGTCCGCTTTAGTGAGCACAAACACGCACTGTATATGAGTTTCCGTGGCAATCGCGTGATAACGTTCAAGACGGCTTAGATTAAAATCATCATTACAAGAGGTAACGATAAATAGGGTATCCACATTGGCAGCCAAGAGTTGCACAAGGGCCTGTTGACCTGCTGCTCGGCGTTTAATCACGCTCAGGCGCTCTAACATCTGCACCGGCTGATCGGCTTTATCAAGCATCAGCCAATCGCCTACCGTGGGATGATGTTCGGGTAATTCATGGCACCAGGGGTAGGTTGATAGCACAAGTTCACGTAAATTTTGCTGCTCATCAAAGCCCAGACATTGAATCTGGTTGCGCTGCACAGCGACCACGCGGTAAGCAAACTGACTGGCTAGTGCATCAAGATGCAATTGTGACTGAAGACCCTGGCGCCAGCCCAATTCAACTAGTGAGTTAATGTTAATGCTCATTATCTACTTATAGAAGTTCTTCGTATTGCAAAGCCTTCAAGGTGGCCTTACGTCCTAACTCTATCATCTCTGCAGCACGGTGAAATTCCTGCGAACCGCAGGCACTGCTGTCGATACGCACCTCTACATCCGGTTCATAGCCAGCGGATTTATACTTGGCTAAGGTGGCTTGCATGGTTTCAAAGCAACGATCAAACATGTCAACCTTGCTCCATTTCATATGATTACTCATAGGTTCTCCAGCCTTGACAGCATCGGGCATAATCCATTCATCACTGGCGCCATCACGATTGAGATCAGGGCGCTGAACCGTACGCTGGTGTTTGCTTTGGCCATTCAAATTAACCGCCACAATTAAATCTGCCTGATCGGCCACCGTCGGGCTAATAGGCACTGGATTGAGTAATCCGCCATCAACTAAAAAGCGGTGCCTTTCGCGTACCGGCATTATCAGTCCTGGCACTGCCACACTAGCACGAATAGCTTCTAACAAAGGACCACTTTGAAACCAGACTTCCTGCTGTTTTACCAAATCCGTGGCCACTGCCGTGTACCTGACAGGCAAATCTTCAATGTGAATATCACCGACAATCTCTTCAAGTTTAGCAAACACCTTTTCGCCTTGAATAATGCCCATTGAGAGTAACGACATATCCACTAAGCGCAGTACATCAAAGCGCGACAGGCCCGTTATCCAACTGGTAAATTCATCCAACTTACCGGCCGCAAACATGCCACCTACAGCCGCGCCCATGGAACATCCTGAGATACTTACGATATCAAAACCTTGTTCTTGCAGGGCTTGAATCACCCCAATATGGACGTTGCCACGGGCACCGCCACTGCCTAATACCAAAGCTACTGAAGGCATGCTTATTCCTCTCCATGAACAGCTAAACTAGCCACTAATGCCGCATTGCAAGCCGCTATCTGGTTTTCCATATGCAGATGATGCCCGCCGTTCAGTTTCACCCAAGCTAGGTTTGCCACGCACCCAGCCCGCGCTTGCAGATTGGCATCACTTTGCAGGTTATCACCCACTATCAATTGCACTGGTACGGCAAGTTCTGTGAGCATGGCGCGCACCTGTTGTTCCGTATAACGCACCGGTGAGGCTAAACTAACGCGGCGATCCGAACGCCACTTAAAGCCCCTTTCAGAGCGCACTAGATTTCGTTCAACTAACAAACGGGCGGCACCTTCTTGCAGACTTAGCTTCGCCCCCATGCGCGCTTGCACAGCAGCTTGCGGTGAGGCAAATAGTTTGGCTTTACGCTGCTGCTGTTGGTGTTGCCTGAGAAAGGCTTTTTGCAATTGACGGCCTGTGTCCTCAACCTCTGTAACCACTGGACCTAGCGCTTCAATGGCGCACATACCAACTATCCGATCAGGTAAAATACTGGCCACCAAGGGTGCCACGCAGGCACCCATGGAATGGCCTAGCAAGGTGACCTTATACAGGTCTTTTTGCTGTATAAATTCGGCCACATCCAAGGCGTAGTCCCAAATGCTATAAAACACCCCAACAGGTCGATGAAAGCTCATACCGTGACCAGCAAAATCAAGCAAATAGGCCTGCAATGATGGTCCATCGACTTGCTGTAACAAGTGTTCAAACATGGGGGTGAAACTGGCGCTATTATCCAACCAACCGTGCATCGCCACAATGGTATTTACAGGTATTTTGCCATTAGCCTGAGCTGCCTCAATATACTGATAACTTAATTCGCCCTGGCCCACAGCCTGTCGACAGTCCGTTTGCCAAATAGCCTGCTTAGGCATGAATAAGTGTCTCCAAATGCATACAGCCACGGGCAAACACGTCACCTTCTAACACCGCCACAGAGGCTGGCATCATGGGTTCACCGGCGTACATATCAGCTGCAGTAAAGTAGCCTATAAGGGAACTCACTAGGGGCTGGTGAGTGACCACAAGGGTATCTACTTGGGCCATGGACATGAGCAGTTCTTGCACCGCCTGGCAATCTCCAGCTGGGGTAATGAGGCTGCAATCTTGTTTATGCCAATGCCAATCAAGGTGCCCATTGAGAATGGCAAAGGTTTGCTGGGCACGCACATAAGGACTGACTATTGCCTGTTGCATATGGACCCAAGGAAGGTCCTGTTTGGCCTGACTAGCCACCTGCTGTTGGCCAAATTCAGATAACGGACGTTGGCTATCAGATGGTGCTTGCCAACTGGCATCGCCATGGCGCATTAAAAGCAGTTTCATATAGCTTATTCGTCCTCCTCCTCAGGCATGGCATCAGCTGCTGGCCAATCACTAAAAGGAAAAGGTTTGGTTTCGCTTTGATAGGTAAGGAAACGATAAGCCGCTAGTACAAATTTGCTGAGGCTACTGCTTACCCGGAACAAATCAGCTTGAGATTGGCCGACAAACAAGCGATAAATGAACTGTAGTAGGATAAATAAGGTTAATACAGATACGGCAACCTCAACCAGAATGAGGTACACCAGCATGAAGAACAAGCGAATCCAAAAGTATTCTGAGGTAAGGTTTTTGAGCAGGGCTTGCATGGCTGTTTTCCTAACATGGCAATAGTGCCCTAAGCATAGGGCTATTAGGCTGACAGAGCAAGCATGTAACTAACTAGGCGAGGCCTAACTGCGCTGCAAAACAAACTCCACGTCGGAGTTTTGATCACGGCCCATGAGTGATGACGCCATGCCGGACACATCGGCACCTTCAAACACTAGAGCGTACAAGGCTTCAACCAGAGGCATATTCACCTGCAACTTGGCTGCCTGAGTTTTCACCAATGCCAAAGTATTCACACCTTCAGCCACTTCGCCAAGTTCTTCGACGGCATCATCTAAAGATTTACCCTGGCCTAAAGCAAAGCCGACGCGAAAATTTCGACTCAATGGTGAGTTACAGGTAACAATCAAATCACCGACCCCCGACAAGCCAAGGAAGGTCATTGGATTCGCACCCATTTGCACAGCCAAGCGGCTCATTTCGGCTAAACTGCGCGTCATCAACATACTGCGGGTATTTTCACCCATATCCATGGCCGAACTTAATCCTGCCGCAATGGCATAGATGTTCTTTAACGCACCACCAAGCTCAACACCATAGCGGTCATTACTGGCATAGACTCGGAAAAACGAACACTGAAACAGTTCCTGCACACGATCACGCAGGTCTTCATTGTCACTAGCGATGACCGTACCGGCCAGATGGCGGGCGGCAATTTCTTTTGCCAAATTAGGTCCAGAGATAACCCCAATAGGGTTACTAGGGAAGTAAACTTCCAAGACCTGACTCATGAGCAAAAAGTGGTCGGGCTCAATACCTTTGGTAGTGGTTACCAGATATTGATCGGGGGTAATGTAATCTCGCACCATATCCAGCACGTCGCGAAACACCTTACTTGGCACAGAAAATATTATGCTGTCTGCAGCTTCTATACTGGCTTTTAGGTCAGTACTGATTTGCAGATCTTGGTGCAGCGTAAAGCCTGGCAA
>JAERSU010000037.1 GCA_016845445.1 Oceanospirillaceae bacterium | reverse complement strand
CATCTTTATTGTGGTGCCAGTGGGCATCATGGTGATCTACTCGTTCCTAACCAAAGAATTCCGCGGTGGTGTCATCTGGGAATTTACCTGGGCGGCCTATGATCAGTTTTTCTTTGATCGTGGTTTGTTTGGCGATGAACCAGCAAAGATTGAATGGACCTACATCAATATCTATTGGCGTTCCATCTGGCAAGCCGGTTTAGCCACCATATTTAGTTTGCTCATCGGCTTCCCCACGGCCTATTTTATTGCTACTCGCAGCCCTGAGGTACGCCCTATTTGGGTATTTTTCATTACCATTCCTTACTGGGTAAATCTGTTGATCCGCACGGTTTCTATGAAGTTTTTGCTACGTGACAACGGGCCCATGAATGAAGCCTTGCTGTCCATCGGTTTCATTACCGAACCACTAAGTATCATTAATACCAACTTAGCTGTGCAACTAGGCCTGTTTTATAGTTACCTGCCCTTTATGGTACTGCCTATCTATGCCTCCATAGAGCGCTATAACTTTAGCCTTAGTGAAGCGGCGGCGGATCTTTATGCCTCCAAATGGCAGACCCTCAAGCGGGTCATCCTGCCCAGTGTAAAACCCGGTGTAGTGGCTGGTTGTATTCTGGTATTTGTACCTTCTCTAGGCGCCTTCTTAGCTCCCGACCTACTGGGTGGTGCGAAAAACTTTATGATTGGCTCCCTCATCGAAGAACAGTTTAAAGGCAATGCAGGTAACTGGCCCTTTGGCGCTGCGGCATCCATGATTCTGCTAACCATGGTGTTGATTATTCTTATGGTCTTCTCCCGTCAACAAGCAAAAGCGGCGCAGGAGGCATAACATGACTAGCAAGCAATTTGACCTACGCTCCTACAAGGGTTTTCGTTTCATTACCATTCTTTGTTTGGTGATCTTGTACGCCCCCCTAGTGATCGTCACCATTTACAGCTTTAATGATTCCAAGTCGATTACCATCTGGGAAGGCTTCTCGTTCCGTTGGTATATCGACATGGTCAGTGGTCCAGAATCAGCTAAATTTAAGCTAGCTGCTTGGAACTCCTTTATCATTGCCATCGTGGCCGCCACCTTGGCTACCACCTTTGCTACCTTGGCCGCCACAGGCTTGGTAAGGGGCGGCATGTTCCGCACTCGCACCTTGTCTTTGGGCTTAATTAGTCTGCCTTTGATGGTGCCTGAAATTGTGACTGCCGTCGCGACCTTAATTTTCTTCAATACCATTGGTTTTGATCGCGGCATTATGACCATCATCATTGCCCATATTGTCTTCTGTATTCCTTTTGCTTACCTGCCTATCGCGGCGCGTATGCAGGGCATTGAAGACAGTTACGAGCAAGCTGCCCAAGACCTGTATGCCACCAAACTGCAGACCTTTACTAAGATACTGCTACCCCTGATGATGCCCGGCATTATCTCTGGTTTCTTGCTGGCATTTATCGTCTCTTTGGATGACTTCATTATTACTAACTTTGTTAAAGGGGCCGGGGTAGAAACTTTACCAACGGCCATCTTTGGCTCGGTAAAACAGGGCATAAAGCCCAACATCATGGCCATTTCCACAACGCTATTGGCGGTGTCGGTGGTGTTCGTGACCCTAAGCTATTTTGTTTCCAAGTCGGATCAAAAGAACTAATCAGCAACTCAGGAGAAAACAATGAAAACAATGCTGAAATCCATTACTGCTGCCGTCGCCATGTCCGTGGCTGCCGAAGCGGCTATGGCTCAAGAAGAAGTCGTGGTTTACCACTGGTTTGAGTACATTCCACAGGAACTACTAGACAAATTTACTGCTGAAACTGGCGTCAAAGTTACCATGGACACCTTCGATTCCAACGAAGCCATGTTAGCCAACCTAAAAGCAGGCGCCATGGGCACCTATGACGTGGCCGTACCCGGTGACTATATGGTTGAGATCATGATCGGTGAAGGCATGCTAGACACCATCGCTGATGGCGAACTAGCAAACAAAGGCAACATCGAAGACAAGTGGGTAAACGTATCCTTTGACGATGGCCGTAAGCACTCCATTCCTTACCAGTGGGGTTCTACCTCCTTCTCTGTCAACAAGGATGTCTACTCCGGTAACGTGCATGACACCAACATTCTGTTTAACCCACCAGCTGAGCTTTCTGGCAAGATCAATATGCTAGATTCCCAAGGTGATGTTATGGCTATGGCGTCCCTACACATGGGCATCCCACAGTGTAGCAATGACCGTGAACAGCTAAAGGCGCTAAACGCCATGCTGCAAAACGCCAAGCAACACTGGGCATCTTTCAACTCTGATACCACCAAAGACATGTTGGTATCCGGTGATGCCGCGGTAAGTATGATTTGGAACGGTTACTCTGCTAAGGCCCGTGCTGAAGGTGCCAACGTAGAATACGCCTACCCAGATCAAGGCTTCCTAGTATGGATGGATAACGTTGTCCTGCTAAAGGATGCGCCAAACCGTGCTAACGCGCTGAAGTTCATGGACTTCCTGCTGGAGCCTGAAAACATTGCTCAGGTTTCTAACTATGCCCAGTACGCTGCTGGTGTGAAGAACGTTGGCCCACTATTGGGTGAAGAGCTACGTACTTCTCCTGAATCCAACCCTCGTGAAGGCGCACCAGCTGCTTTCGTACAGGCTTGTGATGCAGAAACTCAGGCTATCTACGACCAGATGTGGACAAACCTTAAAAAGTAACTCCTAGTGGCTCTGCCCTTCGGGGCGGTGTTTTTTCTAAGGAACATTGGAATCCCCTAAATGACAACCTCTATTAACATCAACGGCCAACGTCTGTGGCAATCACTCATGGACATGGGTGCCATTGGCGGCACTGCCAAAGGCGGTTGCAACCGCCAGGCATTGACGGATTTGGACAAGCAGGGCCGTGAGCTGTTTATGGACTGGTGTAAAGCCGTAGGCTGCGATATTCGCATAGACCGCATGGGCAATATTTTTGCCCGTCGTGCTGGAGTCGATAACAGCTTACCGGCCGTCATCACCGGTAGCCATTTGGATACGCAACCAACTGGTGGCAAATTTGATGGCGTCTATGGGGTGCTAGCCGGTGTAGAGGTGCTGCGCACCCTACACGAACACAATATCACCACCCAACACCCCCTTGAAGTTGTGGTTTGGACCAACGAAGAAGGCGCACGCTTTTCGCCAGCCATGACTGGGTCTGGTGTTTGGTGTGGTGAATTTAGCGAAGCATACGGTCATAGCCGCTCGGACAAGCAGGGCATTAGCATCGCTGATGAATTGCAACGCCTTGGCTATTTAGGTGAGGCTAACGCCGAACCTTTCCCTATTAAGGCCGCCTTTGAATTGCACATTGAACAGGGTCCTATCCTCGAAGCCGAAGATCTCACCATTGGTGTGGTATCCGGTGTGCAAGGTATGCGCTGGTACGACCTTACTCTGACAGGTCAACCCTGTCATGCGGGGCCTAGCCCCATGACCAGTCGCCGCGATCCATTTATGGCGCTGGCGCCTATTGTACAAGATTTATATGCCTTGGCTGCCAAGCACGCTCCTTGGGGCCGGGTCACCTTCGGTGACATCAAGGCACAACCTGGCTCCCGTAACACGGTGCCAGAAGAGCTCGTTGTTTGCGTTGACCTACGCCACCCTGATGAAGCCATTCTCAGGGACATGCATGAAGAATTTTCTCGCATCGTTGCGCAACGCGGACAAGCAACCAACATCGATACCCATATTCGCCAGGAATGGCATTCCCCGGCCGTGAGTTTTGCTGATAATTGCATTGATGCCGTGCGTCAAGCAGTAGCAGGCCTAGGCTACAGCAATATGGAGATGTTTAGTGGTGCCGGTCACGATGCTGTTTATGTCAGCCGTGTAGCCCCCACCAGTATGATTTTTATTCCCTGCAAAGATGGCATTTCCCATAACGAAGCAGAAGATGCGCAACCTGCCCACATCGAAGCAGGTGCCAATGTGCTGTTGCATGCCATGCTGCAACAGGCCCAAACCCTCTAATCAGGATCAGCAAAAGGAGTATCTACCGTGGCAGATCAAAACATCGACATGAAACAAGTTTGGCAACAAGACAAGGATCACTACATTCACCCTTGGACTGATTATTCAACCTTTAAGGAAGAAGGCTCCTTAATCGTTACCGAAAGTAGTAATGTGCATATCGTCGATGGCGATGGCAAACGCTACATGGACGGTATCGGTGGCCTTTGGTGCGTTAACATTGGCTACGGCCGCGAAGAAATGGGCCAAGCCATGGCCGACCAAGCCGCCATGATGCCTTATTATTCCAGCTTTGGTCACCACACCAGCGTACCGGCTGCGCAGCTATCGGCGAAGATCGCCGAGCTGGCACCAGGTGACCTCAATCACGTGTTCTATGGTTGCGGTGGCTCGGTGGCTAACGACACCGCCGTGCGTATCATTCACTTCTACTTCAACCAACTAGGCAAGCCGAACAAGAAGAAGTTAATTTCCCGTGTTGATGGCTACCACGGCAGCACCTATATGGCCATGTCCCTAACCGGCGTGGAGTTTGACCACATAGGTTTTGATATTGATCGTGAAATGGTGCATCACGTGGGCTGCCCGAATGCCTACCGCCGCCCAGAGGGCATGAGCGAAGAAGCCTTCTGCGACAGCATGATTCAAGAACTGGAAGACAAGATTCTGGAGCTAGGTCCAGACAATGTTGCCGCCTTCTTTGCCGAACCCATTATGGGTGCTGGTGGTGTTATTGTGCCGCCTAAGGGATACCACAAGCGTACTCTGGATCTGTGTCACAAGTACGGTATGTTGTACGTCTCTGACGAGGTTGTTACCGCCTTTGGTCGCCTAGGTCACTTCTTTGCTTCTGAAGCCGAGTTCGACATAGTGCCAGACATCATCTGCTGTGCCAAAGGCTTAACGTCTGGTTACATCCCATTGGGTGCCACCATCCTGTCCGACCGCATCTTTGATGTCATTAGCAAACCACAAGCCGAAGGCGCCTTGTTTACTCACGGTTTCACCTATTCCGGTCACCCGGTCGCCTGTGCCGCTGCCTTGAAAAACATCGAAATCATGGAACGGGAAAACATCTGCGATCATGTTATGGATGTGGGTGCCTACTTTGAAGAGCAGATTCGCGGCTTGATTGACCTGGACATTGTTGGTGATATTCGTGGCCGTAAGTTTATGATGTGTTTGGAAAACGTCGCCAACAAGGAGACCAAGGAACTCATCGACCCTGCCGCCAAGGTTGGTAACCGCATCGCTGCCCATTGCCAAGAACGTGGTTTAATTGTGCGCCCAATTGCGCACATGAATGT
>JAERSU010000036.1 GCA_016845445.1 Oceanospirillaceae bacterium | reverse complement strand
CCTTACGATAATCCCGCACAGTTACGCGCAGCCTATGAGTTTAGTCAGTTGCAGGATTTTCTCGATATCTATTATCAAGGCGCCAGTGTGCTCCTCGAGGAGCAGGACTTTTATGACCTAACATGGGACTATTTGTTGCGCTGCCAGGCTGATAAGGTTATGCACACCGAGATCTTCTTCGATCCACAGACCCACACCGAACGTGGTGTGGCGTTTGCCACGGTAATTAATGGCATCGACCGAGCGTTACAAGATGGTCAACAAAAACTGGGCATCAGTAGCCGAATTATTATGTGTTTTCTGCGTCACTTATCGGAAGCGGCGGCCTTTGCAACCCTAGAACAGGCCAAGCCGCACCTGGAGAAATTGGTCGCAGTGGGTTTGGACTCAACGGAAATAGGCCACCCACCAGCCAAGCATGAAAAGGTGTTGGCAGCAGCCCGGCAACTAGGCTTGTTAACGGTAGCCCACGCCGGTGAAGAAGGCCCAGCGCGTAACATAACGGAGTCTTTGGATCTATTGCAGGTATCAAGAGTGGATCACGGGGTGGCCTGTGATCAGGATGAGGCATTGCTACAGAGACTGATTGATGAACGGATCCCTCTTACCGTTTGCCCACTATCAAATACCAAGCTTAAGGTTTATAAGCAGATGGCAGATCACAATATTGTGACCTTGTTACGTAAAGGCCTTTGCGTCACCATCAATTCCGATGATCCAGCCTATTTTGGTGGTTATATGAATGCCAACTTCCACGCCGTGGCAGCTGCCCATGATTTGACTAGAGAAGAACTGGCCCAGTTTAGTTTAAATGGCGTGGAGGCGAGTTTTATAAGCCAGGCCGAGAAAGCTAAATTACACGCTCAAGTGCTGGATTATGTAGCAGGCTGTTCACAGTAGAACTGCTAATGCAATCATGACTAGCTGGCTAGGTAGAGTCAGTTTTGACGTTAAAATAGTGCCGCCTATAATGCACCCCTAGAAATGAAATGTGGATGGATACATAGCCATGTCGACGCATACTGCTACCGATGACAAGATGATTAATGCGCCCGTGTGGGGGCAATTTGTACGCTTCTCTGTGCCTTCAGTATTGGGCATGTTGGCCATCTCTTCTGCCGCTATTGTGGATGGCCTAATTGTTGGCAACTTTGTTGGCGCAGAAGCCTTAGCGGCGGTAACCATTGTCATGCCGCTGTTTTCCCTATTGATTGGACTCACCATTATGCTGTCGGTGGGTGCCGCGGTGATGGCCGGCAAGATGCTGGGTGAAGCCAATGCCGATGCCGCTTCGGGAGTGTTAGGTAAAACCTCGGTGGTGATGCTGGCGATGATCTCGGTGTTGACCCTAGTGGCTTTACTGGCACCCGAATTGATGGTGCAGGCCATGGGTGCACAAGGGGACCTGGTGCCCCTTAGTGCTCTGTATCTTTGGGCACTCGCCTGGTCCTTTCCATTTTTAGGTTTGGCTATTCTATTGATGCAATTTTTGCGTATAGATGGTCAGCCTGGCTACTCCCTAGCCGCTATGGTGTCCATCACAGTGGTTAATATAGTGTTGGATATATGGCTGGTAGTGTATGCCGATATGGGTCTGGCAGGCGCAGCCTGGGCGACGGGCATTTCCTATATGGTGGGTGCGCTCATTGCCTTGTATGCCTTTGTTATAAAGGGTAGCCACCTGCGCTTTTCTTTGGGCCAGGATTCCTGGTTGTTGGTGTATCGGGCGGCGCTTAATGGCTCTTCTGAATTTCTTAACGAGGCCTCTGCTGGCCTAGTTATGCTGATTTTTAATTGGGTGTTAATGACTCAGGTAGGCAGCATAGGCGTGGCCTCCTTTGCCATCGTTAACTATTTGTTGATGGTGGGCTTGATGGTGTTTTATGGTATTGCCGAGGGTTTAGGCGCCTTGTTTTCCGTAAACCTAGGTGCCCAAAAGGCCGATCGCATCGCCTTGTTGTTACACTATGGGGTGATGACCTGCTTGGTTATTGGGGTGATGTTTGCCTTGTTAATTTGGTTTAAAGCGGATGTTTTGGTTGGCGTGTTTGCTGACGGCGAAGATGTCGAAACCATTGCTCTGGCGGTATCTATCGCGACGATTATTTGGCCTGTGTTCTTGTTCAATGGTGCCAATCTGATTATTTCAGGTTATTTCACCGGTATGCAGAAACCAGGTTTATCAGCGACCTTAGCAGTGTTGCGTTCCTTGGCATTGCCAGTGGTGTTTATCCTGACATTTTTTACCTTGTTCGGACTTGGTGGCATCTTTTATGCACTGCCAGTGGCCGAAGTCGTTACTCTGTGTGTGGCATTGGTTATGTTAAAAAACTATCGACCTGCGGCCCTAGTTAGTCGATCGTGAGGTTTAATATAGCTATATGTGACTAAGGATTATGAAAATCTAGCGTTATATGACTTAGGTCTATGGTAATTTTAATACTGTGATTATAACTTGAGGGTGTAGTTCTTGAGGGTGTAGTTATAGGAGGGTTGTTATGCAACGCAGACAAGTATTAAAATCCATTGCCCTTGCCAATGGTATGATGTTAACGGCTATGACGTTTTCTGGCGTTGTACGTGCTTCAGGCGTATCTGTCCCAAGTGCACCATCAGTGCCGAGTGCACCATCAAAGCCGAGTGCGCCGTCAGCGCCATCAAGATCATCAAGTAGTGCGTCGAGTTCCAATAGCAGGTCGTCGTCACCTTCAGTACCGTCGGCTCCGTCAAGTTCGCTAAGTTCACCAAGTTCGGCTAGCAGCGCTTCCAATTCCAGTAGCAGATCGGCATCATCGCCTTCCACTGCCTCCCGCGCATCTGTTGCCTCGGCACCATCTAGACCTTCCGCTGTGTCCGTGCCATCGACAGCGTCTCGCCCGAGTGGGCCAGATGACTATTTACAGGGCGCCAGTGCGTTAAGTCGTGAACAACAAGAAGCCTTGTTAGCGCGTATTCAAGCCCAACTAAACAGTGATGGCTTGCAAACCGTGTCAGCGGCTAATTTACAATCTTTATTAGCGGAGTTTTTATAATGCGAAAATTATTGCTTATTTTGCTTTTTGGATTGCTAATTACAGGTTGTACAACGGGCAATGCGCGCACTGATGTGGATGCCAGGGCCAGTTTGCTTGCCGCATTAAATTCCCAAGCAGATGGCTATCAAGGGGTGATTGCTGAAACAGGTGAGGGCTTCACTATTCAGTCAACCTCAGCCAGTAGCACTCGATTGTGTCGGGTGGTGTCAATTGAGTCAGGCGATCGCTATCTGGTGGAAAGCTTCTGCAAAGCTAAAGGTGGTGCCTGGCGCTAAGTTATGCCTGAAACTAGCAATTTTCCATCTAAGTTTTGCCTCCACTGCCAACCCTTAGGAGTTAGCCTGCAATGTTACGCCGAAGCTCCTATGGCTCAATTGTTGAGTGGGGTACTAAGTGGCTGGGAATTGCGGCCTACTAGCGCAGCAGGGGGGCATTTTGATGTGCGCATCACATGTGACAGTAAAGTGCATGTCGACGCCCCTGCTGTGTCTTTTTCTGCCTCTCATAAAGACCTGGTATCTAGTGTTAATGAGCTATTAATCGCTATTGCTTATCTAGTGTGCCACCAACGTCCTGATTTATTGTTAATCCATGCTGGTGCCATGATTAACCATGAAGCAAGTGAGCAACAGCAAAATATTTTGTTGTTGGGTGGGCATAAAGCCGGTAAATCAACCTATTTAGCCACCCAGTGTCAACACCATGGCAGCCTAGTTAGTGATGACTTGTTATTAATAGATGAGTCAGGGAATTTGCTGGGTTTAGGGTTTCCACTACGTCTGCGCCGCCCTATTGATGAGGCTATTGTGGCCGGTATAGGTGCTGAGAATATCTTGGCTGGGCACTCTTTGGCTTATTTAGGCCCTAAAGCCATGCCGATTTATGCGGCCGGTAAAGCCCTGCATGTTGATCAGGTGCTGTTATTGGAGAATTATCAAGCCCATAGCCTTCCGCAAACGCAATGGCTAGCCATGATTGAACAGCGCATCGTACCTATTCCTACAGCCTGCGATAGAGAAAATACTATTGCTGCGCAGTTGAGTCACTAAGTAATTCTTCGACAAACAAAGAAAACAATTCGCTGCGGTTTTTTACCTCTGCTTTCTGGTAAATAGCGCTTGATTGGTTCTTCACAGTGCCAATCTTGGTGCTCCTTAAATCAGCGATCTCTTGGGCCGATAGGCCTTTAAAGAGCAAGATAGCCACCTCTTTTTCTGAAGCAGTAAGTTTCCACTTGGTGAAATACGCTTGCATAACTTCGTGCAAATGGCCTGAGGCAACTTGTACAGATTTTTCTATGGCCTGCTGGTGCTTTAATAGGGAGCGGATATTGTTAACGATTACAACGATGGCAACGCCCAATCCAAGGGTCGCTAAAGCTTCCATCAGAGTGTGATTGATTAAATTCACAATGGGTAGATTTAGCTCAAAAGTATCATCAATCACATCCAATATGAAGAACAACTCAGACACACAAGCAATGACCAGGCTGGCATAGAGGGCACGAAGCATTGCGGGATTATAGGTTTGCATGTCTAAATAGATGTTGTCTTTTGGTAGCTACTATATTAGGGGAGTTGGTCATTAATAACCACAATGACAATGGTTTAGAGAAGTATATGAAGTTTGTCATGCTTTGGTTGAATTAATTAACTGCCTAGGTTGCTGATAGTATAAGTCGGTGTTTGCCCACAAAGAATGACAACAAGGCCGGGCATTGGGAATGATAAGATGGATTTAGTACAAGCCGTTGACTGTATAGTGAGCAAAGGCGAGATTGGCGAGAGCGCATTGAATAACTGGTTTAAAGAGCAGAATTTGCTCTATATCGCATTAAACCAAAGTCAGGATACCTTTTCTAAGGCGCTTAAAAAGTCAGCGAAAAGGCCGGATTTTCTGTTATTGATAGAAGGTATCGGCATGATCGCTGTCGATGCAAAAAATCACAAACTCTCTAACAACGCCTACACCATTAATGTAGATAAAGAACTGACCAAGGGGCTGAGTTTTGAACGACTGTTTCGTTTGCCCATTTGGTATGCCTACTATGAATCGCCCAACTCCTGGTATTGGATTAACGCCATTAAAGCACTGGAAGTAGGCAGCAAGCGTATTAATGAATCAACCAAGGATTCTTTCTTAGTAGTGCCGCGTGATGAGTTTGAACATATTCAGACAGCGGCTGATTTAGCTAAATTATTTACTCACACTCTGGCTAAGTAACAGGAGTTATGTAGAGCATGCATATTGGTTTTATGTTGAGTTCACCTGTTGAAGCTAGTGCGGGTAGCTTGCGAATTGAAGATACCAAAAAGGACTTTCAGGCAGCAGATACCTACTACTTTTTAAACGATGTGGTGAGAAGGTCATTAGCCGAAATAAGCCAAGCAACAAGCTTTAATATTGCCTTCCCCAAAACCATTGGCTTAACCGAATTAACCCTTACTGGTCACGTATGTTGGTTGCGTTTTTTTCGTGAAGACGAGTGTAACGCGGTGGACATGTGCATGCTATTGCTCGATCTTGCGGATACCGACCCGCGCTGGTTTACCAATGTTGAGCATTTTAAGCCCTTTATCAAAAATCCGTGCCCCTTGTTAGCGCCATTTGTGAAGGGGGCTAATCTATTTCTTAATAGTGCTGTGTGCCAGCATAAGGTGTTGTTAGCAAACACTGACAAGTTTATGGAAATCGGTAAGGAGGCTAGCAACCAGGCTCCACAAGATGCGAGCAAACAGGACAAGCATCTAGCTGAGATAGAGTTTATTGAACAATATAGTGATGAGGCCAAGCAGCTTGGTAATCTAGATAAAAATAACAAGTACCTTGGGTTTGGCAAAAACCTCACTATTCGATTGGATGATCAGTGGTTAAACAGTAAGCAAACGGATGAAACCAGGATTAAAAGGCTATGCCTAGTGCATTGTTTAGCCAGTGCCTACAATCAACAGATTAATAAATTTAATGATGAAGTGGCGGATCATTTCAAAAGGTTAAATGAAATAGGTACCGTAATAGATTCCCACAACTATATTGATGAAACTAGCAAACAGCTTGATTTTATATCGCAGGTGGCGCAGTTTAACGCGCGCTATTTTTCCTTTAATCCGGTCGATCGAGACACCAAAGAGCTTTACTTTGTGTATCAACAGTTAACCGAACGCTATCCCATTAATCAGTTGCACGAAGAACAAACCAATCAACTGAAGTTCCTCAGTGAAATAGTGACGGTACTCTCCAATAGAGGTATCCAACAAGCGCGAGAAAAAACAGAGCAAAGGGCCTTGCGAGAAAAAGAAGAACGGGCCGAGGCTGCGGAAGCCAAAAAGAGACAGGAAGATCGTAACTTTAACTTTATTGGCGGCCTGTTGGCATTTGTGGGGGTGATGTTGGCCGTATTTAGCCCCGTGCTGGAGCAGGCCTGGCACGATATTCTAGCTAGCGCAAGCATTGCAGCAGGCGTTGCAAAGGTATTAAGTAATGGTGTGCTATCCACCAGTTTAGGTTTGTTTGCTGTGTTATTGCTAGCGTTGTTTATTGGCTTGGGGTTGCGGCGACAGATTAATTTGAACAAAGATTGATTGGGTTATTTTACTATCGTATACACGCATCGATACGTTGATGATAGGATGTGAAATGCCGTAGAGTTATTTAGTTAGCTCTACGGCATTAGCATTGAGAATTATTTGGCGTTAATTTTTATTTCGGCCTTTGTGGCCAGATACCAATCGAGGGCTGAATCATAATCTCCGCTCAACACAGCGCTCCGAGCTTCTGTATTATGTCTTAGTACATAAAATTCATTGAACTCTGGAACTCCTCTATCTGCTGGATTTTTAAATTTTGGGCCTGTGGAAAGAGGTTTCTTTAACTTGGCATATTGCCACAAGTCGTTTTGGCCATCATTGGTTCTAAATAGAGATACAAAAGTAATTGTTCTATCAGCATTGACTACTGGAAACCAACTGTTTGACCAGCCCCTTAAAACTGTAAAATCAGCAAAATAATTTTCATGCGTACTAACAAAATGTCCAGTGCCATCATTTATCAAGAGTCGGTTTCC
This sequence comes from Oceanospirillaceae bacterium, assembly GCA_016845445.1. Classification (GTDB taxonomy): domain Bacteria; phylum Pseudomonadota; class Gammaproteobacteria; order Pseudomonadales; family Balneatricaceae; genus Njordibacter. The sequence goes on along the minus strand of JAERSU010000036.1, from coordinate 28,572 downwards.
GGATGTAACCTTGTCTAAATCATATCCTAGTGAGCTATCTAGTGGCACTCCAACCCAGCTAACCCACTGGTTCCTATCGGTCATGATAATATCAACTGCGCCATCACCATTAACATCTTCTAAGAATATTGAATGCGCCGAATCGCCAGACAATCGGTAATTTAATATTCTGGTGTTAGTTTCATCTGTAAATTTACCACTCCCGTCATTTATAAAAATTTGTAATGCGCCAAATGGTGACGTGTTATTCCATAACACAGTACCCAGAATAATGTCTTTATCACCATCATTATCAACATCCGAGGACCCTAAAAATATATCATGCGATCTTTTTTTGTCATGATCCCTTGGGTTCTTTGATGATGAAAATTCGGTTAGTAGTTTTCGATATTTGCGGTCTGAAAAGTACCCAGTTAACTTTTGTTTTGGGATTAATTTAATAGAATGATTGTCTAAAAATTTAAGGTCGTAATACCAGATCTCATCATCAAACTTTGGATATGCCGCATCTCCAATTAAAATTTCTACTGAACCATCACCGTCAAAGTCATCAAACACTATGGAGCTGCCACCCATCCATGGATCGCCAACAATTTTTAAGTATTCATGATTGAACTTACCTCCAGTATTTCTATACAAAGAAAGCTCATTTTTCACTCCGCCATATGTAATAGCTAATACATCTAAATCACCATCTCCATCAAAATCACTTACGTGACTTTCGTGACTATCTATTTTCGGGCCTATTGAAGCTTTTGAGTCGATGCCATTGGGGAAATAATAAGATTTAGCTGGTCTTACTGGAAAATCATAAAAACCTACAGTTAATACCTCTGCTTTGCCATCGGCGTCAAAATCCCTCACCCATGGAGCAGCTGTACCTTCTACCTCTGTATGGCTTGTAGAATTTGGAATACCATATTTGAAATATAAGTAATGTAACCTTGCAGGGCTGTTTTTATCATTTGCACGCCAGCCGCCCATTACCATGTCATTTTCATTATCACCATTTAAATCTCCAAAATCAGCGTATTGGACCATTGTTTTAATATAGTACCCTTTGGCATCAGTTTTGTTATCCCCGATAAATGTGCCTGTAATGAAGTCATTTTTAGATAGCCTCAAAGATGGAAAATCAAAATCTTTGTTTAAGTAACGGTCATACCCTTTGTATAAGTTCGCAATATCTTGGTGTGGCTTGAAGTGAGTGTTTGGTATTTCTCTTTTTGGTACGGAAAAAGCATCTTGCTTAGAGGCGCTCTTGCTTGTGTTTGCTTGCATGTTTTCCCCTTGTACACACCTCAAACCACGGCTAACAGCTTCATCAATAAACTCTTGCTTACCTTGTTGCTCTACTAGTCGACAAACCGTCTTATCAGACCATGCAGACATATCTGCTGCCTGTACGGAGCCACAAATACATAATAATACAGTACTTAGAATTGTTTTTTTCATAAGATTTCCCCATTATCGACTATAATAAAATATAATTAATGTGGAGGCGAGGTCAAGCAATTTCATTATATAAGTACGTATATATTGACCAATAACAAACTGTTAATTTTTTGGGTATCTCAGTAACATTGTAGATTAAATGCTTACGCGATCTACAAGCAAAAGGCATGGCTGAAAAAGTGGGCGCCCAAAGCTCCGGTAATTACAAGTTAGCTTGATCAATGGCTGGTTTTTGTTAATTTAAGCGGAATTTGAATATACTTTATTATAAATACTGAGTTTCTTTGATAGAATAGTGATCATTATGATCAGCTCCACTTGTCTTACTGCTAGCAAACTAGATCGGTGGCTTCTCAATAATAATAAATAGGCAATTCCGATGACAAACACTACCTGGTATCAATCAGCACAAAAGCACTTCTTGGCCATAGCCATAGTGAGCATTGCACATGTAATAAGCCTGCTATACACCAAAGAAGTAATAAAACCTTTTCAAGAGGGCTACTTTCCAGAAATAGCTGCATTTGCTGCCTTGTTCTTTCTACCCCATGGTGTGCGTGTCTTGGCGGCCTGGTATTTTGGCTGGCGTTCGGTGATCTATCTATTTTTGGCCAATTGCTTGTCTAGCGTTTTGTTATACGGTGATGAGCCATGGGATATGAGGTTGTTCACTATCTACATGGTTGTTTCCTCAGTAGCGGTGATTACCTTTGAGTTATTTAGAATTTCAGGTTGGAATTTGTATGCGCAAGCAGGTGTTCACCCAAGTAGGTGCTGGAAGCAATTGTTCTTAGTTGGTGTGGTGTCATCCATTGTCAACTCTTTGGCTTTGAATCTGGTTTATGCCAATGAAATTCTGCCTGAAAACTCCATAGGCACCATGTTTTCTTACATGATAGGTGATTCAACAGGTACCTTGGCATTGTTGATATTGTTGGCATTTGTGTGGGGAGCTAAATTAATACCAACAAGGGGCAAAGCGCTTTCGTAGCAAGCCCTCTTAGAGTAGAGTAGGGGTAACAATCTAAACCGAGTAGTTTTCAGTGTGCAAAGACCAGATATCGCTAAGTACACTGCTATTGATTGTTGCCATCTATGTCTTATCTAATCTTGTCTATGACTTTTTGTTGCGGCCGTTAGAAGGCTCAAGTTTTCATGCTAGTGTTGTACTAGGCCAATTGTTTTACTTGCCCCATGGTGTGGCCATCATTACTACCTGGCTGCATCGCAAGCAGGCCATTATCTATTTAGCCCTGGCTGGTGTGGTGCATGAATACGCCATACTGCAACTAACGCCTGATGTATTTAATCTGCTTGCCATAGCCAGTATCGCACTATTTCCATATCTGGTCATGGAGCTATTTAGAGCCTGCGGATTAAACGTTTACCAAATGCCTGGCATCAAAGAAAACCACATGTGGCGCACCATTATTCTGGTTACCTTTGTCAGCTCTGTGGCCACATCCTTGTTCAATGGATTTATCTCGTCCCTGTCGGGAGTGACAGAGACCGCCTTTAACCTTGTTATGCAGGGATTGATTGGTGGCGTCAGCGGTACTTTTATGTGTCTTTTGCTGATATATCTGGCTTTTAAATTGCTAGCGATCTATAGTTCTTTCGCCTCTAAGTGACTCGCATAACCACACTGTTGACGGTGCTGAAAGGCCCTGATATCGTTGCTTGTGCATGTATATCTAGGCCTGTTTCCATTCAACCTGCTGCTTGAGCGAATATAGTGATCAGTTTAGCTTCTCGACTTTGTGCTTTATATCTAGCAGCCTGGGTGTTCCTTTTTCTTTTAAACCCAGCTCTTGTTGCCAACTGGTTATATGGCGTAGAGCTTACGCCTGCCCTACAAAAATCCATGACCAATAATGTCTTCTTGCGGGCTTCTTTAGTTTGCTTGTTTTGGTACATGCCTTATTTGCCTCACAAGGTCCAAGTATCGTTTGCCTATTTTGCCGGCGGATTTTGGCTGATTTCTTCTGTTGCCTTGCTTATGATTTATCTGCTGCAAGATTATTCAGGTGCAACGGAAATAGTGGTGATCAGGATGTTAGTGGGGGGTGCCTTAAGCATATTATTTTTAGGCTCTGCTCGGCTAGAATCGATCAAAGAAGAGACTAAGTCCACTGTCTAACAATCTTTGTGAAAGATGTAACTTTGCGAATACCCTTGCCACCGTACAAATAAGGTAAAGGGTGTAGCTTACGTGGGTTTTACCTAGGCACAAAAAAAGACCGTTCAGTTTTCACTAAACGGCCTTCTTAAATTAATGGTACCAGTGGGCGGACTCGAACCGCCACGCTTATTCAGCAACGGATTTTGAATCCGTCATGTCTACCAATTTCATCACACTGGCACGTAGAGGTGCGCATTATACTGAATTACCACAATGGGTCAATGGTAAGTGCCTCGTGGGGCTGGATTTTTTTTAGATTTTTACACCTTGCGGTAGGCGTCGCATGATCCAGTAATGCTTGCCAGCGGTGGGTTCGAAGGCCTGGTGTACGGCAATAAAACCCAGTTGCGCGTAGAAGCTCATGTTTTTTGGCGTGAAGGTCTCTAAAAAACAGGCCTTGTTGGCTTGGTCGGCATCTTTTAATGCCTGTTTTAGTAATGTTTTGCCTTGGCCGCTGCCCTGTTGATTTGGATTGACACCAAGAATGGACAGGTACCAGTCGTCCGCTTCCACTATGCCGTTGGCCTGCGCATCCATGTGCTTAACGATGGCCTTGTAGGTGGTGAATGCCTGATGGCCCAGATGGTATTCAATAAAGGCGTTTTTTTCGGCACTCTTGTTGGTATTTTGCTCACTATCCAAGGGTAATGACCAGATGGCTGCACCGACAGTCTCGGGGCTGGCGAGCTCGAGTATGCCGTAGCGTTCGGCTTCTTGCATGGAGTAGTCTAGATAGGCCTCTAACAATACTGGGTTATTGTTGGCGGCTTGTTGCAGGGTTTGATAAAAAGCATCGTCAGCCAGGGCTAAACGTAGGCTGGTGGCGGTGTCTGGGCGTTTAAATTGATAGTGCATCGGGGTATTCAATATGGGCTACTCTTGGTTGCTATTATAGATCTTTCCCATGGCTTGCCTAGTCGTCAAATTGTTTGTTTTGTATATGAAAACAGCCATAGTGCCAACAAAAGTTAATTGTTTCGTACAAAAAATGACCATGATCATGCCGGGAGTCATACTTTGGTCTAATACTCGAGTGTTGGTAGACTGATTTTGGCTCGGTGGTTGACCATTCGGGTTAGCCATAAGGTCATTCAATAATTAAAAAAAAGAGGCTCATATGATTGATAATATCGTAGCTGGCATTAAGAAACTGACAGAAGCGGGCATTGCCCTTATCGCTCTAGCGGTGGTTCTGCAGGTAATTTTTGGACAAAACGTGGCATTTATCGGTGCTGACGTGGTAGGTAATATCCTTGCCATAGTTGGTTCCTTAGGTAGCGAAGGCCTAGTAGGTTTAGCCGCCGTTGCTGTGATTTACGCGATATTCACTCGCGATTAGCGTACGACTCAATCACCACTTTGTGAGTGGGAATGCCCGCAATCTTGCGGGCATTTATTATTCTAAAGCCTAGAACTAGGCGGATTTAGCCGGTTTATCCTTACTTTCCAATATTTCCATGCTGTAAAACTCAAATATACTGCCCTAGGCCCTGTGCTGCGCCGGTTAGATTCGGTATCATTAGCCGTTCGATTGTTATACCCTTTTTCTACCTGTCTAAATTCATGCAAGTCTCTGACTTTTCCTTCCATTTGCCCGATGAACTGATAGCCCGCTACCCAACGGCAGAGCGTACGGCTAGTCGGCTAATGCACCTTGATGGCAATACGGGTGCCGTGCAACATGGCCACTTTACCGATGTGTTGGATTTCTTACGGGAAGGGGACTTGCTGGTGCTCAATGATACCAAGGTGATTCCGGCACGTTTGTTTGGCACCAAAGAGTCTGGCGGTAAGTTGGAAGTCTTGGTAGAACGCATGCTGGACGATAAGCGTCTATTAGCCCATGTGCGCTCTAGTCGTGCACCCAAACCCGGTACGCGTATGCTGTTGGAAGGCCAGGTGTGGGCCACCATGGTGGCGCGCCATGATGCGTTATTTGAACTGCAAATCGAGGGTGATGAGAAGGTTTTAGATGTTTTGCAACGTCTGGGACACATGCCCTTGCCACCCTACATTGATCGCGCCGATGAAACGGCCGACCGTGATCGTTATCAAACGGTGTTTGGCGAAAAGCACGGTGCTGTTGCAGCACCCACGGCAGGCCTGCATTTTGATGAGCCCATGTTGGCGGCTATTCGCGCCAAGGGCGTGCGTATTGAAACCATTACACTGCATGTAGGCGCCGGTACCTTTCAACCCGTTAAGGTTGACAACATCAAAGACCACCACATGCACGGTGAGATCATCGAGGTAAGCCAAAGCGTTGCCGATGCGGTGCAGCAAACCCGTGCCCAGGGTGGCCGTGTGGTGGCCGTGGGTACCACCTGTGTAAGGTCCTTAGAGAGTGCCAGCGCCAATGGCGAAATCGCAGCCTTTGCGGGTGAAACGCACATCTTCATCTATCCTGGCTATGAGTTTCGCAGTGTGGATGCTTTGATTACCAACTTTCATCTGTCAGAATCCACTCTGATTATGCTAGTCAGTGCCTTTGCTGGGCGCGAGCATGTGTTGGCAGCCTATGAACAGGCGGTGGCAGAAAAATACCGATTCTTTAGCTATGGCGATGCCATGCTAGTAACACCGCAACTTGCATAGGTGTTGAAGGAGATATTTATGAGCGAGCAGTCTAAGCGCGAGTGCTTTATGAAGTTTGAGAAGTTGGGGCAAGCGGGCCATGCACGCCGTGGACGCCTAACCTTTCCTCGTGGCACCATCGAGACGCCCTGCTTTATGCCTGTGGGTACCTATGGCACTGTGAAGGGTATGTTGCCCCGTGACATCAAGGCCACCGGCGCAGAAATTATTTTGGGCAATACCTTTCATCTCATGCTGCGTCCGGGTACGGACATTATCAAGCAACATGGTGACCTGCATGACTTTACCCAGTGGGATAAGCCGATACTGACAGATTCTGGCGGTTTTCAGGTGTTTAGCCTGGGGGCCATGCGCAAGATTACCGAAGAAGGTGTGTCCTTCCAGTCGCCAGTGAATGGCTCTAAGGTATTCATGTCGCCTGAGTCTTCTATGCAGGTGCAAAAGGATTTGGGCTCTGATGTGGTGATGATTTTTGATGAGTGCACACCCTACCCAGCCACGGAACAAGAAGCCGCTGACTCCATGCGCTTGTCATTGCGTTGGGCTAAACGCAGTAAGGATGCCCACGGAGACAGTCCGTCTGCCCTGTTTGGTATTATCCAAGGGGGGATGTATGAACATCTACGTGATGAATCCCTGCAGGGCCTTAACGAGATTGATTTTGATGGCATGGCTATTGGTGGCTTGTCAGTGGGTGAGCCAAAGGATGATATGTTGCGCATTCTTGGCCACCTGGCCCCCAAGATGCCGGAACACAAACCACGTTATCTCATGGGTGTAGGTCGCCCTGAAGATCTGGTAGAGGGTGTTCGCCGTGGAGTAGACATGTTTGATTGTGTCATGCCCACGCGCAACGCCCGTAATGGCCATCTGTTTATTTCAGATGGTGTGGTAAAGATTCGTAACGCGGTACACAAAACCGATACTGGCCCATTGGATGCCAATTGCGACTGTTACACTTGTAAAAACTTTTCTCGGTCTTATCTACATCATTTAGACAAGTGTAAAGAGATGTTGGGCGCTCAGCTCAACACCATTCATAATCTGCATTACTATCAGCGTTTAATGGCTGATTTGCGCGCTGCGTTAGATGCCGGTACATTGGATGACTATGTGGCCGATTTTTACGCCCGTAGAGGCTTGCCAGTACCAAGTTTGGAAACCAAGGCAGACACCTAATCTGCCTGGTAATAATTATAAAACGCCCAGTTATTGGGCATTAACTAACGAAAAAGTTTGGAGACAATATGAGCTTTTTTATCGAAACTGCCGAAGCCAATACAGCCCCAGCCGGTGGTGGTGACCCTATGTCCCTGATTATCATGATGGTGGTATTTGCTGCGGTATTCTACTTCATGATTTGGCGTCCACAGGCCAAGCGCCAAAAGGAACATAAGAATTTGATGTCAGCACTGTCTAAGGGCGATGAAATTGTAACCAACGGTGGCGTAGTTGGTAAGATCAGTAAGGTATCTGATGATTTTGTTACTGTCGCAGTGAATGACAATGCCGAAATCATTTTCCAGAAGGCAGCTGTTGCCTCGGTATTGCCAAAGGGCACTATTAAATCAATTTAATAGTCGTGCAATCGCGTCAACGCCTACCCACAGCAACCAAGGTGTTCATGGGGTAGTCTCAGCAAAGCGCGGCAATCTCAGGCAATATGGCATTGCGCCTGTAGGAGATTGCTGCGTCATCTGGTTTCTCGCATTGACGTAGATCTAAATAACTATATAGGACTATCCTGTGCTCAACCGTTATCCCCTGTGGAAAAGCCTGCTAATTGTATTGGCACTGGCTCTGGGCGGTATTTATGCCCTTCCTAACTTGTACCCTGATGATTTGGCAGTGCAGGTTTCTGGTGCCAGTAGCGCCACCCCGATTGATGAAGCTGTTTTGGAACAGGCCACCGATGCCCTGTCTGGGGCAGGTTTGTCAGCCAAAGCAACCGAAGTTAGTGACAAGAACGTGCTGTTGCGTTTTGCTGACTCGGATACCCAATTGCGTGCCAAGGCGGTGATTGCAGATAGCCTGGGTGATGACTATGTGGCGGCGTTGAACCTAGCGCCTACCACCCCAGATTGGTTGTCTAATATGGGGGCGGGGCCAATGAAGCTGGGCCTTGATTTGCGCGGCGGTGTGCACTTCCTATTGGAAGTGGATATGGTACAAGCCGTGGCCCAGCGCCTGGACGTGTATGTGTCTGAGATCAAGGCCATGTTGCGCGCAGAGAAGTTGCGTTATCGTTCTGTGAGCCACGAAGACGATGGTAGTTTGCGCATCAAATTTGCCCAGGCTGAGGTGCGTGATCAGGCGCGTAGCGAATTGAAGTCAAGCTACAGCGAATTTCTCATGAGTGCCGAAGATGATGACAGTGGTAGTTATCTGAACATTTCCTTGAATGAATCCAGTGTGCGTGAAATTGAAGATTATGCCGTGAATCAGAATCTCACGACGCTGCGTAATCGTGTTAACGAACTGGGTGTGGCTGAGCCCCTAGTACAGCGCCAAGGTCGCAACCGTATCGTGGTGCAGTTGCCTGGTATTCAGGATACCGCGGCCGCTAAGCGCGTGCTGGGCGCCACGGCTAACTTGGAGTTTCGTTTGGAAGCCAAGGCCGGCAGCTCTTCTTTTGCTACCGATAAGTTCCCTTTCCGAGCTAACCCAGCTCGCACAGCGGTATTGGAAAAGGACATTATCATCACCGGTAATAGCGTATCGAATGCGCAATCCAATTTTGATGAAAACGGTATGCCGCAGGTGAATATCGACCTTGACAGCCAAGGTGGTAAGTTGATGAATCGTGTCACCCGTGATGCGGTGAAGCGCAAGATGGCGGTGATCTTTGTTGAGCACAAGTCTCGCCAGCGGGTGCAAGAAGTAGACGGTGAGCTGGTCAGCGTGCGCGTACCTTACGTGGAAAAAAGCATCATTTCTTTGGCCACCATCCAAACCGCACTGGGCAATAGTTTCCGTATCACAGGCCTTGATGGCGCAGGTGAAGCCTCTGAGCTAGCCCTGTTGTTGCGGGCCGGTTCCCTAGCTGCGCCAATCTACTTTGTGGAAGAGCGTACCGTTGGCCCAAGCCTTGGGCAGCAGAACATTGACCTTGGTGTGACCTCGGTGCAAATTGGTCTGGCATTGGTGGTGATCTTTATGCTGGCCTTCTATAGTGTGTTTGGCATTATTGCTAATATCGCTTTGGCCTTTAACCTCATGTTGGTGCTGGCGGTTATGTCCATGTTAGGGGCAACCCTGACGCTGCCGGGTATTGCTGGTATCGTTCTGACCGTCGGTATGGCAGTGGATGCCAATGTGTTGATATTTTCCCGTATAAAAGAAGAACTGCGTAGTGGTTTGCCACCGCAATCAGCTATTCATGCCGGTTATGAGCGCGCCTTTACCACCATCTTCGATGCTAATATCACCACCTTGTTGGTCGCCATCATCCTTTATGGTGTGGGCACAGGCCCAGTGAAGGGCTTTGCTGTCACCTTGTCCATCGGTATTGTTACCTCCATGTTTACTGCCATTATGGTGAGTCGCGCCATGGTAAATGGTGTTTATGGTGGTCGTCGTCTGGATGGTATTAAGATCTGGCCTTTGTTTGGTGCCGATCGTAAATCCCAGCAACAGGCACAGAGTGAGGGCAAGTGACATGAGTGATGTAAAAGTAATTAACTTTATGGCCCTGCGCAAGATCGCAGGGGTTGTTTCTATCGCCTTTGTGTTGGCTGCCCTAGCTTCCTTGGCCATCAATAAACTGCAGTTTGGTTTGGATTTTACCGGCGGTACCTTGATTGAAGTGGGCTACGAGGTGGCGCCGGATCTGGTTGCCGTTCGCGGTCAATTGCAAGGCGCCGGTTTTGATGATGCTGTGGTGCAAAATTTTGGTTCTGATCGTGACGTACTTGTGCGTCTTGGCCAGGCCTTTAACGACAAGGTTGGCGAGCAGGTATTGGCTGTGCTGCAATCAGCGAGCAATGCCAAGGTAGAACTGCGTCGTAGTGAATACGTAGGCGCACAGGTCGGTGAAGAGCTAACCGAGCAAGGTGGCTTGGGTATGCTGTTAGCGCTAGCTATCGTTATGCTCTATGTGGCCTTCCGTTTCCAATTGAAATTCTCCATCGGCGCAGTTGTGGCTTTGGCTCACGATGTGCTGATTGTGCTGGGTATTTTCTCGCTCTTGCGATTGGATTTTGATCTGACCGTGTTGGCAGCGGTGCTGGCAGTAATCGGTTATTCGCTTAACGATACCATTGTGGTATCGGACCGAATTCGTGAAAATTTCCGCAAGTTGCGTAAGGGTAGCCCAGAAGAAATTATCAACGAATCCTTGAGCCAGACCCTGGGTCGTACCTTGGTGACGTCCATCACCACCATATTGGTGCTGTTGGCTTTGCTGGTGTTTGGTGGTGAATTGATTCGCGGTTTTGCCCTAGCCTTGCTTATTGGTGTGGTAGTGGGTACCTATTCTTCTATCTACGTGGCGAGTAATGTGTTGCTGGCCATGGGTATCAACAAAGAAGATCTGGTTATCCCGCCGAAGGAAGAATTTGTTGAAGGTGAGGGCTTTGAAGATCATCAAGGTGAAGATTATCAGCCTAGCGCCAAAGACTTTGAAGACGATGAGCAGAAGTAAGTGTTTGCACTAGGGTCTGACCCAAGGGGGCAGGCCCTCATAAAAAAAGGCCCTCAGTTGAGGGCCTTTTTTGTGGCTGTGTAGGTCGGCCTTCAGGCCGACCTACGCTTAGGAATTCACTGCCTTCAACATGTGCTTTAACAGCTTAGGATTGGCACAAACCAATTCACTGTTATGCAGGGCCTTGCCACCTTTAAAGTCAGCAATGAGGGCGCCTGCTTCCTGTACTAGAAGCAAAGCAGCATCAACGGTATCGTCCTGCTGGCTATGCCACACGGCATCTAGGTTGCCACTGGCCACTTGGGCAAGAGACAGGCTGTTGCCGAGCTGTGAATAGAGGTTAGCGCCTTGGCTAAATAGATCGCGGCACACACCCTGGTAGTGATCAAATTGGCCCATTAGCTCAACGTTGCTGCTGCAGCCGCCATGAATCTGGCTGCCAGCCACGTCTTTACGCTTGCTGACGCGAATGCGGCGACCATTAAGCTGTGCGCCACGGCCTTTGCTGGCGCAGTATTCGTCACCATTGCTGGAATTGATAATGATGGAGTGCGTCAGTTTGCCATCTTCATAACAAGCCATGGTAAGGCAGAACATGGGTAGGTTATGAGCGTACTGTTGCAGGCCGTCAATCGCATTGACACGCCATACCTTTTCACTGGGCTTTTCGGGGGTGTTGATAGAACCGGAAAACAGGCCAATTACTTCCTGATCCGGGTGAGACTTGTGAATCTCATAGGCTACCGATTTTTCAGCACCTTGGCACAGCTTACGCAGGTGCTCATTAAGATCCTGACCTTCTTCGTGGATCATGTCCAGGCGCTCCATGGCGCGCACAATTTGTTCGCTGGCGATGCGTGCAGCACGCAAGCCGATATTGACTAATGGTAGCATTAGATTCACCTACAAAATAAAAGAACGGTGTAGCGGTTGGTACCTGCTACAGGCCACTAAGGGCGATTCGGGCGCTATTATAGCAAACATTAGTGCTATGATTACAGCATTAGGCGACATTTTGCTTATTTGGCGCTATTATGCGCATCCTTTTTAATGAATGACGCAGGAAAAACGCTTCCCATGTTGGACTCATTGTCTCAAATCCGCATTGTGTTAGTTAACACGTCTCACCCAGGCAATATCGGTGGTGTGGCACGTGCCATGAAAAACATGGGTTTGTCCAACCTGGTGCTAGTGCAACCGCAGGAATTCCCTAGCGACAAGGCCGATGCACGCTCCTCTGGCGCTGTGGATATACTGGAAAATGCCCAGGTCGTCGCTAGCTTGCCAGAAGCCGTGGCGGGTTGTGGTCTGGTAATTGGTACCAGTGCGCGTTCTCGGCATATTCCCTGGCCCTTAACCTCCCCGCGAGAAACCGCCGCCCAGGCCCTATCAGAAGCCAGTCAACACGAGGTGGCCATTGTCTTTGGTCGCGAAGATCGTGGTTTGACCAATGAGGAGCTGCATCAGTGTAATTTTCATATGCATATCCCTACCAACGAAGACTTTAGTTCTTTGAATTTGGCAGCTGCTGTGCAGGTTGCGGCCTATGAGTTGCGTGTGGCTGCCTTGGCTATGGCAGAGCAGGGCGCAGGGGTTCTGCAAGGCGATAAGCCGCAATGGGGCACGGACTGGGATATCGAACTGGCCAGTAATGATGAATTAGAACGTTTGTTTGCCCACATGCAGGAAACCTTGGTGGACATTGAGTTTTTGGATCCCCATAATCCGCGTCAATTAATGCCTCGTTTACGGCGCTTGTACCTGCGTGCACGCCCGGATAAGGTGGAAACCAATATATTGCGTGGTATCCTTTCAGCCATGCAAAAAATGTTGAAAAAATAGTCCGTCGTCACCATAAATAACGGACAGCTACAGCCAAACAATGGGTTTGGCTGCTAATCAGGAGCAAGTCATGTTTAGACATCTTAAAGAAGACGTATCATCGGTGTTTCACCGAGATCCCGCGGCGCGCAACTTTATTGAAGTCCTGACCTGTTATCCTGGTCTGCATGCACTGCTGTTTCATCGTGTGTCGCACTGGTTCTGGAGTCGTCGCTTAAAGTGGTTAGCGCGCTTTTTGTCCACCATTGCGCGCTGGTTAACGGGTATCGAGATTCACCCTGGTGCGCAAATAGGTAATCGCTTTTTTATTGACCACGGCATGGGTGTGGTGATCGGTGAGACCGCTATCATTGGCGACGATGTCACCCTCTACCATGGTGTCACCTTAGGCGGCACCAGTTGGAATAAAGGCAAACGTCATCCCACCTTGAATGACGGTGTCGTCGTTGGTGCAGGGGCCAAGATCTTGGGGCCCTTTGAAGTGGGTAAGAACGCCAAGGTTGGTTCCAATGCGGTGGTCACCAAAGAGGTGCCGGCAGGCGCAACCGTTGTGGGTATTCCGGGGCGTATCATTACTGTCGAAGACAAGGCTTCCAAGGCCGAGAAGGACATGGCTGAGAAGTTTGATGCCTACGGCTTAAGCCCAGATATGCCAGACCCGGTAGCAAAATCCATGGGTGTGATGTTGGATCATATGCATGCTGTTGACCGCAAGCTGGCGTGTATGGCGGACAAGATGCGCGAGATGGATGCCTCCTATGAGGACGAAGATCTACCAGCCTTGAAAGACGAGGATTTTTCTGCTGCCATTGAGCCTTGCAATGAGCAACAGGAAGCGCCCGCTAAGCCAGAATAACCCTACACTTTTGTCAGGCTTATACTTGACTAAATTAGTCGGGTTTTATAAAATTGCCCCACATTAAAGCTAGAGGTAGCTGGGGCAATGAAACTAACAACTAAAGGGCGCTATGCAGTCACAGCCATGCTGGACTTAGCACTGCATGCTAATGACAAGCCCATTAGTCTGGCAGATATTTCTGCTAGGCAGGATATCTCTCTGTCTTACTTAGAACAGTTATTTTCCAAGCTGCGTCGGCAAGGCTTGGTTGATAGTGTCCGTGGCCCTGGTGGCGGCTATCGCTTGAGTCGCGGATGTAAAGACATTCACGTGGCTGAGGTGATCGATGCGGTGAATGAAACCGTTGATGCTACTGGTTGTCAGGGAACAGGAGATTGTCAGGCTGGCGAGACCTGCCTGACCCATCATCTGTGGTCTGATTTAAGCGCGCAGATACACCGCTTCCTAAGTGGAATAAGTTTAGCAGACCTGATGTCACGTCGTGATGTGCAGCAGGTGGCACAGATTCAGGTGCAAAAGTCGTCGCAACCGACGCCCCTGCATTTTGTTTCTTAATAAAGATTGAAATAGACAACCTAATGCTGGCTCATTGATGAGCAGCGGAGTAATAGATAAATGAAACTGCCTTTGTATTTGGACTATTCAGCAACCACCCCAGTGGACCCACGCGTTGCCAAGCTGATGTGCGATTGTCTAACCCAGGAAGGTAACTTTGGTAACCCGGCTTCCCGTTCTCACTTATACGGCTGGCAGGCTGAAGAAGCGGTAGAAAATGCCCGTCGCCAGGTGGCTGATCTTATCAACGCCGATCCACGTGAGATTGTATGGACTTCTGGTGCCACCGAATCTGACAATTTAGCCATTAAGGGTGTGGCTCATTTCTATCACAAGAAGGGTAAGCACATTATTACCTCCAAGGTAGAGCACAAGGCTGTTTTGGATACTTGTCGTCAGCTTGAGCGAGAAGGATTCGAGGTGACCTATCTTGACCCGGATAGTGATGGTTTGATTACCCCTGCCATGGTGCAGGATGCCATGCGTGAAGACACCGTACTGGTGTCTTTGATGCACGTGAATAACGAAATTGGTGTGGTAACTGATATTGCCGCCATTGGTGAAATTACCCGTGCAGCTAAGGTGTTATTTCATGTTGATGCGGCGCAAAGTGCTGGCAAAATCGCCATCGATCTAGAAGCCATGAAGGTCGATTTAATGTCCTTCTCGGCACACAAAATTTATGGCCCAAAGGGTGTTGGTGCTCTGTATGTGCGACGTAAGCCGCGGGTGCGCTTGGAAGCCCAAATGCACGGTGGTGGTCATGAGCGTGGTATGCGCTCTGGCACCTTGGCGACCCATCAAATTGTTGGTATGGGTGCCGCGTTTGCTATCGCTCAGGAAGAAATGCAGGCTGAAAATGCCCGCATTGTGAGCTTGCGTGAGCGTTTATGGGATGGCGTTAAGGATATGGAAGAGGTGTACATGAACGGCTCCCATGACCAGCGCGTGTCCGGCAATGCGAACATCAGCTTTAACTTCGTTGAAGGTGAATCCTTATTGATGTCACTAAGAGAACTAGCGGTATCTTCAGGTTCTGCTTGTACATCAGCTAGTTTGGAGCCTTCCTACGTGCTACGTGCCTTGGGGATGAGCGATGAGCTGGCCCATAGCTCCATTCGTTTTAGTATTGGTCGATTCACTACTGCAGAAGATATCGATCAAGCCATTGAGCAGGTGCGCAAGGCGGTGACAAAATTACGTGAACTGTCGCCCTTGTGGGACATGTATAAAGACGGTGTTGACCTGGACAGTGTCCAGTGGACAGCCCATTAAGAATTAATGTAGGTCAGCCTTCGGGCTGACAAAAATGTAAGCAGGGCTCAAGTCCAGCTTACAGGCAATGATGAGAATTAAGAGGTTACGATCATGGCATATAGCGAACAGGTTATTGATCACTACGAAAATCCACGCAACGTTGGCAAGATGGATGAAAAAGACGCGCAGGTAGGCACTGGTATGGTGGGTGCGCCAGCTTGTGGTGATGTTATGCGTCTGCAAATTAAGGTGGATGACCAGGGTGTTATTGAAGACGCCAAGTTTAAAACCTATGGTTGTGGGTCTGCCATCGCTTCCAGTTCCTTGGTAACTGAGTGGATGAAAGGCATGACACTAGATCAGGCTGGCGAAATTAAGAACGCTGCTATTTCAGAAGAGTTGGCTTTACCACCCGTTAAAATTCACTGCTCGGTATTGGCCGAAGATGCTATTAAGGCTGCCATCGACGACTACAAGAGCAAGCAGTAATAGGAGCGTATCAATGGCTATTTCCATGACCCAGGCAGCTGCGGATCACGTGAATCGTTATTTGGAAAATCGCGGTCAAGGCTTGGGCGTGCGCTTAGGTGTGCGTACTACAGGTTGCTCCGGTATGGCATATGTGTTGGAGTTTGTCGACGCAATGGCAGACGAAGATGAGTTGTTTGAGTCCCGTGGTGTGAAGGTCGTTATTGATCCAAAGAGCATGATTTATTTGGATGGTACCGAGCTAGATTACGTAAAGGTTGGTCTTAATGAAGGCTTCCAGTTTAACAATCCTAATGCCAAGAACGAGTGTGGTTGTGGCGAGAGCTTCAACGTTTAATTAATGGATTTAACCCTCGATTACTTTAGCAATCTCGCTCTACCGCGCGGTTATGACGTTGACCTGTCTAGCTTGGCAGAGCATCATCGACAGCTGCAACAGCAATATCATCCCGATCGCTTTGCCGCGGCTTCGGCTGCCGAACAGCGCGTGGCTGTGCAGATTGCGTCCTATTTAAATCAGGCCTATGCAGTCTTGCGTTCGCCTTTACGTCGTGCCATCTATTTGCTTGAACTCGAAGGTTTGGACCCCCTAGCGCCTACCAACACTAGCATGCCTATGGATTTCCTCTTGCAGCAGATGACATTGCGTGAAAGCATGGAGGAGCTAGCTGACTCTGCCGATCCACAAGCGGCTATCGATGATTTGGCTGATGAGCTGCAAGCTATGCATGGTCAACTGCAAAAGGCCTTTGCTCAGGCTTATGCAGGTGATGATTTTACTGCAGCCGAAGTCGTGGCACGCAAATTACAGTTTATTGATAAATTACAGCAAGAATTGAATGACCTTGAGGGTCGCTTGCTAGACTGATCGTCAAAAGGTTTTAAATATGGCGCTGTTACAAATTGCCGAGCCAGGTCAAAGTGCAAAACCTCACCAACGGAAATTGGCGGTAGGCATTGACCTGGGTACTACCCATTCATTGGTTGCCACGGTCCGCAGTAGTAATGCGGAAACCTTGCCTAATTCTGCTGGTGAGCATCTGTTGCCTTCGGTGGTGCGCTATCGGCTCGATGAGCTACCTCAGGTAGGGGCCAAGGCCTTGGCACATGTGGTGGATGATGCACCCAATACCATTATGTCCGTAAAACGCCTCATGGGGCGTGGTCTGGAAGATGTAAAGCGTCTGGGAGAGAATACCCCTTACGTGTTCGAAAGTTGTGATAATGGCATGCCCATGTTGCGCACTGCTGCCGGCTTGAAAAGTCCGGTGCAGGTTTCGGCTGATATTTTACGTGTCTTGGCGCAGCGTGGTGAGGCCAGCCTAGGTGGCGAGCTAGTGGGCGCCGTGATTACCGTGCCGGCTTATTTTGACGATGCGCAGCGCCAAGCCACCAAGGATGCTGCCCAGTTGGCTGGTATCCAGGTATTACGCCTGTTGAATGAGCCCACGGCTGCAGCGGTAGCTTACGGCTTGGACAGCGAGCAGCAGGGCACCATTGCGGTGTTTGATTTAGGAGGCGGTACCTTTGATATTTCCGTTTTGCGTATGCATCAGGGTGTTTTCGAAGTCTTGGCCACAGGTGGTGATTCTGCCTTAGGTGGCGACGACTTTGATCATGCCATTGCCAGTTGGGTGTGCGCGCAACGCGGTATTGATAGCTTGGACATTAAGCAGCAACGCTTTCTTCTGCGCCAAGCGCGAGCAGCAAAAGAATGTTTAAGCCAGCTGGCCGTGGCTAATCTATCCTTTGCTGGATGGCCAGGTGCTAGCTGTCCTTTGGATATTGAATTATCCCGTGCGCAGTTAAATGAACTGCTGGATCCGGTCATTGCCAAAACCCTGCGCGCTACGAAAAAGACCTTGCGTGATGCTGGCTTGTCCGTTGCCGAAGTGGGTGAGGTGGTGATGGTCGGTGGTTCTACTCGTGCCCTACGCGTGCAAGAAAAGGTAGGTGAGCTGTTTGGCAAGGCGCCCCTAACCAGTATTGATCCAGACAGAGTGGTAGCCCTAGGTGCGGCGCGCCAGGCGGATGTGCTAGTTGGCAATCAAGCTGGCGAAGAGATGTTGTTGTTGGATGTGTTGCCCCTGTCTCTTGGTTTGGAAACCATGGGTGGCTTGGTAGAAAAGGTGATTGATCGAAACACCCCCATCCCCGTGGCTCGTGCACAAGATTTTACTACCTATCAAGATGGTCAGACTGCCATGGCGATTCATGTGCTACAAGGGGAGCGTGATCTGGTGCAAAGCTGTCGCTCGTTGTCCCGTTTTGAATTGCGAGGCATTCCTCCCATGGCGGCAGGCGCGGCAAAAATTCGTGTCACCTTCCAAGTCGATGCCGATGGATTATTGGAAGTGAGCGCCCGTGAATTAACCTCGGGCGTGGCGGCTTCTGTGCAGGTGAAACCTTCCTATGGTTTATCCGAAGATCAGATTGCTGAGATGATTAAGGCTTCCTGGAGTAACGTCGAGGAAGATCGCAGTGCGCGCAGTTTGCGCGAACAACAGGTAGAGGCGGATCGCTTGCTAGAAGCCATTGCTGCTGCCATGCAAGCTGATGCTGAACGCTTGCTAAACGAGGCAGAACAGCAGTTGGTGGTTACCCAGATGGAAGCGTTGATCGCTGCCCGCAACGGCGATGATCACCATGCTATTGCCAAACAAATTGAGGTGTTGTCCAAGGCAACGGACGAGTTTGCTGCTCGTCGTATGGATGACAGTATTAAGAAAGCCCTGGCTGGTCAGGCCGTTGAAGACTTGTAAGGATTAACCATGCCGCAAATCGTTTTTTTGCCTCACGAAGAGTTATGCCCAGCCGGATTGGCTGTTGAAGCAGATGCAGGGGAAACCATCTTGGATGTGGCCTTGGCGCATGATATTGAGTTAGAGCATGCTTGTGAAAAATCATGTGCTTGTACTACATGCCACGTTATTGTACGTGAAGGATTTGACTCCCTAGAAGAATCTGATGAGTTAGAAGATGACATGTTAGATAAAGCTTGGGGGCTGGAGCCTGAATCGCGTTTAGGCTGCCAAGCGGTAGTGGCTGATGACGATTTGATTGTCGAGATTCCTAAGTACACCTTAAATATTGTGTCTGAAAATCACTAGTCGTTGTTATGGAGATCTGACCCCTTGGGTCAGACCCCGGTGCAGTGAGAGAGGAGAAAGATGATGAGCTTGAAGTGGACTGATACCCTAGATATTGCCATCGAGTTATATGAATCCAAGCCTGAGGTGGATCCTAAACAGGTGCGTTTCACTGACCTCATGGAGTGGGTAATGGCATTGCCAGAGTTTGATGATGACCCTAAGCGCTGTGGTGAGAAAATTCTTGAAGCCATACAGATGGCATGGATTGACGAGGCTGAATAAGGCAAATTGCGACTTATGAGTGGCTCTTGCTGAGTATCAGGCTGACATTTGAGATTATTTTAGCTATAATTTCGCGTCGAAATTTTTCGCAGTGGTTAGTTGTTAACCACCTAGCTTATTTTAAACTTTTCTTTTTGGAGAAATACCATGGCGGTAGAACGTACTCTGTCCATCATCAAGCCTGATGCAGTAGCTAAGAATGTAATTGGTAAAATCGTATCTCGTTTTGAGAGCAACGGTCTGAAGATTGTTAATATGGAAATGAAGCAGTTGAGCGAAGCTGAAGCCCAAGGTTTTTATGCTGAGCACAAAGAGCGTCCTTTCTTTGCTGACCTGGTTGAGTTCATGACTTCCGGTCCAGTTGTAGTACAGGTCCTAGAAGGCGAAGGTGCCATCGACAAGAACCGTGAACTGATGGGTGCTACTAACCCACAGGAAGCTGCTGAAGGTACTATCCGTTCTGACTTTGCTTCTTCTATCGATGCCAACGCTGTGCACGGTTCCGATTCCCCAGCTTCTGCTGAGCGTGAAATTGCTTACTTCTTCGGTGGTTAAAGCTGCTGCGCTTGCCAATACTGCGTTGGAAGCCAAATAAAAAATGCTCATTTACTTAATGTAAACTGCGCTTTTTGATTTAGCTTCCGCCTTGTCTTGGCTGCGCTCGCGACGCTTTAACAAGTGGTTTTCCGCAGTTAGAGCATGGCGTAAATAGAACGGCGTTCTTCGGAACGCCGTATTGCGTTGTAAGAAACTGAAACTTAGGTGATAAATATGTCTGAAGGACAACAAAAAACCAACATACTGGGCTTTTCGCAAGCACAGATGGAAGACTTTTTTGCTGCAATGGGCGAGCCAAAGTTTCGGGCGACGCAGGTGCTGAAGTGGATTCACCAATTTGGTGCCGATGATTTTGATGCCATGACCAATGTCAGTAAGAAGTTGCGGGAAAAACTGCAGCAATGTGCTGAAATTGTCGAGCCTGAAGTGCTGTTTCAAGGTGACTCCAAAGATGGTACCCGAAAGTGGGTCATTGGTGTATCCGGGGGCAACAAGGTAGAGATGGTGCTTATCCCCGATGGTGATCGCGCCACCCTATGTGTCTCCTCTCAGGTTGGCTGTGCCCTTGATTGCAGTTTCTGTTCCACAGGTAAACAAGGCTTTAATCGTAATTTGTCGGCCGCGGAAATAATTGGTCAGGTGCGCATTGCCATTAAATCTTTTGGTGCCGTTGACCCTAAGGGGCCTCGCCGGGTGACCAATGTGGTGTTAATGGGCATGGGTGAACCCCTGTTGAATTTTGATAATGTAACCCCGGCTGTCTCCTTGATGATGGATGACAATGCCTATAATTTATCCAAGCGCAGAGTCACCTTAAGTACAGCTGGGGTGGTGCCGGCTATTGATCGACTGAGCAAGGTTACTGATGTGTCGCTGGCCATATCTTTGCACGCGCCGAACGATAAACTGCGTGACCAGCTGGTGCCCGTGAATCAGAAGTACAACATCGATGCCTTGTTAGATGCCTGCAATCGTTATTTGGATGGTTTGGCAGATAAGCGTGTAATTACCATGGAATACACCATGATTGATGGTGTTAATGACCAGATCGAACATGCCCGTGAATTAGCGCGCTTGTTAAAGCGTGTGCCCTGTAAGCTTAACTTAATCCCGTTTAATCCATTTCCAGGCTCTGATTACCGTCGTTCGCCGCGGCCACAAATTGAAGCATTTCAACGCATTATGGCTAAAGCCGGTATTGTAACCACCATACGAGCAACACGTGGTGATGACATTGATGCTGCCTGTGGTCAATTGGTAGGGCAGGTGCAGGATAGAACCCGCCGCAGTGCCAAGTATGAGAATATTATAGCCAGTAGTTAACTTGCTCTTGTCACCAGCGTTTATCTGATAGAATGGGGCTAGAAATTGGCAGGAACTTACCTATACTGTCACAGTCAAAGAATAGAATTTTGTTAGTTCTTGAACTACTGCAGATACGCAAAGCATAAATAATAATTAAGAAGGTAGGATCAGGTGACACAATCCGAATCCAATACAAGTATAGAATTTGAGGCTATGGAAGGTCAGTTACCCGGTTTTCCTGGGCATATATTGCGCCAGGTACGAGAAGAAAAAGGTTTATCCCAACAGGAAGTGGCGCGCGAATTGCACCTTACTTCTAGGGTGATAAACGGTCTGGAGACAGACGATTTTAGTCATGTGAATAGTCCGATTTTTGCCCGTGGCTATATTCGATCTTATGCCCGTCATCTGGGTCTGGATGCCGATGAGCTGGTGGCCGAATATGATGCTGTGTACGGCAGCCCAGATCATGGCAAAAAACCCATGTCTACCATTCGCAAGGTCGGTGAGCAGGCGCGTCCAGGCGATGCCTGGGTGAAGCTAGTATCCGTTGTTTTGGTGCTCGCTCTGCTGGGTGCCTCCTGGTGGTGGTGGCAGTCCCAGAGCGATAGTGTTGCACCTGTGCCCGTTGATGAGGTCACCGTGCAGGATAGTCAGGGCGAAGATCGATTGGCCAAGCTACCCGATGACGAGGGGCTGGATCTGGAATTACAGCAATTGGCTGATACCGATGCCAAGGTTGGTTTTACCGATGAAGCCCAGGCAGCTGCTGAAGCAGAGGTGGTCGAGCAGGCATCTACTGAGCCTGTGGTAGAAACCCAAGCGCCGGCTCCTGCAGTTGAGTCGCCAGCCGTAGCCGAGCAAACACCTGCTGAGGTTAACACTGAGGCAGCGCCCAAGGTTGCCGCCGCTGAGCCAGAAGAGGCAGCGCCCTTGCTACCAGAGGCCGCGCCGGGTGAAGGTTTGTTGGTGATTGAGTTTGCTGATGACTGTTGGGTGGAGATTCAAAACGGTGCCGGCACCATGGTGATGGCCGATTTAAAGAGTAAGGGTGATGTCATAGCCCTGGCTGTGGAAGCCCCTGCGCAGGTGCTCTTAGGTCGCGCTTCGGCGGTCACTCGGTTTGAATTTGCGGCCCGCAGTATTGATCTAGAGCCCCACACGCGCAAAGACATCGCGCGTTTGAATTTAGAACTCTAAACCATCAACCAGGCTAGTTATAAGGCATGGCTTCGGTCGTGCAAAAGGAAAATCTAAGGAGCCAACAATTGGCTAAAATTAAAGCCATTCGTGGTATGTACGATATCCTGCCAGAGCAGACTCCCCTGTGGCAGTATTTTGAAGCTCAGGTAAAGAGCATTTTTGATCAGTATGGCTACGCAGAAATTCGTATGCCCATGGTAGAACGCACGGAATTGTTCTGCCGTTCCATCGGTGAAGCCACGGATGTGGTTGAGAAGGAAATGTACACCTTTGCTGATCGCAATGACGAAAGCATGACCTTGCGACCAGAAGGCACCGCGTCCTGTGTTAGGGCGGCAGAAGAGCATGGCCTTACCTACAATCAGGTGCAGCGCTTGTGGTATCACGGACCCATGTTCCGTTATGAACGCCCGCAAAAGGGGCGCCAGCGCCAGTTCCACCAGTTTGGTGCTGAAGTCTATGGCCTTGATGGTCCGGATGTGGATGCCGAGCTGATAATTATGACCGCGCGTCTGTGGCAAAAGCTCGGTATTGCCGATGCCGTCACCTTGCAACTAAATACCTTGGGCAGTAGTGCCGCACGTGCTGCATACCGTCAGGATCTGGTTGCCTTCCTAGAGCAGCATATGGATGCCTTGGATGCCGATAGTCAGCGCCGGGTGGCTACCAATCCGTTACGTGTTTTGGATAGCAAAGATCCTAATACCCAGGCCTTGTTGGATGGCGCGCCGGATTTCTACAGCTATCTCGATGATGATTCTCGCCAGCACTTTGCCCGCTTGCGCTCCCTCTTAGACGGCGCCGGCATTGCCTATGAGATCAACCCACGATTGGTGCGCGGACTGGATTACTACTGTAAGACGGTATTTGAATGGGTCACCGACAAGCTCGGTGCGCAGGGTACCGTGTGTGGTGGTGGCCGTTATGATGGCATGATCGAGCAGCTAGGTGGCAAACCAACCCCTGGAGTAGGTTGGGCCATGGGTGTTGAGCGACTGATATTGTTGTTGCAAGAGCTGGACTTGGTGCCCGCTGAGTTGTCTCAGCGAGTGGATGTATACATGGTGCACATGGGTGATGCTGCCGCTGCAGCGAGCATGATGTTGGCTGAGCAATTACGTGATCGCTTGCCAGGCATTCGTGTTTTGTGGCATTGCGGGGGTGGTAGCTTTAAAAACCAAATGAAGAAAGCCGACAAGAGCGGCGCCAGTGTTGCGCTTATCATTGGTGATGATGAGCTGCAGCAGGGTAGGGCGCAAATTAAACCGTTGCGTGGTCAAACAGAAGCCATGACGGTGGATGCTGCCGCTGTGGTTGAGCAGTTAAGTAAATTAATCTAATGGTCATTTAGGTAGCAAGGTTGCTACCTCCTAGTATTTGTATAAGGAGCCAATTGTGGCTGAACTAAGAACTGAAGAAGAACAGGTAGAAGCACTAAAACGCTGGTGGGATGAAAATGGTAAATCCCTGCTAGCCGGTATCGCCATTGCTATTTTGGGTGTGGTTGGCTGGAACTACTATCAGGATCAGCAGCAAGTGAGTGCTGAAACTGCCAGCGCTTACTATCAGCGCTTGTTGGGCAATGCAACTGTAGCGCAAGTTGGCGATGCCCAGGTGTCTGCTATCAAACAAGATGCAGCCACTTTGAAGACAGAATTTGAAGACAGTGCCTATGCACAATATGCAGCCTTGATGCTGGCTAAACTAGCTGTGCAAGCCGATGATTTAACCCAAGCAGAAAATGAACTACGCTGGGTAGTTAGCCAGGTTGATGCCGACACCGATATGGCTGCCTTGGCCAGTGTGCGCTTGGCGCAGGTGCTGCATGCGCAGGGGCGTTCTGACCAGGCTTTAGCGTTGTTGGTTGATGCCGATGATGTATGGCAAGGTCGTCGCCAGGAAGTAAAAGGCGATATTCTTTTGAGCCAGGGTGATAAAACAGGTGCTCGTAAGGCCTTTGCGGCTGCTTTGCAGGTGGCTCAAGATCAAGGTGCAAATGCTGCTCTGCTAAACTTAAAGCTGGACAATTTGGCCGACTAAGCCATTAGGTAGCTCAAGCCATAGGTAAAGGTAAAAGTCGATGACGAAGACACTGTTAACTCGTGCAGGTGCAATCTTACTGACAGCTTCCGTATTGGCTGCTTGTTCTAATGGCCCTAGTTTGCCAGAGCCTGCTGACCTGCAAGACATTAGCACTAGCCAATCAATGACTGAACATTGGCAAGCGACCGTGGGCCAAGGTAATGAGCAATACAGTCAGTCGTTGCAGCCCGTTTTGCAGGCTGGCGTGGTCTATACTGCTGCCCATACAGGTCAGGTAAGTGCTTATGATGCGGAAACCGGTGAACAGCTGTGGCAAATTGAATTAAGCGCTGGCGTGAGTGCTGGATTAGGTTGGTCAGAGGGTCATTTGCTGGTCGCTAGTAGCGATGGCAAGTTACACATGCTAGCTAGCGCCGATGGCAGTGAAATTTGGCAGGTGCCCACCTCCAGTGAAGTACTGGCCGTGCCACAGAGTGCTAACAATACCATTTTAATACAGACAATTGATGGTCGTATAACAGCCTATGCCGCCAAAACTGGCGAATTACTGTGGAATCATACCAGCGATCTGCCTAACTTAACCCTGCGAGGCACTAGCACGCCTGTTATTGATGGGGCTGTTAGTTATGCAGGTTTTGCTAATGGTAAATTGCTTGCCTTTGACAACAATAAGGGCAATATCATTTGGCAGCAACGCATTAGTGCACCGCAAGGGCGTTCTGATATGGAACGCCTGGTAGACATTGATGGCCCGCTACAACTGGTGGATGGCAGCCTTTATGTCACTGCTTATCAGGGTAACTTAACGGCCGTTGATGCCCTAACTGGCAAGGTGAACTGGCAACAGCCTATTTCTAGTTTCCAGGCTCCTGCTATCTATGGTGGCCAGGTGTTTGTGATAACCGAAAAAAGCAGTGTTATGGCATACGATCGTCAAACCGGTGTAGAAATGTGGCGCAATGATGATTTTCTGCACCGTGGCTTGTCCCAGGCCTTGGCATTGGAGAATTTGGTGATGGTGCTTGATAGTTTGGGTTACGCCCACCTGTTGGATCAGGCCACTGGTGTGGCAGTAGGTCGCCATAAAATAGGTCATCGAGGCGCAGGGGTGGGTTTTGTGCGTCATGGTAAACACGTATTTGTGTTGGGCCAGGATGCTAGTTTGACCCGCCTTTCTTTAGATTAAATATATATTTGGCTGTAGCGATACACCCACGAGTAGTACAACTATGAACCCGGTAATTGCCCTGGTTGGGCGCCCTAATGTTGGCAAGTCCACCCTTTTTAATCGTCTGACTCGTTCTCGAGATGCACTGGTAGCCGACTATCCAGGGCTGACTCGAGATCGCAAGTATGGTGAAGGTAAATTAGGCGATCGAGATTATCTGGTGATTGACACTGGTGGCATCTCCGGCGATGAAGAAGGCATTGACCAGGTTATGGCAGAGCAGTCGCTGCTGGCTATTGAAGAAGCCGATGCAGTCTTGTTTCTCGTCGATGGTCGTGCTGGATTAAACCCTTCTGATGAATTGATTGCTGATCATCTACGTCGCACTGATAAGCCCTGTTACCTGGTGGTAAACAAAACCGACGGTATTGATGCGGATGTGGCCTTAGGTGATTTTTATGGTTTAGGCCTCGTTGGTGAGCCACGGCCTATAGCCGCTTCCCATGGCAAGGGCGTGACCCAGTTAATCGATGATGTGCTGGCCAGCTTTCCTGAAGATGGTGAGTTACCAGAAGAAGTGGAAGGCGGCATTCGCATCGGCGTGGTTGGCCGTCCGAATGTGGGTAAATCCACCTTAGTGAATCGCATGCTGGGTGAAGACCGTGTGGTGGTGTTTGACCATGCTGGTACCACCCGTGACAGTATTTATATTCCCTATCGTCGCAACGACAAACCCTATACCCTGATTGATACGGCGGGAGTGCGTCGCCGTGGCAAAATCAAAGAATCGGTAGAAAAGTTCTCTATTGTTAAGACTCTGCAAGCTATCAAAGATGCCCATGTGGTTGTTCTGGTGGTGGATGCTCATGAAGGGCTTACCGAGCAGGATCTGCATCTTTTAGGTTTTGTACTGGATTCTGGCCGTGCCCTGGTTATTGCGGTCAATAAATGGGATGGCATGAACGCTGATGACAAAGACAAGGTGCGCCACCAATTGGAAACCCGCTTGGACTTTGCCAAGTTTGCACGCATTCACTTCATTTCAGCTTTGCATGGTTCCGGTGTGGGTGACTTGTACAAGTCAGTGGAAGAGGCCCATGCCTGTGCCTTCACTAAGTGGAGTACCAATAAGCTCACCCGTTTGCTTGAAGACGCCATCGATGACCATCAGCCGCCCATGGTCAATGGCCGTCGGGTAAAGTTGCGTTATGCGCACTTGGGGGGTTCCAATCCGCCCTTGTTTATTGTGCATGGTAATCAAACCAATGCCCTACCCAATGCCTATAAGCGCTACCTGGAAAACAAGTTTATTAAGGTGCTTAAGATTCGCGGCACACCAGTAAGGTTTGAATTCCGTACGGGTGACAACCCCTATGAAGGGCGCAAAAACCAGCTTAATGCGCGCCAGGTGGCGAAAAAAGCCCGCTTGAAGAAATACGTGGACAAGCAGAAGAAGAAGTCGAAGAAGAAGTGATAAAATCCTCTGCAGTGGAGCCTTTCGATGGGGTCAGACTCCAGACTCTTGTTAATTTTTCTGCACGACTGACAGATAGCACTTTGTAGAACCAATGGGAATCTGACCCTTGCGAGGTTTGTACCACAGGTTTAATTAATGATCCCAGAAATTCTCTCTCAACTTGATGTGGCTCTGTTGGTATTCACAGCCTTTATCGCTTCCTATATAACAGCTGCCCTAGGCATTGGTGGCGGCTTGCTTCTGCTCTCAGTGATGGCCAATATAATGCCCATTACCCACTTAATCCCCGTGCATGGCATTGTGCAAGTGGCTTCCAACGGTGGGCGCGCCGCTATGCTCTGGCGTGCTGTTGATATGCGCATGTTGCTCTATTTTAGTATTGGTGCGCTATTGGGCTTTTTGCTTGCTCCCCATATTATCGTTGAACTGTCATTGGCAGTGCTGCAAATTAGCGTAGCAGGCTTTATCCTGTTACTGCAGTGGGGCCCCAAGCTGCGCTTGCAAGCCAAGGGCAAAGGTGCTTTGCTGGTACAAGGTGGGGTAATCACCCTGCTGTCTAGCTTGGTGGGTGCCACGGGACCTCTGGTGGCGAGCATACTCAGCCACCTACAAGTCAAGCAGGTGTTGGTGGCCACCATGGCGGCCATGCAAACCGTGCAGCACTCAATGAAATCCTTGGTGTTTGTGCAATTGGGTGTGGACCTTGTGCCCTGGTTAGGGCTTATTGTGATTATGGTGGTGGCAGGCTTTGCTGGTACCCATTTGGGGTTGCGTAGATTGATGCAGTTACCTGAACAAACCTTCCGCTTTTGGTTTCGCTGGCTCATTACCTTGTTAAGCTTGCGTATGCTGGCATTGGGTTTGTTTGAGCTGTTTTCTGTGTAGCCCTAGCCTATAATAGTGTCCTTACTACAGATTTTATAATACTTTCATGTCGTTAACTTCGCTTAATCAATTGTTGCATCTACTTGCTGATGGTCGTTTTCATTCCGGTACCGAACTGGGTGAGCGTCTGCATATGTCGCGGGCGGCCGTATGGAAACAGTTGCAAGGCATCGAAGAGCTAGGCATTACGGTGCACCGCTTGCAAGGCAAGGGCTATCGAATTCCGGGTGGCTTGGATCTGTTGGATGTGGAAGCCATCGTGCGTCATCAACCTAGCTTGCTGAGTATGTTTGAACTTGAGTTGTTGATGTCAACGCCGTCAACCAATCAGTTGTTAATACAGCGCCAGGCTAATGCATCTATCCATGGCCGGGTATTAATGGCGGAAGTACAAACAGCGGGCCGTGGTCGTTTGGGACGCCATTGGCAATCACCTTTTGCTCAGCAGTTAGCCATGTCCATTGGCTGGCAGTTTGATGGTGGTGTGGCGGCCCTAGAAGGCTTGAGTCTGGTGGTTGGTGTGGCGCTGATGGATGCCTTGCGGACCCTAGGTATTGAGGGGGCTGGGTTGAAGTGGCCCAATGATGTGCTATTGCATGGTAAAAAGCTGGCGGGGGTGCTACTGGAGCTAAGTGGTGATGCCACCGGGCCATGTCAGGTGGTCATTGGTATTGGGGTGAATG
>JAERSU010000035.1 GCA_016845445.1 Oceanospirillaceae bacterium | reverse complement strand
CCCGTATGTTTGAGGAAATCCTGAAGTTGTTCCTCGCCGGCCAAGGTGAGGCCACCTATGACCTATTGCAGGAATACGACCTCTTCCGCTATCTCTTCCCGGCTACTCAAAGGGCCATTGAGGCAGACCAATCAGAAGCGCAAATCGTCGAACAATTTGTGGTCCAAGCCCTACGCAATTCTGATGAACGCATTGCCCACGGTAAGAGTGTGACGCCGGCGTTCCTGTTGGCCGCCCTATTATGGCATCCACTGCAGGCACGGGTGGCTAAAATTCGCAATATGCCTCCAGTACCGGCCTTGCATCAGGCGGCGCAAGATGTGATCACTGAACAGGTGAAAAGCACCTCCATCCCACGGCGCTTTAGTACGCCCATGAAAGAAATTTGGGACATGCAGTTACGCCTGCCACGTCGCTATGGTAATCGTGCCCTGCAATTGTTACAAAACAAACGTTTCCGTGCTGGCTATGACTTCCTTTTAGTGCGCGAAGCCAGTGGCGAACAGCTTGATAATTTAGGCGAATGGTGGACTCACTACCAATATGCTGACGAAGAACATCGTGCAGAAATGACCAAAGCCCTTGGCAAAGCACCGCGCCCTAAACGCAAACGTAAACCCAAGCAGGCTAGCCAAGAGGCGCAAAAGAAGGATGATCAGGCGTGAACAACATCGCCTATGTGGCCCTTGGCAGCAATCTTGATGATCCCATTGGGCAGTTGCAACAAGCACAGCTAGAACTGGCTAACCTGCCCGCCTGCGAGCTGCTCGCCACATCCAGCCTGTATGCCAGCAAACCCATGGGCCCTCAGGATCAACCAGACTATGTTAATGCCGTGGTTAAATTGGCCACAGAGCTACAACCGATCGCCTTATTGGATGCCTTGCAGCAACTAGAAAATGAACACCAGCGGGTCAGGCAACGACGCTGGGGGCCACGCACTTTAGATTTAGATATAGTGCTGTACAATCAGCAACGCATTGATCAACCGCGTCTGCAGGTGCCGCATATCGGCATGCACGAACGCAACTTTGTACTCTACCCTCTTGCAGAGCTAGATAGTAACCTACAGTTGCCAGATGGCACCAGCATTGCTGAGCTGTTAGACAATTGCCCATTGGCCGATTTGATTAAACTAGAACTATAATGATCACTCAATAAAGAGAGCTCAATCATGCCCCAAAATACCTTGCATACTATCTCCACCATGAAGGCTAATGGTGACAAGATTTCCATGCTCACCAGCTATGATTCCACCTTCACCCACCGCATCAATGAGGCGGGTGTGGACATGATCCTAGTTGGTGACTCATTAGGCATGGTACTGCAGGGTTTAGACTCCACCCTGCCGGTAAACATCACCGACATGATTTACCACACGCGCTGTGTCAAGGCCAGCAATAGCCAATGCTTGATCATGTCCGACATGCCCTTTATGACTTATCGTACTCCAGAAGAAGCCATGACCAATGCCGCTGCACTCATGCAAGCAGGTGCCCAGATCGTCAAACTTGAAGGTGGTTTGTGGTTAAAAGACACGGTAGCTAAGTTGTTTGAACAAGGCATTCCGGTGTGTGCTCACCTAGGCTTAACCCCACAAGCCATCAATAAACTCGGTGGCTATCGGGTACAAGGCCGCACCCCGGAAGAAGCCCAAACCATGATTGATGAAGCCGTGGCCCTAGAAGCCGCTGGGGCTAGCATGATTTTACTCGAATGCGTACCTAGCGCGGTCGGCAAAGCGGTTACCGAAGCCGTGAGTGTACCCGTAATTGGCATTGGCGCTGGTCCCGACACAGACGCCCAAGTATTGGTATTGCACGATATGCTGGGCATTACCCCGGGCAAGAAAATTCGCTTTGTGAAGAACTTTATGGAACAGGAAAATACCATCCAAGACGCTCTCCAAGCTTATGCACAGGAAGTGGCATCGCAAGACTTTCCGGCACCGGAACACTGCTTCGAGTAATGAGCATGCAAGTTATCACCAAGATTGACGAACTGCGCCAACACCTTTGGCAGCATCGCCTCAATGGCTCTAGCATCGCCTTTGTCCCCACCATGGGCAATCTCCATGAGGGCCACCTGCAACTCATTGACCGTGCTCACGAGCATGCCGACATTGTGGTTTCCAGCATCTTTGTCAACCCGTTGCAGTTTGGCCCCGGAGAAGACTTTAACGGCTATCCACGCACCTTTGACGCTGACCAAGCCAAGCTCACCGAACGTGGCTGTCACATTTTATTTGCTCCAACAGTCGATGAAATGTACCCCGGCACGCAAGTGAGTCAAACTATTGTTAAGGTGCCTCACCTAAGCAGCATTCATTGCGGTGCATCCCGGCCTGGGCATTTCACTGGTGTTGCCACCGTGGTTAGCAAGCTATTTGGCATCGTACAGCCCGATTACGCGGTATTTGGCCTGAAAGATTTCCAACAGTTTATGGTCATCAAACAACTCACCGAAGACCTCTGCCTGCCCGTAGAAATTATCGGTGCCCCCATAGCCCGTGCTGCTAGCGGATTGGCGTTAAGCTCTCGTAATGGCTACCTGTCAGAAGCAGAACTGGACACCGCAGCCACCCTGTATCGCTGTTTAGCTGATACGCGCACAGCCATTGATAATGGCAACAATGATTTTGCCGAATTAGCAGAAACTGCCCAGCAACGCCTGGAACAGGCTGGCTTTAAGCGCGATTATTTTGTCATCTGCCGCCAGCATGACCTGCAGCCAGCCAATCTTGATGATCAGGATCTGGCGATTTTGGCAGCCGCCCATATGGGCAAGGCACGCCTAATTGACAATCTACATTTTCATCGCCAATAGACGTTCATACATAGGACTTTCACATGGACACAGTTATTGTTGCAGCAACCCGCTCACCGATCGGTAGTTTTGGCGGTTCCCTTGCCTCCTTGAGCGCCGTTGACATAGGCACTCAGGTATTACAAGGCCTGCTACAACAAGTGCATATGGATGCCAAAGAAATCGATGAAGTTATTCTAGGCCAGGTATTGGCCGCCGGTTGTGGCCAGAATCCAGCCCGCCAAACAAGCATCCATGCTGGTGTTCCCGTCACCACGCCAGCCATAACCATTAACAAGGTATGCGGCTCTGGTTTAAAGGCCGTGATTATGGGTCACCAAGCCATTCAATGTGGCGACGCCGACATTATCGTTGCCGGCGGCCAAGAAAGCATGAGTCAGGCTGCACACGTGTTGCCTAACTCCCGTAACGGTCAACGCCTAGGCAACTGGAACATGATCGATACCATGGTGCATGATGGTCTGTGGGATGCCTTTAATGACTATCATATGGGCATCACAGCGGAAAACATTGCTGAGCAATTCAATATAGATCGCTGTGCCCAAGATCACTTTGCCGCGGCTTCTCAAGCCAAGGCGCAAGCTGCCTTAGAAGCCAACCGCTTTGCCGACGAGATCACTAGCATTACCGTGCAGCAGCGCAAGCAAACCACAAGTTTTGCCAAAGACGAACAACCTCGCGCAGGCGTTGACGCTGAAAGTCTCAGCAAATTACGCCCGGCTTTTAAACGTGACGGCAGCGTAACAGCTGGCAATGCATCCACCCTCAATGATGGCGCTGCCATGGTTCTACTAGCCAGTCGCACCAAAGCCGAGCAATTAGGCCTACCTATTTTGGCCACCATTAAATCAGGTGCCAGCGTTGGTCTAGACCCAAGCATCATGGGCACAGGGCCCATTGAGGCAAGCCGCAAGGCTGTTGCTAAGGCTGGCTGGCATCTGCAAGATGTGGAACTAATTGAAGCCAATGAAGCCTTCGCTGTGCAGGCCATGAGTGTCAATCAAACGCTCAACTGGAATACTGACATCGTCAACGTCAATGGTGGTGCTATCGCTCTAGGTCACCCGATTGGCGCTTCTGGCTGCCGTATCCTGGTCAGCCTGCTGCATGAAATGCAGCGTCGCGAGGTTAGCAAAGGCTTGGCGACCCTGTGTATTGGTGGCGGCATGGGCATTGCACTGTGTATAGAGCGCTAAAGGCTTTCTACCTTGGCGCTAAAGGCTTTGCTTGCAGTGCCAATTGCTGATTCAAGCCCTTCCCTAAAGCAATTTTTTATCGCTATAATGTGTATATAACAATAGTATTGATACACGCCACTAAATATAGGGAGAGGTAATATCCTGTAAAAGCCACCTCGACAAGGATACAGATACTTTAACTTTCACCATTGTGGGTTATTTTGACCATCAAGTACGCCCACAGTTCTCCGAACTGCTCACCACCACTCACAAGCATTACGTCATTGATTTTGCTGACGCCAGCGCCATTGATAGTGCAGCCCTTGGCATGCTACTGATGCTCAAGGAGCGTGCTGACGATCAGCACGCCAGCCTTTCCTTGCACAACGCTAGTGGCAAGATTCTTCGGGTTTTTGAAATATCTAATTTTGATAAAATTTTTCAACTAACCAGCGACTCATAGGATTACCGCCATGCAGCAGGCACCGGACAAGGGTATCGCTCTCGTTGTTGACGACGAGCCCACCAACCGGCAAATGATGCAAATGATGCTCACTAACTTGGGCTATCAAACCTATGCTGCCGAAAATGGCCAAGAGGCCGTAGAACAATTCCAGCAACACCGCGTCGATCTGGTATTCATGGACTTGATGATGCCGGTTATGGATGGCAAAGAAGCCACTCGGCAAATCAAAGCCCTCAGTCAGGAACGTTTTGTTCCGGTTATCTTTTTAAGTGCCAGCAACGACCTGGATGAGCTGTCTAAATGCATCGCCGCAGGCGGTGATGATTTCCTCAACAAACCCTGTCACCCCACCGTATTACGCTCCAAAATCCTCGCTATGGAGCGCATCCGCAACCTGCACAACAAGGTACACGATCTGTATCAGGAAGTGAGCGAGCTGCACGACGTTATGTCCATGGATGAACGCCTGGCAGAAAAAATCTTTAACCAGGTTGTACTAGAGGGCAACATTGATCTGCCTGGCCTGGAACAATTCCAGCGTTCCCCGCAAACCTTTAGTGGTGATGTACTACTGAGCGCCACACGCCCAAATGGCGATGTGCTTTTGCTTTTAGGCGACCTTACCGGACACGGCCTAGCGGCGGCAATCGGGGCACTGCCCATGGCAGAAGCATTCCGCACCATGACCTTAAAAGGCCACGCTGAAGAAGAAATTCTCAAAGAAATCAATAGCAAGCTCTATAACCTGCTACCCACCGATCGTTTTGTCAGCATGGCTCTGATTACGCTGTTTCATAATAAACAGGTGATCACCGTCTGGAATGCCGGCCTACCGGATCTCTACCTGGTTGACACCCATAACCAAATCAAACAAACCATCAAGTCCGTGCACCCACCACTTGGCGTAATGGCGCAACTAATGTCTCAGCCAGTGCCCGAAGTCATCATGACTGAATTAGGCGATCGCATGCTGGCTTACACCGATGGTTTAACGGAGGCCAACAACCGCGAGCAGGAAGAATATGGCGAACAGCGCCTCCAGGCAGCCATTCAAAACGCCTTCCCTGGGGAGCCTCTGTACCTTCAGATAATGGAAAACTTTGACCATTTCTGCGGCGCCGTTATACCGCGCGATGATATTAGCATTATTGAAATACCCAGCAATGCGGAAATCAAAGTTGAGCATATTCCTATTCCCGAGCCCATGCGCAAAGCCACCCACGTACCGCGCAACAACTGGCGCTGGCAGATGGAGCTGTTTGCCTCCAACTTGGGCCACACCGACCCAGTGCCCATGGCCATGAGCTTTCTCCATGACATGGGTATGCCTGCCGCTGACACAC
This sequence comes from Oceanospirillaceae bacterium, assembly GCA_016845445.1. Classification (GTDB taxonomy): domain Bacteria; phylum Pseudomonadota; class Gammaproteobacteria; order Pseudomonadales; family Balneatricaceae; genus Njordibacter. Next base: position 10,356 of record JAERSU010000035.1, on the reverse strand, counting down.
GGGCTATTTTTACCATTATCACCGAACTGTATCTTAATGCTCTGGATCATGGGGTGTTAAAACTCGATTCCAGCGACCGCAACAGCAACGATGAAGGCACCTTAACCCGTTATCTGATTGAACGTCTCAAGCGCCTACAAAATTTAGATCAGGGCAGCATCAAGCTGGAACTACTAGGCAGTCACGTTGATGACCTGCACACCCTCACCATTAGCATTACCGACACAGGTCGCGGGTTTGACTATCAGAACTGGCTAAATCCTGACACCCGCCCAGCAAATGCTTTTAGTGGGCGCGGCATCATGCTGCTACAAGGCCTGTGCGATCAACTGACTTATCTACCCCCAGGTAACCAGGCGCAGGCCACCTATCGCTGGCAATTTGACAATCCGGCAGCCGTATCCGCAGGAGAAAAATTCGAGCCATTGAGCATGGCAGATGCCTTTGACGCCCTCACCACCGAAGCTGATGCCGACCCCTTAGCCTGGAGTGATGACCCCCTAGTGATGATCGACGGCCGCCCAGATCAAAAGGACCAGCCACACAATGTTGATTTAGCAGCGCATAAAATAGCTACGCCAACAACACAGATCACCGCCACCCTAGTTGAAGAAGCCGATCAAGACAGGCAAAACATGCTTGCCGAAGCAGCCATTGAACATGTCACCCATGGCACCATAAACAAGATGCTATTTGATTATGATGACCTTTCTGAACGTTTAATGCAGCACGAAGAAATGATGCGTATGATCATCGACACCTTTAATGGCGAAGTTCCCACGGATCTTCAAGGCTTACAAGAGGCTGTTGATCAGCTTGAACTGCCCATCATCGCCAGTCTAGCCCATAAAATCAAAGGCGCTTCGCGTAATGTCGGCAGTGAGGCCATGGCAACCAGTGCGGAGATAATGGAAAAGTCTGCCAAGGCCGGTGATACCAGTCCCATGCTTGAACAGATGGCCAAACTCTGGCGTGCTTACCAAGGCTTTAAGCAGCAGGTGACAGAAGTTCACCAGCTGTGAAAAGGGAGAAATATAGGGGTCTGACCTTTGGTCTGACCCCCAAAGCCACGGTTTTAGTAACCGTACTTGGCAGCCATATCATCAAGATTAACCACCTTGATCTTATCGGCATGGCCGGCAGTGCCAAAGGCATTATATCGGTCTTCACATACTTGCTGCATGGCCGCCATGGTCTCCTTCAGGTATTTACGCGGGTCAAATTCAGCTTGATTCTGCGCCAAGAATCGACGCACCGCCCCTGTCGAAGCCAGACGCAGATCCGTGTCAATGTTCACCTTGCGTACACCATGCTTGATGCCTTCAACAATCTGTTCAACAGGTACACCGTAGGTTTCTGGAATAGCACCGCCGTTTTCGTTGATGATCGCGAGCCATTCTTGTGGCACAGAAGATGAACCGTGCATGACTAGGTGAGTATTTGGGATCTTCTTGTGGATCGCGGCAATGCGATCGATCGCTAAGATATCGCCGGTAGGTGGGCGGGTGAATTTGTAGGCACCGTGACTGGTACCACAAGCAATAGCCAAGGCGTCACACTGGGTCTTAGCAACAAAATCAGCGGCTTCATCTGGGTCCGTTAACATTTGCTCTAAGGTCAACTTACCTTCGGCGCCAACACCATCTTCTTCGCCAGCTTCACCAGTTTCTAAGGAACCTAAACAGCCCAATTCTCCCTCTACGGAAACGCCACAAGCGTGCGCCATATCCACAGTACGACGCGTCACTTCAACGTTGTACTCGTAACTTGTTGGGGTCTTTGAATCTTCGCCTAAGGAACCGTCCATCATGACAGAGGAAAAACCTAGAGCAATGGCCTTTTGACAGGTCGCAGCAGAGTTGCCATGATCCAGATGCATGCACACGGGAATGTGTGGAAATTCTTCAATAGCAGCCAATATCATGTGCTTTAGAAAGTTGGCCCCGGCGTACTTGCGCGCACCAGCAGAAGCCTGCACGATAACTGGGCTGTTGGTTTTGTCAGCAGCCTGCATGATGGCACGCATCTGTTCCAGGTTGTTAACGTTAAATGCTGGTATGCCGTAACCGTTTTCGGCAGCATGATCCAGCAGTTGTCGCATGCTTACTAATGCCATGTGATTACTCCTTAATTTCCGCGTTCTTCAAGAATTGCCACTGCTGGCAGCTGCTTGCCTTCAACAAACTCCAAAAAAGCACCACCACCGGTGGATATATAGGAGACTTGTTCGGCAATGTTGTATTTATCTACGGCCGCTAGTGTATCACCGCCACCGGCAATAGAAAATGCATCAGAATCAGCAATAGCACGGGATAGCACCTCAGTACCACCACCAAACTGATCAAATTCAAATACCCCTAAAGGGCCGTTCCAAATAATGGTGCCTGCATTAGCTAAAATGGCCGCCAAAGCCGCTGCCGAATCAGCACCGACATCCATAATCATGTCGTCATTAGTGACCTCACTAGCTGCTTTGCTAGCCGCTACAGCATGTTCAGCAAATTCAGTGGCTGTCACCACGTCTGTTGGTATAGGAATGCTGGTTTTTGCCATCAAGGCTTTAGCGTTATCAACTAGATCAGCTTCGTAGAGTGATTTACCTACCGGCTGGCCACTTGCAGCCAAGAAAGTATTGGCGATACCGCCACCAACGATGAGCTGATCTACTTTATCGGACAGGGCTTCTAGCACCGTGAGTTTAGTGGATACTTTGGAACCACCTACTACCGCCACCATGGGTCGCTTAGGGTTATCCAACGCTTTGGCCAAGGCATCTAGCTCGGCTGCTAACAATGGTCCGGCACAAGCCACAGGGGCAAACTTGGCCACTCCGTGGGTACTAGCTTGCGCCCGGTGAGCTGTGCCAAAGGCATCGTTTACATAGACATCACACAGGGCAGCCATTTGCTTAGCTAGACCCTCTGCGTTTTTCTTTTCACCCACATTGAAGCGGCAGTTTTCTAACACCACCAACTCACCAGCGGCAGCGTCCACGCCAGCCAGCCAATCTTGCTGCAGACGCACCTTGCAGGTTAAGCGCTCAGCCAACCAATCAACCACCGGCTGGAGGGAGAACTGCTGATTGTACTCACCTTCAGTCGGGCGCCCAAGGTGAGACGTTACCATCACCATAGCACCTGCTTGCAAGGCCAGCTCAATAGTTGGTAAAGATGCACGCAAACGAGCATCGCTAGTTACCACACCATCCTTGACTGGCACGTTTAAATCTTCACGAATCAATACGCGCTTTCCAGCGAGGTCCAGATCGGTCATCTTGATAATAGACATAACATTTCCTATTGTGGAATTCTTTGAGACAATTGTGCAATGGTTGGTTAATCCAATCGCCCAAACGCCTCACTTCAATCTTGTCAGCCTTAAGGCTGACCTACAATTTAATCATCAGCTAACATGGTCAAAGCCACATCAAGCATGCGGTTGGCATAACCCCATTCGTTGTCATACCAAGCCAAAATTTTTATAAGCTCACCCATTTGCATGGTTTGCGTGGCATCAAACACTGCCGAATTAGGGCAGTGATTAAAGTCAATAGACACTAAGGGCTCGGTGTTGTAGCCCAGTACACCATAGGGGTCTTGATTAGCCGCCTGGGCCATCAATTGATTTATCTCTTCGACACTGGTTTTACGGCTCGGACGAAACACCAAATCAACAACGGATACATTAATGGTTGGCACCCGCATGCTGTAACCGGTGATTTTATCGGCCACGTCTGGCAGCACCCACCCTAATGCCTGTGTTGCATGGGTTGAGGTAGGAATCATGGACTGGGTGGCAGAACGACCGCGACGCAGGTCCATTTTATCTAACACCGTGTCCGTTAGCACTTGGCCATTGGTATAGGCATGAATGGTCGTCATTAGACCGTCTTCGATGCCCACAGATGCCTGCAACGGCGCGAGTACTGGTGCCATACAATTAGTGGTACACGAAGCATTGGAAATGACCTTATGCCCAGACTCAATCTGCCCATGGTTGATACCATAGACGACGGTCAGATCAACCTCTTCCCCAGCGGGCGCACCAATCAACACCTTGCCGGCTCCAGCCTCTAGATGTTGCTCAGCTAAGGCACGCGAGGTTAGCTTACCAGAACACTCTAAGACGAGGTCTATCTGTTCTGTCGCCCAAGGCAAGGCTTGCGGGCGCGACTCGCGATGCAAACGTATGGCATGCTGATCAGCACCTGGTTGCGCAATATACATGGTAGGATCACCATGACCTTCGGCAAACTCCACAGGCATGGAAAAAGCCCCATGCACGGAATCATAGCGGGTCTCATAAACCAGGGATTCAGCAATACCCAGGTCGTTAATAGCAACAACCTGTAGCTGATCCTGTAGGCCTCGCTCGTACAGGGCACGCAATACTGCGCGCCCAATGCGACCATAACCATTAATGGCTAGCTTTTTGGACATAGTAAACATTCACCCTAGGTCGGTCTCAGCGTGCCCCATGAGCACCGCAAGTGCTGTGGGTATTAGGCCGACATGTCGGGTTATTACCCGACCTACAGGATCTCTTCTACCTTGGCAGCCACGTTCTCAGCGGTGAAGCCATACAGTTCAAATAGCTGACCAGCAGGCGCAGATTCACCAAAGCTGGTCATACCAACGATGCGGCCTTGCAGACCCACATACTTGTACCAGTAATCAGCGTGAGCAGCTTCCACCGCCACACGAGCTGTGACTGCGGCAGGCAGCACGCTTTCTTGATAAGCAGCATCTTGACGCTCAAAGGCTTCTGTACAAGGTATGGATACCACGCGAATGGCCTTACCTTGAGCACGCAGGTTAGCAGCGGCTTCCTGAGCCACAGCCACTTCAGAACCCGTGGCGATGATAATGGCATCTGGTGTGCCTTCGCTGTCGGACAGGATGTAACCACCCTTAGCGATGTTGGCTACCTGGGCAGCGTCGCGATCCTGATGGGGCAGATTCTGACGCGAGAAGATCAAGGCAGCTGGACCATCCACACGCTGCAAAGAAGATTTCCAGGCAACAGCAGATTCTACCGTATCACAAGGGCGCCAAGTATCTAGGTTAGGCGTCAAACGTAGGTTAGCAATCTGTTCGATTGGCTGGTGAGTCGGGCCATCTTCACCTAGACCAATGGAGTCGTGGGTATACACAAACAGCACACGCTGTTTCATCAAGGCCGCCATGCGTACAGCGTTACGAGCGTATTCCATGAATACTAGGAAGGTGGCGCCGTAAGGAATAAAACCACCGTGTAGCGCCGCACCGTTCATGATGGCCGACATGGCAAATTCACGCACCCCGTAGAACACGTAGTTACCACTAGCATCATCTTTGCTCACGCCCTTGGAACCGGACCACAGGGTCAGGTTAGAGCCAGCTAGGTCAGCCGAGCCACCGAGCATTTCTGGCAACAGTGGACCAAAAGCATTCAAGGTATTCTGCGAAGCCTTACGAGAAGCAATGGTATTACCTTCTGCCTGTAGCTGAGCAATATAGGCATTGGCATCGGCCTCAAAACTGTCTGGCAAATCACCAGCCACACGACGCAGCAATTCAGCGGCTAGTTCAGGGTGGGCTTCAGCGTAGGCGGCAAAGTCTTTATTCCAGATTTGCTCGGCGTCATAACCAGCATCACGGGCATCCCACTCTTCGGCGATGTCAGCAGGAATATCAAATGGGCCGTAGCTCCAATCCAACTGCTTACGAGTCAGGGCGATCTCTTCGTCACCTAGGGGCGCGCCATGACAGTCTTCTTTGCCTTCCTTGTTAGGCGAACCAAAACCAATGATGGTTTTGCAGCAAATCAAGGTTGGCTGATCAGGGTTTGCCTTAGCAGCTTCAACCGCAGCAAAGATAGCATCTGGATCATGGCCATCGATGGCTGGAATAACCTGCCAGCCATAACTTTCAAAGCGCTTAGGCGTGTCATCAGTAAACCAACCTTCCACTTCACCATCGATGGATATGCCGTTGTCATCGTAGAAGGCAATCAGCTTACCCAAGCCCAGAGTACCCGCTAGGGAACAGGCCTCGTGGGAAATACCTTCCATCAAACAGCCATCACCCAAGAATACATAGGTGTTGTGATCAATGATGTCATGGCCTGGCTGGTTAAACTGTGCCCCTAGGGTTTTTTCCGCTAGTGCCATACCCACAGCGTTAGTAATACCCTGACCCAGTGGCCCCGTAGTAGTTTCTATACCTGGGGCGTAACCGTATTCCGGGTGACCTGCTGTCTTAGCATGCAGCTGACGAAAGTTCTTCAGATCATCAATAGACAGATCGTAACCGCTTAAGTGCAACAGGGAGTAAATCAACATGGAACCATGGCCATTGGACAGCACAAAGCGGTCGCGGTTAAGCCATTCTGGGTTGCTTGGGTTGTGCTTTAGAAAGTCATTCCAAAGTACTTCAGCAATATCGGCCATGCCCATAGGGGCACCGGGGTGACCGGATTTGGCTTGTTGCACGGCATCCATACTCAAGGCTCGAATAGCATTGGCTAAATCGCGACGAGTGGGCATATGATTTCTCCTGTAGGGAAGTCAGTTGGATCGGTTGTGATCGACCATAAAAAGTTGGCGCATATTATCTCGCACTAGATCCTTAGGTACAATCAAATTAGGCCTTTCTAAAGGATTTTTGTGCATATTTAGGCAATTTCTTTTAGCTGATCAAGGTCATAGAAATATATAGCCAGAAGAGTCTGCAAAGTTGTATAATGCGCGCCTGGTTTTTGGCCCCTTATCCACCTCACAGGTCACATAACCATAGGCACTCGCCAAGGCACTCTTGTAGGCCGGCCTTTAGGCCGACATGTCGGGTTAACACTCACATCGTAGGGCACATTGAACCCGATCTACAAACCCCTAGGCTAGTAATTAAGTCACTGCTACCCACCCTGAATAAAAGCCAGGACCTGGGTAAGTATTCAATTACGAGGCACATTCATGAACGAATACACGCTTTTTACTTCCGAATCCGTATCCGAAGGTCACCCTGACAAGATTGCGGACCAAATTTCCGACGCCATTCTGGATGCCATGCTGGCTAAAGATCCTGATTCCCGTGTTGCCGTAGAAACCCTGATCAAAACAGGTATCGTATTGGTGGCCGGAGAAGTTCGCACCAACTCTTGGGTCGACATCGAAGATCTGGTACGCGAAGTGGTTAAAGACATCGGTTACACCTCCTCTGAAATGGGTTTTGACGGCGATTCTTGCGCCGTACTCAACGCCATTGGCAAGCAATCCGCCGACATCGCCATGGGCGTTGACGAAGGCGACGAAAAAGAACAAGGTGCCGGCGACCAAGGCCTTATGTTTGGTTATGCTAGCAACGAAACCGAATCCCTCATGCCAGCTCCCATCCACTATGCCCACAAGCTAGTGGAGCAGCAAGCCAAGGTGCGCAAAAACGGTGTTTTACCTTGGCTGCGCCCCGATGCCAAAAGCCAACTTACTTTCCGCTATGGTGCCGACGGCCGCCCAGCTGGCATCGACGCCGTAGTACTCTCCACCCAGCACAGCCCAGAAATCGAACTGGAACCCTTGCGCGAAGCGGTCATGAAGCACATCATCGAACCTGTACTGCCTGAAGCATGGCTCACTGCAGACACCCAGTTCCACATCAACCCCACGGGCAACTTTGTCATCGGCGGCCCGGTGGGCGACTGTGGCTTAACCGGACGTAAGATTATTGTTGATACCTATGGCGGCATGGCTCGTCACGGTGGCGGTGCCTTCTCTGGCAAGGACCCATCCAAGGTGGATCGTTCCGCCGCCTATGCCGGACGCTACGTGGCGAAAAACATCGTTGCTGCAGGCCTTGCTGAGCGCTGTGAAATACAGGTTTCTTACGCCATTGGTGTGGCTGAGCCTACGTCAATCAGCATCAACACCTTTGGCACTGGCAAGGTCAGCGACGCCACCATCACTGACCTGGTGCGCCAACACTTTGACCTCAAAGCCGGCGGCTTGGTGGCCATGCTGGACCTGAAACGCCCAATCTATCGCGCCACTGCCGCTTACGGTCACTTTGGTCGTGACAACCCAGATTTTACCTGGGAAAAGACCGACAAGGCCGATGCCCTACGCGCTGCTGCAGGGCTCTAATCTTGCGCCTAGTCCGCCTCTATGTGAACTGCCCTCTGGTGGCCAATTCCGATCTGGAATTACCACCTGAGGCCAGCCATTACATTGGTAAGGTGCTGCGCGCCAAACCTGGCCAAGCCTTAAGTTTATTTAACGGCGATGGCCAGGAATACGCGGCCCAAGTCACAGCGGTGAGCAAAAAGGCCGTTGCCATAAGCACTAGCAATAGCTGCCCTGGACAAGCTGCCTCCCCACTCCATAGCCACCTAGGCCAAGTCATGTCCCGTGGTGACCGCATGGATTATGCCGTGCAAAAAGCCACCGAACTGGGCGTCAACGAAATCACGCCACTGTTTAGTGAACGCTGTGAGGTCAAATTGGATGCCAAACGCCTAGCAAAGCGCCTGGCTCATTGGCGCCAAATTGCCATTAGCGCCTGCGAACAATGCGGCCGTAGCGACCTACCTACTATCCACGACCCACAGCAACTGGACCCATGGTTAAAAACCATTGCAGCCGATTGCAAATTAACCCTACATCCCCACAATACAGTGGCCTTGCAAGACATTCCCACACCCGCATCCTGCGCCCTGCTCATTGGCCCCGAAGGCGGCCTCACAGAAGCCGAAGTCAAGACTGCACGCGAGCAAGACTTTGACGCCATCTGCCTTGGCCCACGCATTTTACGCACCGAAACCGCCCCTATTGCCAGTCTGGCATTGCTACAGCACCTATGGGGCGATTATTAACTTGTGATCAGGCGACGCTTTGGAGTCAGGTCTCAGGCACCCAAAACAATCGCTGCGCTCATGAGGCATGCTTTCTGCCCCCGCGCGAAGTCCAATCTCCCGTCTTGATTTCCACCCCCCAAACCCCTATATAATCAACAACACCAAAGCCACCAAGAGACCCCCACTATGGCTAACATTCGCCTTGGCATTGTGATGGACCCCATCGCCTCCATCAATTACAAGAAAGACAGCTCCTTGGCCATGTTGTGGGCCGCTGCAGAGCGTGGCTGGGAATTGTTTTATATGGAGCCCCAACACCTGTATGCCCAGCAGGGTATTGCCATGGGCCGCATGACACCACTGCAGGTGCGTCGTGACCCGCATGACTTCTATAGCCTGGGTGAATTTAGTCACCAGGCACTCGGTGATCTAGACGTCATTCTTATGCGCAAAGATCCACCCTTTGACAACGATTTCCTCTACGCAACTCATCTACTGGAAATGGCCGAACGAGCTGGCGCGCTTATTATCAATAAGCCCCAGAGTTTACGTGACTGCAACGAGAAGCTGTTTGCTTTGCAATTTCCACAATGCTGCCCTGAGGTGTTGGTCTCCCGCGATGCAGAAATTCTAAAAGATTTCCATAAGCTTCACGGCGACGTTATCTTTAAGCCTTTAGATGGCATGGGCGGCGCATCCATATTCCGCGTTAAGCCCGATGACTCCAACCTCAACGTGATTCTGGAAACCCTGACCGAATTTGGTCAACAGCAAATCATGGCCCAGCGTTTTCTGCCAGCCATTAAAGACGGCGACAAGCGCATCCTCATGATCAATGGCGAACCGGCTGCCAGCCATTGTCTAGCGCGCATACCGTCTTCCGGGGAAACCCGTGGCAACCTAGCCGCCGGCGGCTCCGGTGTAGCCCGTGAATTGAGCGAACGTGATTTATGGATTTGCGCACAAGTGGGGCCGACCTTACGCGCCAAGAACCTGCATTTTGTCGGCCTTGACGTCATTGGCGAGCAGCTAACGGAAATTAACGTTACTAGCCCTACCTGCATCCGTGAAATTGACGACCAGACAGGCTCCGATATTGCCGGCAAACTCATGTCGCATATTCAGACCCTATTGGACGCGAAATAACAGATAGGGCAAGCGATCAGTATGTTACACTGGCAGCATCTCATCAAAGGACGACAATCATGAGCAAGCAACAACCAGGCAGTCTGCATAACAGCATGTTGATCTCCATGCCACAGTTGCAAGATGAGCCATTCCACCGCAGCCTGATTTATATTTGCGAACATAATGACCAAGGTGCCATGGGGTTGATCATCAATCATGAAACCGAAGTCGCCTTTGCCGATATACTGCCGCAACTTAACATCGCCGAAGACCTGGCCACCAATCTGGACCAACCAATTTTTACCGGCGGCCCAGTGAAGCCAGAACACGGCTTTGTGCTGCACACCCCGCTCCCCAACAAAGAGTGGCAGTCCAGCATTCAAGTGGGCAGCAACCTATGCC
>JAERSU010000034.1 GCA_016845445.1 Oceanospirillaceae bacterium | reverse complement strand
CGGCAATGCGCATGTATTCAATTTCTTGGCTGGATTTAATGGCTCGGCACCAGTTTACCAAAGCGGTGGCATCCACTAGTTTAGCTTGAGGTAGGTGGGCAATGAGGGATTCGTAGGCTGTGGCACTAAAATAGTAGTTGTCCTTTTCTATACCGATGGTACCAGCAGTCCAGCCGCGTTCGGCAAGGATAACATCGGCCAGATGGTCCATGGCGTGTAAGGGCGGATTCATGACGAAATGATCGGCATACCAGGTGATGTCTTGTTCGTCCATATACACGGTACGGCGGGCGCCATTGGCATCCATGAGACGGCCAAACCATATTGGGTCTCCCGTTGCGCCAACCACCACACATTGGGGCGTGTAGAAGGACCAGCCATCATAGCCTGTTAACCAGCTCATATTGGATGGGTCATGCACAATAAGGGTATCAATACCCTGTTCGGTCATGGCAGTGCGTACCTTGGCCAAACGTTGAGCGAATTCCTCGCGGCTGAAATTGAGTTTTACGTCCATGAGATATCCTTGTTTATTGTTATTCGATGATGTTGGCAATGACGGCGATGGTATCGCCCATGTTAATTAAAGCTGGATGGCGACGGGCGGCCAGAATCCCAGAGCGGCCAGCATGATAGTCGATAGGCGCCACGCCTGTGCGCTCCAGGCTATGAATGCGGGCAAGGCATTCACCCTCTGACACTTCCTCACCTAAGGCCTTGGTCATTTCTAAGATGCCTTGGTGTTGGCTTTGCAGGTAGCAGCTGGCATCGTCCATTTCTAATACCTGTGTAGTCGTTGGTAACTCCGCCTGGCCATCCATAATGCCGGCAAATTTAAGGAAGTTGCGTACACCTCTATCGGCTATGGCCATGGTCTCAGGAGTGCTAGTGCCACCACCGCGCAATTCGGTGGTGACAAATACCTTGCCTTGCTCTTCCACAGCCGTGTCATACAAGGATGCTGCATCTAGTTCCAGCATAATCATGGCATAGGGTGCACCAAATAGCTTGGCCCCACGAATACAAGCGGCTTCCTGCTCAGCATCTGCTAGACGGTGGGCAGCGGCAAAGGGAATGATGTCCAGCGTTTTGCCGCCTGAATGAATATCCAAAGCGAAATCACACATAGGAATCAGGTGACGTTGAAAATAGTCGGCAATGCGTTCGGTCATGGTGCCATGGGGAGCACCCGGAAAGGCCCTGTTCATATTGCCTTTATCGATGGGGGAGGTGCGGCTGCCATTTTTCGCTGCCGGGTAGTTCATGGCAGGGACAATAATGACACGACCGCTAACATCTTTAGGCTGTAGAACATTGGCTAGCTTTAACAGGCTAGTGATACCTTCGTATTCGTCCCCGTGATTGCCTCCGGTAAGCAATGCCGTGGGGCCATCCCCCCGTTTGATTTGGGTGATGGGAATCATGATGCAACCCCAGGCTGAGTCATCATGGGAGTGGGGTAGCTTGAGAAAGCCGTGTTGCACGCCATCGGCATCAAAGTCGATGGTGCTGGACATGGTTGTTGCGCGCATAGTCTTGTTCTCTTGGCTTAACTGGGTTTGTTAAGGCAACACTTCATTGATAGCACTAACCGTGGCTGCGACAACCATATCGGCTTCCGCTTCGGTCAAACAAAATGGTGGTGCAAAACCAAGAATATCACCTTGTGGCATAGCACGGCCAATAACCCCTTTGGCGGCTAAGGCCCCAGCTATCTTAGGGCCTATGGTAGCGGAGTTATCGAAGAACTGACGATTAGCCTTGTCTTGCACAAATTCAATGGCTGCCAGCATGCCGACGCCACGGATATCGCCAATGTGTTTGTGCTTGGCCAAATGTTCACTTAACTGTGAGCGCAAGTAATTCCCCGTTGTGGTGTTGTTAGCAATTAGCTTCTGCTTGTCGATATATTCCAAATTAGCAACACCAGCGGCAACACAAATGGGGTGGGCTGAATAGGTCCAGCCATGGCCAATAGGGCCAAATTCATCGGTGCCCTGTTCTAATGTCTGCCATACCTTATCTGACACGATGCTGCCAGAGAGTGGGGCATAGGCTGAGGTTAGACCCTTAGCGATGGTGATAATATCTGGTTCCATGCCGTAATAATCCGAGCCGAACATCTCGCCTGTGCGGCCAAATCCAGTAACCACCTCATCAGCAATTAACAGGATGTCATGTTGTTTGAGCACCTTTTGCATAGCTGGCCAGTAGCCTTCTGGTGGTGGCACGATACCACCCGTGCCTAATACGGGTTCGCCAATGAAGGCGGCGATGTTATCTGCACCTTCTTGCTCAATTAGCTGTTCTAGCTTGGTCACACAATCAGCCACAAAGTCGGCTTCGCTCATGTCTAGTTCGTCGCGGCGGAAATAGTAGGGCGCCTGGGTGTGAATGATGTTATCCAGTGGCAAGTCAAACTTCTTGTGGAATAATTCCAAGCCAGTTAAGGAACCAGTAATCAAACCAGAACCATGATAACCACGCCAGCGGGAAATGATTTTCTTTTTCTGAGGGCGGCCAAGAACATTGTTGTAATACCATACTAGCTTAACATTGGTTTCGTTGGCGTCTGAACCTCCCAGGCCATAATACACCTTGGACATATTGGCCGGCGCACGGTCGAGAATCATCTTAGATAGGGTAATGGAGGCTTCGGTGCCATGACCAACATAGGCATGATAATAGGCTAGGCTATCGGCCTGAGCAGCGATGGCGTCAGAAATTTCCTTTCTGCCATAGCCTGCATTGACACAATAAAGGCCCGCAAAGGCATCCAGCAGTTGGTTGCCGTGACGGTCTTTGATATACACACCTTCACCGCCATCGACGATACGGTTAGGCATGTCACCACGGGCATGCGCGGCTAGGTGGGTGGATGGGTGAAAGAAATGATCGCGGTCCCATTGGGTCAATTGTTCGGTGCTGGTCATGGTAAAGCTCGCAGGTAGATTAAATATAGAGGTCTATGTTACTGCTTGTTTAAACAAAGTGGCTTCTGTATTAGTTTGCTTTGTTAGTTGATTTTGCTATGGTTGGTGAGATTTATGACTGTAAGTGCCTATATAAAGGTGATTTAGGCCAAATAATCTTCGGTAATGGTGATTTATGCACTTGGATGAGCGCGATCTTAGAATCATGGCTGCCCTAGAAAAAGACGCTAGACTGAGCAATAAAGATCTGGCTGATCATATTGCCTTGTCTCCTGCTGCCTGTTGGGAACGAGTCAAGCGCTTAGAAAAGAATGGTTTTATTGTTGGCTATCATGCGGCCATTGATGATAGCCAGTTGTTGGGTTTTTCCAAGGTCATTTTGCAGGTTGAACTGAAGAATCATCGGCAGGTGGATTTTACTAAGTTTGAAGCCTTTATGATGGCAGAAGACTTGGTGGTTCGTTGTACCGCCGTAGGTGGTGATATCGATTACTTTGTCGAAGTCGTTGCCAATTCCGTTAATCAGTTTCAAGAGGCTGTGGATGCCTGGCTAGAAGCCGATATTGGCATCAAAAAATACTATTCATATTTCGTCACCAAAGACATTAAACGCCCTCAGGTAATGGCCTTAAAGCGGGGGCAGTAATGTTAAATTTAGATGCCACGGACTTAAAACTACTGGCTATTGTGGCTAAAGATGGTCGCATCAGTCAGGCTGACCTTGCTGTCAGCTTAGGCTTAACCAATACACCTTGTGCAGCCCGACTACGTAAGTTAGAACAAGCTGGTGTTATCACGGGTTATAGTGCCAATATTGATAACCGGCAGATCTGCGAACACGCCCAGATTCTTATGGCGGTAAAGTTGGAAAGTCATACCATGGATGATTTTAAAGCCTTTGAATCAGAAGTGATGCAGCGCTCTGCGGTGCAAGATTGTTGGGCTGTGGGTGGCGGTTTGGACTACATTATGCGGGTCTGCGCCAAGAGTGTAGCTGACTATCAGGCCTGGATAGATATGCTGCTTGCGAAAGATATTCGACTTGAGCGTTATCACACCTATGTTATTACCAAGCACATCAAAGGCAGTAGTTTTAGCGACTTTTTGCAGTCTATGCATAAGTTGACCTGAATGTTAGTAGTAGAGCTAACGTAGGACTATAAAAGTAATACTATAGAACTATAAATTTCGCTCCAAAGAGGAACTGATTTTAATGATGAGGATTTTTAATATGGGATATTAAAGTACTATCATAAAAATAAGGTTCATAGAATGCTCAAGAACATCGTTTTAGGTTTTGTCACTTCAGTCTTAGCTCTTACTATTCAGGCACAGGAGCTCCCAACCCTCAAAGCAGGAGTATTGAAGTTTGGTACCGTTAATTGGGAATTACAGGTTATTAAAAAGCTTGAGCTAGACAAGCAAGCTGGTTTTAACCTAGAGGTGGTGCCGTTTGCTGGCAAACAAGCCTCTGCCACGGCCATTCATGGTGGTGCAGTAGACGTAATAGTGAGTGACTGGATTTGGGTTAGCCGACAACGAGCCGCAGGCCATAAATTTGGTTTCGCTCCCTACTCCCGCATGGTTGGCGGCATGATGGCTGCGCCACAGTCTGGTATTGATGGATTGGATAACCTGCAAGGCAAGAAAATTGGCATCGCAGGTGGTCCAGTGGATAAGAGCTGGGTATTGTTTCAAGCATTGGCTGAACAAGAGCATGGCTTGAACTTGAAAAAAACCAATGAGTTGGTATTTGGGGCCCCACCTCTATTAAGTGAGAAATTAGCTAGTGGCGAACTAGATGCAGTGATTACCTTTTGGCATTATGCAGCCAAACTAGAAGCTAAAGGTTTCACTCGTGTCATTGATGTAGCTGATGGCCTTGCGGCTTTAAATTTGAATCCTGATGTGCCTATGTTGGGTTATGTGTTTTCACCAGATCTGCTAGTTGAAAACCCTGCATTAGCCAACATGCTGGTAGAAGCGTCGCGCAATGCTAAAGCTGCTTTGTCCAACATGAATGGTGAAATGTGGGATCAGATTCGCCCTAAAATGAAAGCCAAAGATGATGCGACCTTTGATAGCCTGAAACGTGGATTTATTGCCGGCATCCCAGCTAAGTGGGGTGCAAAAGAAAGACAGGAAGCGGCGGATTTATTTGTTACCCTGGCGGAAATAGGTGGTACTAAGTTGGTAGGCGACAACAAACAAATAGCGGCTGGCACTTTTATCGATTCTATTCAGTTCTAGGTTTCATGATCCGCCGGACCTATCTTGTCCAGCACTGGCGACAGCTTGTATCCATAAGCTGTATGCTAGCTTGCTGGGCTTTTTTGTCTATCTGGCTTGAGTCGCCAAGCCTGCCTACACCACAGCAAGTGTACGTCACAGGCTTACGCGAACTGAATTCTGGTGAACTTCTCTTGCATTGCTTTCATACCATGTATCGGGTTTTGATTGCTTTTACCGTGGCCATGTTATTAGGCATTGTATTTGGTTTGTTGTTGGGTTTAAGCCGGAAGGTTAATCAGTTTTTTGATGTCTGGTTAATTACCCTTCTTAATATGCCTGCGCTGGTGGTGATTATCTTATGTTACCTATGGATAGGTCTGTCTGAAACAGCTGCAATAATTGCTGTAGCATTGAATAAAATCCCTAATATTACGGTCATCGTCCGAGAAGGTACCCGTGCTCTGGATGATAAGCTCATGCAAATGGCAAAGGTGTTTCGCTTAACTTGGTCAGTGACATTAAGGCAAATCATACTACCCCAGTTAACCCCTTATTTTGTTGCCGCAGCTCGTTCAGGGTTAGCTTTGATATGGAAAATAGTTCTGGTAGTTGAACTTCTAGGTCGTAGCAATGGGGTGGGTTTTCAATTGCACTTGGCTTTTCAAATGTTTGATGTGGCCAGTATTTTAGTTTATTCCTTGGCTTTCATTGGATTTATATGGTTGGTTGAAATTGGCTTGATTAAACCGTGGGATCGTCGTGCCAACCGGTGGCGAAGTAATCATGCATATTAAAATCGATAGTAAGCATTTTAACGGCAACAAAATTATACAAAATCTACATGTTGAATTACTTGTCGGACAGGTTACCGCTATTTTGGGGCCATCGGGAATTGGTAAGTCAACTTTGTTGCACTTATTGGCTGGCTTGGATGAAGATTTTGAAGGAAAAATAGATAATGCTAGCCAGCGCATTGGTTTTTGTTTTCAAGAACCTCGCTTGTTGCCTTGGCTTAGTGTGGTGGATAACCTGCTGTTAGT
>JAERSU010000033.1 GCA_016845445.1 Oceanospirillaceae bacterium | reverse complement strand
AAGGGTTTTAAAAGCCGCCTCCACTAGCTCATCGCCAGGTTGCCAGCAAGCAAACTGCAAAGGTTGGCCGGCACCCAGCATGACCGGTAGCAGCATTTGATGGCCTTGCTGGTGCAGAGCGTGCAACAGGGGTAGGGTGTCGAGTTCTTCGGCCAGTGGCCAAAAGGCAGAAATGGCACTGCCATTGGGTTTGGCCATCGCCACCAGCTGCTTGGCAATCATTTCCCCAGCATGGGACTGGGCATGATAAGCCTCTAGGCGGGCGGCTTTGGCTTGTTGGCGAAAGGCCTTTTTTTGGGCATCGATGGTGACGGACATAGGGGTATTTGCTCATAGGTAGCCATTGATACTGCCATACTAATCCGATTAGCGGCAAGTTAGGTAATTGTACGCGACCTTTATTAGTTAATTATCCTTAAAAAACACTGGCATAACTGTTATTCTGCAGGCAATTTATTGGTTTATTTGTGGAAAAGAGCTACTAGACATGTGTGTTTCAGAACTTTTAGAAGGTAATCAACAGTGGGCCGCTAACATGGCCAGCGAAGAGGCTGACTTGATGGCCTCTTTAGCACAAGGTCAGTCACCAAACTATTTGTGGATTGGCTGTGCTGATAGTCGCGTACCAGAGACGACTATTCTTAATCGTCAGCCTGGCGATGTGTTTGTGCATCGCAATATTGCCAACCTGGTGAAAGACATGGATATCAGTTGCCAGTCTGTCTTAACCTACGCCATTGACGTGTTGCAGGTAGAATACGTTATCGTTTGTGGCCATTACGGTTGTGGGGGCGTCAAGGTTGCCATGGGACAGGACAGTGTGCCGGTCATTGATAATTGGTTGCGTTCGGTCAAGCACAGTTGCGTGGCCAACGCCGATGAACTAGCCGCCATTGACGATGAACAACAGCGCTTTGCGCGCATGTGCGAATTGAATGTGGCTGATCAGGTAACCAATCTTAGCCACAATGCTATTGTGCAAAAGGCATGGCAGCGGGGGCAAAAGCTGTCCATTCATGGCTGGATCTATTCACTTGCCGATGGCAAGTTAAAGGATCTGCAGTTAACCAAGGACAGCCATAGCCCGGTGGCGGCACTATTCTCGCCCAACTAAGCCTTTAGCTGGCAAGTAAGCCTTTAGCTGGCAGACTTGTTGGAGGCAATGAAGTGGGGGTTTAGAATATCTGCCTTGCCGTAGCGCATGGCTTCCCCTGATGCCTGGGTGACACTGCCGCCAGCGCCTTCAAGCACAGCTTGAGCGGCACCGGTATCCCATTCACAGGTGGGTGCCATGCGGGGATAAATGTCTGCTTCGCCTTCGGCGATACGCACAAATTTCAAGGAGCTGCCTGCCTGCACCAATTCAGCCTCACCTAAAGTTTCGATAAAGGCCTTGGTAGCCTCGTTAAGGTGGCTTTTGCTGGCCACCACACGAATGGGATTAGTGCTGGCTTGTACCTGCAACTGGTCTACCTGGGTATCCCGCTGGCGCCAACAGCCAATGCCTTTGCCGCCCCAATAGATGGTTTGATCTACTGGTGTGCTAACAAAGCCATAGCTTGGGGCTTGGTTTTCGATCAAGGCCAGATTTACGGTAAACTGGTCGTTGCGATTGATGAACTCTTTAGTGCCATCCAAAGGGTCAATGAGCCAGTAACAGCTGTTAGCGCTAGGTACCGCTAACGAGTCCTTGTCTTCTTCAGAAACAACAGGAATGTCAGGCGTTAGCTGGGCCAAGCCGTCCACCAGGACATGGTGGGCCGCCAGGTCGGCTTTGGTTACCGGGGAGTCATCGCCTTTGGTTTGTACGCCAAAGTCATCTTCGGCGTAGACCTGCATGATGGCTTCCCCAGCCTGTAAAACCAACTGCTTAAGATCCGCTAACAGGGCTGCATTGTTATTGATGTGCTGCGCTCTTTTCATGTTAGAACTCCAGTTGCTGCAACAGTTGTGTGGCTACCTGTTCGGGGGTGGCGTCTTCTGTGCTCAAGGTATATTCGGCTTCCAGCGGTGCTTCATAGGGGCTGCTAATACCGGTAAAGTTGGGGATCTCACCCTTGCGGGCTTTTAGATACAGGCCTTTGACATCACGTTGTTCGGCCACTTCCAATGGTGTATCAACAAAGATCTCGAGGAATTCGCCTTCATCAAACAAGGCTCTTGCCATGTCACGTTCGGCGCGGAAAGGTGAGATAAAGGCCGTTAGTACCACGATGCCCGCGTCCACCATTAGCTGGGCAACTTCGGCAATGCGGCGGATGTTTTCGATACGGTCGGCTTCGCTAAAGCCAAGGTCTTTATTAAGACCATGACGGACGTTGTCACCATCCAAAATGTAGGTGCGAATGCCCTGCTTGTGAAGCTTCTGTTCCACAGCATTAGCAATGGTGGATTTACCAGAGCCACTTAAACCAGTGAACCACAATACCTTGCCTTGGTGACCATTGAGCTTGTTACGGGCGGCCTTATCCACCGCCAAATCCTGGCGATGCACGTTAGCAGCGCGACGCAGGGCGAAGTTGATCATGCCGGCACCAACGGTGGCATTGCTAAACTTGTCTACCAGAATAAAGGCACCAATTTGGCGGCATTGTTGATAGGCTTCATAGGCTACTTCCTTGTCCAGGCTAAGCTTGGCGACCACTATGTCGTTTAGTTCCATGGTGCGTGCTGGGCTTTGCTCCATGGTGTTAACATTGGTCTTGTATTTGATTTCGGTGATTTGCGCATTGACCCAGTTGGTACCGATTTGCATGCCGTAGGTGCGGCCAAGATAACCCTGATCGTCCGCCATCCAAACCAGTTCTACTTCAAACTGATCAGATACTTCACAAGGATCCTTAGCGCTGACGATCATGTCACCACGGGAGGCATCAATTTCTTTATCTAGCGTCAGTGTCACTGCCTGGCCACATTGGGCTTGATCCAGCTGTTGATCGAATAACACGATCTGGTCTATCTTGGCGGTGGCACCACTAGGCAGCACACGAACCTCATCACCAGGTGCGACGCTACCCGCCGCGATGGTGCCAGAGAAGCCGCGAAAATCCAGATGTGGGCGGTTTACCCATTGTACTGGGAAGCGCAAACCATGGTTGTTGGCAAGGTCTGGAATAGGGGCTGTTTCCAGCATGGCCATCAGAGTAGGGCCGCGGAACCAGGTCATGTCGACAGAGCGCTCAATGACGTTGTCGCCTTTTAAGGCCGACATGGGTATAGCGGTTACTGTGCCAAAGTTAAGCTGCTGGGCAAATGCTAGAAAATCCCCATGGATTTGCTCGAAGGTGGCTTCATCATAGTCCACTAGGTCCATCTTGTTGATAGCCAACACAATCTGCTTGATGCCCAATAGGGAGCAAATAAAGGCGTGGCGTTTGGTCTGTTCAATCACTCCTTTGCGTGCGTCTATCAAAATGACGGCTAGATCGGCATTGGAGGCGCCGGTAACCATATTGCGCGTGTACTGCTCGTGTCCCGGGGTGTCGGCAACAATGAATTTACGCTTGTCGGTGTTAAAAAACCGGTAGGCCACGTCAATGGTAATGCCTTGCTCGCGTTCTGCCGCTAGGCCGTCTACCAATAAGGCAAAATCCATATCGCCGCCTTGGGTGCCATAGGAAATGGACTCTTGTTTAAGGCTGGCTACCTGGTCGTCAAAGATGCACTTGGCTTCATAGAGGAGGCGACCAATGAGGGTACTTTTACCATCATCGACACTACCGCAGGTGATAAAGCGCAGCATGTCTAGGTCATTCTGCTGCTGCATGAAGTTTTCAATGGCTTGGTTACTGGTGTTGCTTGTGGTGGTCATTAGAAGTAACCCTCTTGCTTTTTCTTCTCCATGGAGGCGGCACTATCGGAATCGATGGCGCGACCTTGGCGTTCGCTGGTACGTGCCTGCAGTAGTTCTAGAATGATGTCTTCCATGGTATCGGCGGTGGACTCAATGGCGCCGGTTAGTGGGTAGCAACCCAGAGTACGGAAGCGCACTTTTTTCATCTCCACGGACTCGCCTGCTAGTAGATCGAGGCGGTCATCATCCACCATCATGAGCATGTTATCGCGTTCAATAACAGGGCGGGTCTGGGCGTAGTAGAGCGGCACAATAGGGATGTTTTCCCGATAAATATATTGCCAGATATCGAGTTCCGTCCAATTAGAGATAGGGAATACGCGAATGCTTTCACCGGGAGCCTTGTGGCCGTTGTACAGATTCCACAGTTCGGGGCGCTGATTCTTGGGATCCCAACGATGGGCCGCGTTGCGGAAGGAGAACACGCGTTCTTTGGCGCGGCTCTTCTCTTCGTCCCGGCGTGCACCACCAAAGGCCACGTCAAATTTGTGCATGTCTAGGGCTTGTTTGAGGCCCACGGTTTTGGTGATGTCCGTGTGCAGGGCCGAACCGTGCACTAGGGGGCTAATGTCGCGTTCAATGGCCTCGGGGTTGATGTGGGTAATGAGTTCCATGCCCGCTTCTTTAGCCATCTGGTCACGGAACTGATACATTTCCTGAAATTTCCAGCGCGTATCAACGTGAAGTAAGGGGAAAGGCGGTGGGCTTGGGTAGAACGCCTTGCGGGCCAGGTG
>JAERSU010000032.1 GCA_016845445.1 Oceanospirillaceae bacterium | reverse complement strand
CACATGGGCCTGGGTGGATGTCGCAGCGTCTGGCAACTACTGCAGCGCTGGATCAGGATCTTGCCTTCATCACAGGCATCCCACCACCACTTGTTGTCCTGTCCACGAGGTGCCTGGGCACGCGTCGGCGCTTCCAGTTTTTCGTCCTGCGGCGCGCTGGCCTCAGCCTGCTCTGGCGGGATAAATTTAAACACCCTGAAGCGCTGCGTTCCCAACAGCACGCCATCCTGGTTAGTAAATTTCGCGTAGGTGGTAAAGAAATATCCGATGCCACGAGCCGTCGACTTTTGCTCGCTGATCTCCTCAATAACGGTTTCTTCGTAGATTTCATCACCCAGTTTTGCCTCGGCAAAATATTCCTGGTCTACGTTGGTACCCAGTGACCCGTGAAAACCGTGCGCATCGAAAAACTTGACCATTTCGACCTGGCCGTCGGTGGGTCGGCCAACACTGGCTACCTTATAACCCTCTTGCGACCAGGCATACATCATTGCCGGCGGGGCTATACGTTCGCCACGCTTGCTATTGGCTGCCCATTCGGCGTCGGTGTACGCCGGGTTTTCTTCGCCCATAATTTCACACCAGTGGCGAATCATGGCCTCGTTTACGTTATCAGCTGCCTTTTTGGCACCGTCGTATACGGGGTTGCCGACAAACTGGTACAGCTTCTCTTCAAATTTCTCTCTTTCTTCAGGATTCATGGATAAATTTCCTTGAAAAAATGAATGTCAGGATTCTTTTTCGGTTAAGTTTTAATAAATAAAAGGCAAGCCGGGCCGGGAACCAGGCAACGGAACGCGAGCTTACCAGTGATTGGAAATAAGTTGAAGATGGATTCAACTTAGCTTGCAAAAATGACCGGTTCTGCCAGCGCCTGCCGTAGAAACCGGTACATTATGCACATTAATGAGAGCTTGTGGTGATTATTGAGCGACCGCCTGGCCGGAAAATGAGTTTTGCCAGCGCGCGTTATTTCTTGCTGCTGTAGCGGTTTTGCAGGTCCCCCACTACTTCGGCGCTGACCGAAATAAAAATACCCTCACATCGTGCGGTGAGCGTATCGCCTGCCCACATTTCACTGACCATATAGTTTTTTCTTCCCTCAATACGATCGACCCAACCTTCCAGCCTCAAATCTGTATCAATAGGTGTGGGCTTGATGTAACGCACACTCAGGGTACCGGTGAAACCGGGCTGGCCTGTGAGTTTCTGGCCAATTCCAAGGAACTGGTCAAACAGCGCGGCGACAAAGCCACCATGTACCGAATTGGGCGGCCCCTCATACTGCCAGTCCATCCTGACCTGGCCGTAGACCCGTTTACTGTCGTCGTCTATCCAGATATTAAATGGAGGCGCGACCGGGTTGCACTTGCCGAAAACCGGGTTCATTTCATAGCCGAGATGAAAGCGCGTACCGTGCTTTCCTTCATCGGCGCGCTCAAAGGCGGTTAGGCCGTAGAGGCTGGGAGAACGAGCCAGCGCGTCTGCCTGCTGGTCTATAGCATCGGCAATTTTATACAGGTCGCTGGCCGTGTCGGTACTGGTCACCAGGTTGTGGATCAGGCGCCGGGTGGCATCGGCAACCCGGCGCTTTGCCGCCCAGTCTTCGTGCATGGGCTCTTTGTCTTCGGGGGTTTCGAAGGGGTTAAATGTGTCTGCCATCGATACGATTTCCAAACAATGAATGCAATAAAACTATTGGCGTTTTTTGCTTTGCCAATCAGGAGTTGGTGTATTCCTTTATCTTGTCCTCACCGTAAAAGCCGGCAACGGTGTCCGTGTAGTCGGCACCCTTGTAGTTACCTGCACCGCCGCAGATATTCATGACCTGGCCGGTAGTAAATGAGCTCATATCCGACGCAAAGTACAACACGCCGTCGGCTATATCCCTGGGCGTTCCCGGCCTTTTTATTTCACTGCTGTTTACATAATCATCCTGCAGGCTTTGTGGCAACGAAGACGCAACCAGCTCTGTGGGTACCATCCCAGGTCGAATACAATTAACACGAATATCAAAATGCCCAAGTTCCCGCGCGGCACATTGCATTAACATTTCCTGGCCGGCCTTGCTGGTACTATAAGAGCCCATCCACTTGGTTGGCGCAGCACCCTCAATCGATGAAATGGTGACAATACTGCCGCCATTGGCCTTCATTTTTTGTGCGGCAGTTTTAATACTGATAAGCGTGCCAATTACGTTCAACTCCAGCATGGAGCGCCAGGCGTCGATATCGGCTTCTATCACCGGGCTGGGAAAGCCGGTACCGGCATTGGCCACCATTACGTCTAACTGCCCATCGCTGTTACAGGCCAGGTCTACCGCTGCCACCATCTGTTCTTCATTGGTGACATCAGCTGTGGTCAAGCGCACCTCGCCATTACAGCCCAGCGCGTTTAATCGCTCGGCCGCTTGCTGCAACACTTCCTCCCGCCTGCCGATAATAGTGACACAGGCCGCGCCCTCTTCAAGGAAACGCTGCGCTGTACCAAACCCCAGCCCGGTACCACCACCGGTAACCAGGGCATATTTTCCTGACATTAATCCCATTACTAACCTCTGCAAAACAAGTTCTATTAATGAATTTCTACTTACCTGTGCGACCAGGCCCGGGACGCTGTTTTATTTTCCCGGCCTGGCGATATTCAATCCACCGGTGACTTCCAGCAACTCGTAGTCGCCGGGCATCATCCAGTTAAACACTCCCCGTAACGGCGCAACCGATGACGTTACTACTGCTCCCAGCGTATTCAAAATGGATCCGTCACTGAGCACAACCGTTATACCAGAGGAATCATCAGGCAACCCGGTAATATCGCGAACCGCCACGCCGGTTTTTGCATCCAGCGCTACCACTGTAGACGCCACATAAAGCGGGACACGTCGCCCGAACAAATTTACATTGTAACCATAAGCCACCGGAACCAGTACTTCATCATCGACCACGGTCGGGTTACCGCTGCCACTGCCTATGGGTTCCCCGAGCAGGAAACGGCTGGGCAGTTTTTCGCTGACCAGCGCACTGACATCACTTTCCCATAAACGCTGTCCCTGTGGTGACATGGCAATAATCGCTGGCGCATTCTGCTGTAACGAATAGACAGTACCATCTGCACCCACAGCTACTGACGCGGCGGCCGAAGCGGTTTTCAACTCCCACAGCACTTCACCTGTCACCGTGCTAATACCATAAAACATACCCTCTTCATCACTGACATAAACCTGCTTGCCGTCGGGCGACAATGATGGGCTGGAGCCGCTACCCGGCCCCATCACCGTGGTCCAGGCAATATCGATGGTGACCTCACCATCTTCACTGGTTAACAGGTCCAGGCCAACCAGCGCGCCCTGCCCCGGTTTTGTTGAAGAGACGGCGACAAATACCCTGCCGGTATTAATATCAACAGCGGGCGTGTTAGCCGAAGGCATAGCCCCACCCATTAATAACTGCCAGGCCCAGATACGCAGGGCTGGATTCATCAGGCCCTCGGCCAGCATGGAGTCAGGCTGTGGCGCAGAACTCAGGGGCGGCTGCAGGCCCGGCAGCAACAGCGGCTCGGCCACTCGAGCACCGGTTTCGCGATTGTGCACCGATACACTGCCATAGTTGGTCACCCCCAATACGTAAC
>JAERSU010000031.1 GCA_016845445.1 Oceanospirillaceae bacterium | reverse complement strand
ATACAACCCCTTCCCGCACAAAAACGCTGGTTATGTTATGGCGACTCGATTGCCGAAGGCTGGTGTGCCTCAGGTCCTGCCGGGGCATGGCCCCATGTAGCTGCACGGCAACACAAGCTCGATGTCGTCAACCTGGGTTATGCCGGTTCAGCCCGCGGTGAAATACAGTCGGCGCTGGATATCGCTTCACTGCCAGCCGATGTCATTAGTATTTCCCACGGCACCAATTGCTGGACCAGAACACCCCACAGCGCTGCGCTATTTGCCGCAGGCCTGCATGCTTTTATTGACCTGCTGCGAAACGGGCACCCCGACACCCCCATTGTGGCGATTAGCCCGATACTGCGACAGGATGCAGAAAACACTGCCAACGCACTGGGCACCAGCTTGTCAGATTTACGCCAGCAGTTCGAAACAGTCATCAATCAACACATAAACGGCGGTGACAACAGGTTGCAATTAGTTCCCGGTCTCGAATTGGTTCCGGAAAGTCATTTCCCCGACGGCATACACCCCGACGACGAAGGCCATATAATGATGGCCAACACACTGGGGCCTATTATTGCAGGAGCAATTGCCCGATAACTGCCTAACACTACGACTTGCTTGCGCAGGAGATAACCATGCACGACTTAGAAAAAATATTTAGCCTGGACGGACGGGTGGCAGTGGTTACCGGTGCCGCCAGCGGTATTGGACAGTCAATTGCCGAAGTGCTGGGTGTGGCTGGTGCCAGTGTTGTCGCCGCCGATTTTGACCTGGACGGTGCAGAGACCACCGCAGCTTCCATTCAAGCTGCCGGGGGCAAGGCCGTGGCACAGCAAGTTGATGTATCCAATCGCGAACAGGTCAACACCATGATTGAACGCGCCACCGGTGAATGGGGAGGGCTGGACATTCTTTGCAATATTGCCGGCGTTGCCTCCGACGGCCCGCTGGCGGAGCTTACCGAAGATGAATATGAGCGGGTGATGGGCATTCATGTTAAAGGTGCATTATTCGCGTGCCAGGCCGCTGTAGCGCCCATGTCGGCCCGTGGCGGCGGCAGCATTATTAATATGGCGTCAGGCGCCATAGACCTGGCCGTACCCAATTACGGTTTATATGCCGTATCCAAAGCAGCAGTTGCCCAACTCACACAGAACCTGGCCGTTGAATTTGGCCCGCATGGTATTCGGGTCAATGTACTCGCTCCGGGTGCAACGCTGACCAACTTTACACAAAGGCATTTAAAAAACCCCGACGGCAGTATTAACCAGGAAAAATTCGACGGTTTTGTCACCTCAATGAAAAGTATGTCACCATTGGGTCTGTACGGCGAACCGCAAGACCAGGCCTGGCTGGTACTGTACCTGGCTTCGGATGCCTCGCGTTTTTGCACCGGGCAGATCTGGCGCGCCAATGGCGGCTCTACTATTCCGCATTAAGCTACGCATTCCGCATTAACGATAAACACAGAGATTCAGGGGAAGCACAATGAAAGCTGCAATTTGCCGACAGATGCCCGGCTCACTGGAAGTCGAAGATATTCAAATTGATAATCCCGGTCCGGGCGAAGTCCTGATACGAACAGTTGCAGCGGGTGTCTGCCGCAGCGACCTGCATTTACTTGACGGCCACTTACCGGTAGAGCTACCCAGCGCTGCAGGCCACGAATCTGCCGGTGTTGTCGAAGCGGTGGGTGAAGGCGTGAGCTACGTCAAACCGGGTGACAATGTCGTTACCTGTCTTTCAGTATTTTGTGGTCATTGCGACAACTGCCTCACCGGTCATGCCTACGCCTGCATGACTGACGAGTTTGCACGCCAACCCGGCCAGCCACCGCGGCTGTCACAAAATGGCAAGGAGATATACCAGTTTGCCGGTGTCGCCTCGTTTGCCGAGCAGTTACTGGTTGGACAGAACGCACTGGTCAGGGTTGACCCAGACATTCCACTCGACAAAGCCGCCCTGTTAGGATGCGGCGTTACCACCGGGTTGGGCGCGGTATTTAATTCTGCAGAGGTCAAGCCTGGCAGTACCGTCGTGGTAGTTGGCGCAGGAGGCGTTGGGCTGTCGACCATTCAGGGCGCGCGCATTGCCGGCGCCGGTCGCATTATTGCCGTTGACGTTGAAGACCATAAACTGGCCCTGGCCAGCGAACTTGGCGCGACCGATACCATTAACGCATCAACAACAGACCCGGTAGGTGAAGTCATCGAGCTGACACAAGGTGGTGTGGACTTTGGCTTTGAAGTCATTGGCTTGCCGAAAACGGTCAGGCAAATGTTCGACATGGTTCGCCCCGGAGGTACCGCGACGGTGGTGGGCGTGATGCCCTTTGATGCCAAGCTGGAAATGAGCGGGCTGGACTTTTTGTCTTCCAAAGTTTACCAAAGCTCTCTGATGGGCGGCGGCAGTTTTCGTGTGGAGATCCCCAAATACGTCGACTTTTACCAGCACGGCAATTTGAAACTGGACGAAATGGTAACGCAAAGCCTGCCATTAAAAGATATCAACAAGGCTTTCGAATCGCTTAAAAAGGGTGAAGTGGCCAGAAGCCTGATTACGTTTGAATAATTGCCGACAGCTATATTGTTACCGGCCAACAGAGCTAACTACCCAGCATAATTGCGCCGGCATTCACATGTAATACCTGGCCGGTGATCCCGCGCGAATCGGGGTGACATAAAAACGCAACGGCATGGGCA
>JAERSU010000030.1 GCA_016845445.1 Oceanospirillaceae bacterium | reverse complement strand
GTCGCGCTGTTTACCCTGGCCAATATCGCCTACCAGGTGAGTAGTGAAAATCGCAACCAGGGGCTGGACAACCTGCAAAACGCCGTTGCCAGGCAACTGGCCACTGTTACCATCAGGCAAAAACTCGAAGACCAGCAAAAGGAAATACTGGTGCTCGATGCATTGCGAGAAAGTGGCGAGGACAGGCTGAGCGGCAGGGAAATTAAAGAGGCCAGGCGAGACGTCACTACCCTTGCGGCAGAAATTGACGAACTCAAGCAATTTCTCAACCCGGAAACCAGCGACTCCCACTTATTGCTGAGTAACAGCTTTACCAACCTGAGTAATCTTTGGCAGGATTTTTACAGCGCTTTTAACAACGGCAAAATGCCCGCCACGCTGCAAATCGAACTCGAATACACCACTGCCATGCGCCTGCTAAACGAATTCGAGGCATCAGCCATACAAGCCGCAGAACAACAGGCACTGGAACAACAAAAAGCAGTAAAGTTCACTGACCGAATCACGCTGAGTATTTATTTCTTTACCGTGGCGCTAACCATAGGGCTTGGCTACCAGCTCATCCAGTACACCAACCGCTCTTTAAAGGACCTGAACTTTGGTACCATCCGGGTGGGAAGTGGCGACCTCGACTACCACATCCCGGTCAACAGCGACGACGAAATTGGCGACCTGACCATTGCCTTTAATGAAATGTCCGACAAGCTGCGTAACGCCATGGCGCAAGTACAACAGTCCAAGGAAAGAGCCGACCAGGCCAATCGCGCCAAAACCAACTTCCTCGCCAATATGAGCCACGAGCTTCGCACACCGTTAAATGCGATTATCGGCTATAGCGAAATGATCATAGAAGACTATCGCGACCATAAAAAACTTGATGAGGAACAGGCCAGCGAAGATCTGCAGCGCATCCTCAGTGCTGGCCGCCACCTGCTGCAATTGATTAACGATGTGCTGGACCTGGCAAAAATTGAATCCGGCAATATGACTGTGTTCAATGAAACCTTTGACAGCATCGCTATTATTGAGGATTTGCTGACCACCATGGGGCCCATTGCGCGCAAGGGCAACAACGCCCTGGTAATGGAAAAGGCCGACGACGTCCCCGACATCTATAACGATTCCGTCAAGTTTCGCCAGCTATTCCTCAACCTGCTAAGCAATGCCTGCAAATTTACTGAAAATGGCAAAATCTCGATACTGGTTACCTACAACGACCACAGTCGCAAGGTGATATACCACGTTACCGATACCGGCATAGGTATGACGCCGGAACAACTGGGCCGCGTTTTCGAGGCATTCGTACAAGCAGATTCCAGCACCACCAAGAAATACGGTGGCACCGGCCTGGGGCTTTCCATCTGTAAGCAGTTCGTTGAGTTGATGGACGGCACCATGGACGTTACCAGTGCCGAAGGGCAAGGCACTACATTTACTATTGTGCTGCCAACCAAACTACCGGTAGCAACCAGGCACGAAGTCATCCCCGCCGAAAACCAGCAGGAATTTGCGTTAAAAGAGGAAGGCGACAACGAAGGCCAGTCACCTGGCATTGCCCGGGTACTGGTCATTGACGACGACCCCGAAGCGCGCCTGTTGCTGGGCCGGCACCTGGACAAGGAAGGCTACGAAACCCTGCAAGCCAGCAGCGCAAAAGAAGGAATAGAAATTGCCAAAAACGAAATACCCGACCTGATCCTGCTGGATCTTATGATGCCGGATATCGACGGCTGGACCGCTCTTTCGGTATTAAAGGAAACGGAAGCCACCCGGCATATACCCGTGGTATTGCAATCAATGCTCGACGAAAAAAACCTCGGCCTGGACCTTGGCGCAGCCGATTACCTGCCCAAGCCGGTCGACCGCCAGCGCATGGCCACTGTACTGCGCCAACTCAACCCCAATGATCGCCGCGGTACAGCATTACTTATCGCACCTGAAACCGACACCCGGGAGTTATTACTCAATGAACTGGCCGACGAGGCCTGGCAATGTATGGTCGCCTCATCGCAGGCACAGGCAGTAGAACGTATTAATCAAAAACAGCCCGACATCATCCTGCTGGGCCTGGGTATGGAGCTGGAAGCAGTACTGGAGATTCTCGAAGCCATTGCCCGGCAGGAACAACTCAAGTGGAAAGGTGCGGCGCCGCCGGTTTATGTAGTTAGCGAGACACCATTGGGCAACACCGAATCGCGACGCCTGGACCTGGCCGCAGATCAACTACTGGTATTTAACCAGGCAGATACAAAGTCGATTAACCGCGCCCTGGCGAAATCACTGGCTAGACCTGATATAACTGGCTAGACCTGAACCTGAAAAAAACAGCCCTAGCGACCCAGGGTTAGTTCACGCAGGCGTTTCAGGGCTTCTTCCCTGGTTGCCAGTTCTTCCCTGAGATTACGATTTTCGACAATGACGTTGTCTTTATCGATATCGGCCGCCACCATTGCCCTGGCGCTAAACAACAATAATCGGGCTTCGTTACTGCCCTCGCCGTCCAGTGCCGAGCTGGCCCTTTGTTCCAGCACATGCATGGTCATTTGCGCGATTTCCCTATCGTAGGTTGGAGCGTCGCGGTCCAACCGCATAGCCACAAGACCAAATAGTGCATAGGCATCGGCCAATGCGCTGGCATTTTCGGCCAATGCCGACTCGTAGGCCTCAAATGCACTGTCATACTTAGCCTGGCTGTGCCATTCGTTGGCCAGGGCTAATTTACGCAGCGCCGCCTGCTCGGCGATGTTGACGTCCGGTATACAGGCAACGGGTTCGGGCTCGGGTTCGGGCTCTACAGGCTCGGTGACGGCTGGCTCAACCTCATCAACCACCGGCACCGATGTCGTTGACTGTGGCGTGACACAGGCAGTGACCAACACCAACA
>JAERSU010000029.1 GCA_016845445.1 Oceanospirillaceae bacterium | reverse complement strand
GGTTTATTTGAACTAGGTGCCGTACGTGTGCGCGCCCTGCGTGCGGATCATTACGCCGTCGCCGACCTGCTAGCTGAAAACAGTTTTATTGACGTCTCTATTCGTATCGGCCTAGGCCGTAGTGACGAAGACAAGAAGCGTCTTGGCCAAGCCATTAGTGATGCCATGGTGGCATTCCTGGCGCCACAATTGGCTGAACCCCATTTTGCCCTTTCCATCGAAGTGCGTGAGATAAACTCACCGCTAAGCTGGAAAACCAACGCTATTCACCCCCGCATTCGTAACGCCCAAGCCTAAGGGAGAACAACATGAGTACTTTTGAACAGAATAAAGCCGATGCAGCTGAATACCTAAAGCAGTTTGACAACGGCGTACTAAACTTTATCGATGGCAAGCCAATGGAAGCCCTAGACGGCACTTGGTTTGACACTGATTCTCCCATTGATCTGCAATTCCTAGCAAAGGTTGCTCGTGGTAAAGAAGCGGATATGGATCTGGCTGCGCAAGCGGCCGATCGCGGTTTCAAAGTATGGGCGGCTATGACTGGCAAAGAGCGCCAGAAGATCCTCCACGCTATCGCCGACGGCATCGTCGCCCGAGCGCGCGAAATTGCCCTACTTGAGTGTATCGATACCGGACAATCCTTGAAGTTTATGGCCAAGGCCGCCATCCGCGGTGCGGAAAACTTCCGCTTCTTCGCTGACAAGGCTGTGGAAGCCCAAGACGGTCAGTCCTTGTACGCCAACGGTCAGGTGAACATCACCAAGCGCTACCCCATTGGCCCTGTGGGTGTGATCACCCCATGGAACACGCCATTTATGCTATCCACCTGGAAGATTGCCCCAGCGCTGGCGGCTGGTTGTTCCATTGTGCACAAGCCTGCTGAATTTTCACCACTAACGGCCAACCTATTGGTACAAATTGCTAGCGAAGCTGGTCTGCCTGATGGTGTATGGAACCTGGTTAACGGCATGGGCGAAGACGCAGGTAAGCGTTTGACCGAACACCCATTAATCAAGGCCGTGGCCTTTGTGGGTGAAAGCCGCACCGGTTCTTTGATCCAAAAGCAAGGTGCCGACACCTTAAAGCGTGCTCACCTAGAACTAGGTGGTAAAAACCCAGTGGTGGTCTTTGCCGACGCTGACCTAGAAAAAGCCGCCGATGCCGCTGCCTTTATGATCTACTCTTTAAACGGTGAGCGTTGCACCTCTTCTTCTCGTTTGCTGGTTGAAGAAAGCATCTATGAGGAATTTTGTGGCATGGTTGCCGACCGTGCTAACAACATCAAGGTTGGTCACCCCCTAGATCCAGAGACTGTGATTGGCCCACTGGTGCACCCTGAGCACGAAGCCAAGGTATTGTCCTACTTCGAAGCCGCTGTAGAAGACGGTGCCACCATCGCTGCTGGTGGTGAGAAGATCGCTGACCTACCTGGTTGTTTTGTTAAGCCAACGCTATTCACCCAGGCTGACAATAAGATGCGCGTAGCCCAAGAAGAGATCTTTGGCCCGGTATTGACCGCTATTCCGTTCAAAGACGATGCCGACGCTATTGCCATCGCTAACGACGTAGAATTTGGCCTAGCTGGTTACCTATGGAGCCAGAACGTCGAGCGCTGTTGGAAAATTGCCGATCAGCTTGAAGCCGGTATGATCTGGGTTAACTCGGAAAACTCGCGTCACCTGCCTGCCCCATTTGGCGGTGTAAAGGCCTCCGGCATTGGCCGTGACGGCGGTGACTGGTCCTTCGAATTCTACATGGAAACCAAAAACATCTGTTTTGCCATGGAAGGTCATCAGCCACCCAAGCTAGCTAAATAATAAAGAAGTTATCCACAGGGGTCAGACCCTTTAGGGTCTGACCCCAAAGTGCCAGGTTTATTTACAAAGGACAATTAACATGAGCAACTACCCACGTTTTGCTACTGTTGCCGCTAACGGCGAAGAACACTATGGTATCGTTACCGATACTGGTTTTATCTCTCTAACCAAGCGCATTGGTGCTGAGTACCCTACCCTTAAAGACGTTATTGCTGCGCAAAAGCTAATGGACGTAGCCGCCTCTGTTGCAGGCGCAGCCGATGACTTTGCCGAAGGCGAATTCGTTTACCAGATCCCCGTTGCCAACGGTACACGTTTGATTTGTATCGGTGTGAACTACCCAGCCCGTAACGAAGAATACAAGGATGGTCAGGAAGCGCCGCCATTCCCATCCATGTTCATCCGTTTTGCTAGCTCCTTCACCGGCCACGATACGCCACTGATTCGACCTAAGGCGTCTGATCAGCTGGACTACGAAGGTGAAGTGACCCTGGTTATTGGTAAAGGTGGTCGTCACATCGCCCAGGAAGATGCCCTGGATCATATTGCTGGTGTGACCCTGTGTAACGAAGGCACCCTGCGCGACTGGGTTCGTCATGCCAAGTTTAACGTAACCCAAGGTAAGAACTTTGACTCTACCGGTTCCATTGGTCCATGGATGGTTGCCTATCAAGATGAAGAACAGATCCGTGACATTCGCTTGACCACCAAGGTGAATGGCGAAATTCGTCAAGATGACCGCACTGGTCGAATGATGTTCCCCTTCCGTTACCTGATCAACTACGTATCCACTTTCACAACCTTAGAGCCAGGTGACACCATTGTTACCGGTACACCAACGGGTTCTGGTGCTCGCCTTGATCCACCTGTATACCTAAAGCCAGGTGACGTGGTAGAAGTGGAAGCCGAAGGCATTGGCTGCCTACGTAACGGCATTGCCGACGAGCAATAGAGGTAATAAACCATGTTGACTGCCGAACAGATTCAAGCTGCTGCTAAGCGGCTTGATCAGGCTGAAACCAGCCTCCAGCAGACAGACCTGATGTCGGTGATGCACCCTGGCATGAGCATGGAAGATGCCTATGCCATCCAGTATGGTTGGGTTGATGAAAAGATCGCCCGTGGTCGCAAAGTCATCGGCCACAAGATCGGTTTAACGTCTCGCGCCATGCAGCAAGCCTTAAACATCGATATTCCCGATAGCGGCATCCTGTTTGATGACATGCTGTTTGACAACGGTGCCACCATCCCCAAGGGACGCTTTATTCAGCCTCGTATTGAAGCTGAAATCGCCTTTGTTATGAATAAAGATCTCTCAGGTGATAATCTGACTGTGGAAGATGTACTAGACGCCACCGATTACATTGCCCCGTCTTTAGAGATTCTGGATACGCGCATCTTTCGCAAGTGCCCTAACACCGGCGTACAGCGCATTGTGTTTGACACTATCTCTGATAACGCCGCCAATGCAGGCATCGTGCTTGGTACTGGCAAAGCCGACCCACGGGCAGTGGACATGCGTTGGCTGGGTGCCATTGTATCGGTCAACGGCAATGTTGAGTCCACAGGTCTAGGTGCTGCGGTATTAAATGATCCTGCCTTAAGTGTATTATGGCTAGCGCAACGATTAGCCCAGTACAATGACACCATCCGTGCTGGTGAGATTATCTTGTCTGGTTCTTTCATTGCCCCGATTGAAACAACCAGCGGTGATCACTTCCATGCCGACTTTGGTGATTTTGGCTCTGTTGATCTGCACTTTGAGTAATACCAACATTAGGGTCTGACCCCAAGGGGTCAGACCCTTATTGAAAAAGGACTCCCTATGCCCGCCCCAACAAATGAATTTAAGCGTCGGCTCAAAGCTGGCGAAACCCAAATTGGATTCTGGCTCGGCATGGGTAGTGCCAATGCCGCTGAAATCGCCGGTGGTGCGGGTTTTGATTGGTTACTCATTGATGGCGAACACGGCCCCAATGACATCACCAGCCTGCTAGCACAAATGCATGCCCTACAAGGTTCCAGCTCTAGCCCTGTAATTCGCCCTGTCATTGGCGAAAACTGGATGCTGAAGCAGATCTTGGATATTGGCTGCCAAACCATTTTGGTACCCATGGTGGATACCGCAGAACAGGCCCGCGAACTTGTGCGCGCGGTGAACTATCCACCCAAGGGTGTACGTGGCGTTGGTGCCGCTCTAGCCCGAGCCTCCTCACACAACCGCATCCCTGACTATCTACAAACGGCCAACGATGAAGTGTGCTTACTGGTGCAGATCGAAACCCAAAAAGGCCTCGCCAACTTGGATGAGATACTACAAGTAGAAGGCATTGATGGTGTGTTTATTGGCCCTGCTGATATGGCTGCCGATATGGGTTACCTAGGCAAGCCTGCTGCCCCTGAGGTACAACAAGCCGTGCAGGATGGCCTGCGCAAAATTGTCGCGGCCGGCATGCCTGCAGGTATTCTCATGGCCATCCCCGAAT
>JAERSU010000028.1 GCA_016845445.1 Oceanospirillaceae bacterium | reverse complement strand
GCTGTATCCAGCCCATCACTGCCTGCGCCAACACATAGGTATTTTGCGACGTTGATGGGCCAAAAAAAACCTCTTCAGCAGTCACATTTAACCAGGGCGTAAGAGCATCATAGCTCGCATCCATCCATTGCCCGGCCTTGGTTGCCGCTAGGCTGCCATGATAAGGCTGCAGCTTAAGTTGACGTACATAACTATCTAGGCGGCGCATAACTTGCGCACACATGTACGAACCACCCGCATTTTCCATAAACACCGTGTTAGCCAAACTCGGCTCATTAAACGCCGGGAAGCTTGCGCGAACAAAATCGAAATCTAAACTGGGCATAGGGCTTACTCTGCGTCAATGAAATCTCTAGTGGCATCTTGCCTGAGCCAAGGGCGCCCTGCAATAACCCTGTTGCGCACCAAGCCCGACCAAAGTGGTATCTATGCAAAGGTTAAAATGCAAATAATTGGTTCTATCACCTACAATCAATATCCGCTACCATGAATTACCAATTATTTTTAGTAGTGCACAAGCCATGAACCAGTCTATTGAAATTAAGACCCTAGCCAGTGTCTGCCCACTTGATTGCCCCGATACCTGCAGTCTCAGTGTCAAGGTGGCTAATGACCAAATTATTGACGTACGGGGTTCTGACGCCAACCCCTATACGGCGGCCAAGGTGTGTACCAAGGTCACGCGCTACTACCCAGATTTAGTTCATGGCGAGCAACGCCTCACCCAGCCGTTAAAGCGCACGGGACCCAAAGGTTCCGGCCAATTTCAGGCCATAAGCTGGGAGGCCGCACTGGATATTGTGCATCAGGGCCTAAGTAAAGCCATTGCCAGCCACGGGCCACAAGCTGTATTGCCCCTAAACTACGCTGGCCCCCATGGCGAACTAGGCCTAGGTTCGATGGCCAGTCGTTTCTTTAATGAGTTAGGCGCCTCCCAATTAGACCGCGGCCCCCTTTGCGCTGGTACCGGCAGCCGTGCCTATGACAGCCTCTATGGTGCCACCCCTGGCATGGCCCCAGAACAAGCTCAGCACTCGGATTTAATCGTTGTTTGGGGCAACAATGTAACCGTTTCGAACCTGCACTTTATGCGGGAAATCAACAAAGCCAAGCAACAGGGTGCCAAACTGGTGGTGATTGACCCTAAGCGTATTGTGGCAGCCAGCAAAGCTGACCTACATCTGCCTGTGTACCCAGGCAGCGACGTCGTGCTGGCCATGGCCTTAGCTGCAGAACTGGAACGCCGCGATGCTTTAGATATGGCCTTTATCGAACAGTGGGCCACAGGCTTTGATGCCTACATGCAGCAAGCCCGCCAGTATTCGGTGGCAGATGTGGAACATCTATGCCGCATCAGCGCCGACCAGTTCCATGAATTTGCGGATTTGTATGCGAACGCCAGCAAAGTGTCTGTTTCTGCTGGTGTGGGCCTTGAGCGTACTCGCAATGGCGGAGCCAGTACGCGCGCGGCTTACGCGCTGCAAGTGCTAACCGGCAATCATGGCCGCCTTGGCGCTGGCATCATTGGTAGATGCGGTATGCTCGCCCCCAAGACGCCGGAGCGCCTCGAGCAAAATCGCCGCATAAAGGCCGACACCCGTACCATCAATATCATTGAGGTGGGCAAAAAGCTACTCGATGAGAACATGAAGATTCCCCTTAAGGCGGTGGTAATTTACAACCATAACCCCATTGCCGTGCATCCCGATCAGGCCAACATGATTAAGGCCTTGCAACAGGAAGACCTGTTTAGTGTTGGCATTGATTTGGTCATGACCGATAGTATGGCCATGTGTGATGTAATCTTACCGGCCGCCAGCCATTTCGAATTCCATGACATCTATGGCGCCTATGGACACAATTATATCCAACGGGCAGAACCTGTGATTCCCTGTGTAGGTGAAAGCCTGCCTAATACCGAAATCTTCCGTCGTTTGGCGGCCAAGTTTGGCTATAACGAAGACGCTTTCAAAGCCAGTGACAGTGAACTAATCGACGCTGCCATGGACCCAAGCCATGGGGTGTTTAACGGTCAGCCACCTAGCCAGATGCCCACCGACAAGGCCATTGCCATGACCACCGCTGACGGCCAAGATGCCATCCTGTGTGATACGGTCATGCCCAATACCCATGATGGTAAGATACACCTCTATGACGCCCAGCTAGAAGCTGAATACGGCTGCGGTGTACCTAGCTACCGGGAAACCCAACGCCCCCTGCCTCTGGTACTGATTACCCCAAGTTCTGACAAGCGCACCAACTCCACCTTTGGTCATCATGCTGATAGCCAAGGGCAGGAAGAGTTGGAAATCAATCCCCTCGATGCTAAAGCCAGAGAGCTGACGGATGGGGACAAGATAGTGGCGTGGAATGATTTGGCTGAGGTCACCCTTATGGTAAGGGTAAGCAACGATGTGCAGCCAGGGGTGGTTTATAGCCCCAAAGGTACCTGGTGCTGCACCAGCGATACTGGCCTGACTGCCAACGCACTTATACCGGTGGATACACGCACCGACATCGCTAGTGGTGCGGTCTACAACGATACCTTTATTGACGTCCGCAAAGCTTAAAGAAGTAATTAAATAGCTCGGCCACGTAGGTGCCAATCTGAGGCACCTACGTGATTGTCGATGGTGATCTTAATGGATTCATCAATGCTTCTATCATCGGCGTCGTGCAAACCACACATACGTAAAGCCTTACGCACATCGATATTGTTACCTAAGGCTTCATATACCACCCTCGCCGCACAGGGCATACGCTCGACGTTATCGGCTACCCCCATTTTTAAGCCGCTAATACGTGACACGCGATGTTTTAAAGAAGTAAACAAAATAGTTTGGGTGACCTCATTACGGTTAACGGATTCGTAGTCAATTAAAAACAATCGATCCGTCATCAACACCATGCCCAGGTATTTGTTGTGGTGCACATCGCCACCCGGTTGCTGTAACCGCTCCACCCGTTGATACACCACCTGTCCATCACGCAATTCCATACGCACCAGATTACGTAAAATCTTGCCCGGCACCGCAAAGGAATAATAATACTCAAAATAATAGCCGAGGTATTTCTCCAGTTCAGTGCTACTAAACTGCGCAAGCTTATCCATGTGGTCATGCATTGGCGAACTACTTGGTATTTCTTGCTGCACGTGGGGGCGCACCTGAATAAGGCGCTGAAACTGTTCATGGGGCAGAAGCATCTCATACTCCTCCACACCAAAAAAATCACAAAAACGCCGCAAAGTATGTGCCGATGGCCGGCTACGACCGTACAGGTAGCGATTGAACTGCGCGCGGTTAATGTCCAAACGCCGGCACACGTCAGTTATGGATTTGTAATAACTACAGAGTAGTTTTAGGTTAGCACTAAAATCATCATTCATATTTTTGCACCAATACAGAGCATAAAACCCAAATGTTTCCAATAGGAAACAAAAATAGCCATATTTTGACTCTATTTGATGCCATATTAACACCTTAAAGCATCAAATAGCATCAAGTAGACAAATAGGAGTGCAAATAAAAGTTTGTTTGAATAGGCAGACTATAACGACAATAAGTTTTTGGCCCACTTTTGCATGACTAAGCGCATCCTCATTCTGCACACTGGCGGCACCATTAGCATGGTGGAGTCGAAGAGTGGCTATGTGCCCAGCCATAACTTCCCTGCGCGTTTGCATGAGCAACTGGAAAACCAAAACCTAGGCGGTACCGAGTTACCCCTCTACAACCTGCTGGAAACAGAACACCTAATTGATAGCTCTAATTCCACCCCCAAAGACTGGGTAGCCATCGCTGACCTTTTGCAGGAGCATTGGCACAAGTTTGATGGTTTTGTGGTTTTACATGGCACCGACACCATGGCTTATACGGCATCGGCCTTGTCGTTTATTTTAGGACCGATTGATAAGCCAGTCATTCTAACAGGCTCCCAGATCCCACTAGCCAAGGTGCGTAATGATGCCCTTAGCAACCTAGTGATTAGCATGATGCTGGCGGCCAACTATGCGGTGCCTGAAGTGTGCCTGTACTTTAACGGTAAGTTGTTGCGCGGCAATCGTTCAACCAAATTGAAGAGCATGCAACTGGATGCCTTTCATTCGCCCAACTTTCCGGATATTGCCAAGGTCGGTATCGACGTCGACATGCGCCAGGATTTGGTGCTTAAACCCACCAAACCCAATTTTGCCCACTACACCTTTGACGGCAATGCGGTGATGATTGCGCCCATGTATCCGGGTGTGCCATCACGTGTGGTGGATGCCTTGCTGGACAGCAACAAAGTACAAGCGCTGATTTTACAGACCTATGGCGTAGGCAACCCACCCGATGCCAACAAGGCCTTGATGGACCGCCTAGCCAAAGCCAACCAAGATGGCATTGTGGTGGTGAACCTTAGCCAATGTTTGATTGGTGGTGTTTTCCAAGGAAGCTACGCCACCGGGGATAGCCTGAATCAAATAGGTATTGTAAGCGGTGTTGACCTAACCCTAGAGGCCGCCTTTACCAAATTACATTATCTACTTGCTGCTGGTTATAGCAGCGCAGATATTAAGCAATTGATGCCCACCGCCCTCCGGGGTGAGTGCCGTCACGATTAACCAATAAAAAGCGAGAGTACCATGCAATTTACCAGTGTATTGGAACATAATGATTATCTGCAGCAGGTTACCAACCTGCCATCCCGTTTACCGGCGGGCGCGGTAATCACTGATGATCTACAAGATCACATGCTGTTAACTCACACCAGCACCACCGCCTACATCCGCAATGCCATGGGCACTAACATACAGATGCCCCGTGTATTGCAGGATACCTTAGAACTGATGGAAAACAATCTGGAAGAGCCCCTGAGCATCTGTGAGTTGGCAGACCTGCTAGGGCTTTCTCGCCGTCATTTGGAACGTCAATTTGCTGCCTGCCTTGAAAGTTCGCCAAGCAAGGTGTACATGGACATCCGCCTACGTTATGCCCATTACCTAATCAATGATACTAGTTTTAAAATTTGTCAAATAGCTCGCATTTGTGGCTTCAACTCATCCACATCTTTCAGCTGTTTGTTTAAACAAAAATTTGCTATTTCGCCGTCTAAAGTCCGCAAGGTGCAGATGGCGGCCTAAGCAAATCCTTCTGTTATTCCTCAATTAGGCACACCATTCACGCGTTCTATATGGTGCTGCTTATTTTCAGGCTTCGTCACATGGCGAAGCCTTTTTTTTAGCCTAATTCTCTAACCTGACTATCTTAAGCCGCGTCATCGTGATGCTCTTGCTGGCTAAAGAACGACGCCTTCTCAGGCATGGCGGGCATTTCCATAGCAAAATCGGATGTGCGAATACGGCCCGTGGCCTCACCGCGCACTACCAAGCCTTGGTACTTGTTAGGCACAGGATTGGGCGAACAGGCGATGGCATCTTCAGCGGAGAACACCGAGATATGTATAGTGCGTGCGTTAGCTGACTTGTTAACACTAGAACCATGCAGGGTACGGGTATGCATAAACACCGCAGAACCACCTTTGCCCTTACATATCACCGCATTGTCTTCACACCATTGGGCCATATCATTGTCGATAGCACCGGTAAACACACCATCGTGCCAAAGGCTGTGTATGTCTTTTTTATGGGAACCGGCCACCACTTTTAGGGGGCCATTTTCATCAGTTACATCATCAACTAACAAGAGGGCCGTGACTAGATCATCATTGGAATGAGGAGTAAAAGGAAAATCCTGATGCCACTTCACCAGGGTGTTGCCACCTGGCAATTTGGAATTGATCTTGGCGTGGTGGAACTTCACATTGGGGCCAATTAGATCAGCCACACAATCGGTCATGCCGCTGTCCATGCTGGCTTTGTAGTAGCTGTCCGCCACCTCTACTGGGGCATTCACACGTCGTAGGCCTGGCTTGGCCGCGCTGTGACCGGGTTCCAAGTCATAACGGGCACGGCCATCAATGGTTTCACCATAGGCTTCACTG
>JAERSU010000027.1 GCA_016845445.1 Oceanospirillaceae bacterium | reverse complement strand
GGCATATAAACGAAATCTATCCGTATCAGCCACCCTGCCCCGCCAGGCATCCGGCAAGCTCACCCCCCTATTCCACCACTGCAACAAACTGTCGCCACCTATACTGGGACGTTGGCTAACATTAGTGGTTCTGGTGACCTGGCTAACTGGTTTCATGACCGGCAAATCATATTGCCAACCATGCTTGACTAAATAATTGGCCACACTTGCTAGGACATCGGCCGTACTCGTGAACAGATCAATGCGGCCATCATCATCACCATCCACACCATACGCCAGATAACTAGAGGGCATAAACTGCCCCGTTCCCATAGCCCCAGCTGGCGAGCCTGTGAGGGCCAACACGGGTAATTGATGCTGATGGCTTAAGCGTAAAAAATGCGCCAGTTCTTTTTGAAAAAAAGCCTGCCGGCGCGGATGTTCAAAAGCCAAGGTTAACAAGGTACCTAATACGGGAAATTTACCTGTATAACTGCCATAGCTAGTTTCAACGCCAATAATGGCCACTAGGTACTCAGCCTCAACACCATACTGGTGTTCAATTTTTCTTAACAAGGCGTGGTGGTTGGCCATGAAGGCCTTGCCTGCCTTAATGCGCGCTGGCACCAATAATCTAGATCGATAGTCCTGCCATACTAGTTTACGCTCTGGGGCTTTTTGTAAAACCGGTATTACCCGTTGCTGATACGGCGCTTGCTGCAACAGAGTCTTCACATACTGTTGTTCATAGCCCAGATCCTGCTGGGCATTTAGCCAAGCCAAGACATCTTGGCGCTGACTAAAATCTGCCCAAGCCAAGGAAGCGTACAAGGTGCTAAATAGCACACTGCCAAACAGTAAACAGCTGGCCTTGTGTAGGCGAGAAAACATCCAAGTCATTAAACTATATCCATAATTAGTCGAGGGGTTTATTTTACGTCTTTCACAAGCATTTGTATGCGCCTGTGACAGGCAACACTATTGACTGCTATGCCATGTTCAACTTAGGCCCAACTTGGGCCCAAGCTGGTCACAAATAAAGCCCAAATCTGGCCCAAATAGAAGGCTTAAAAAGACGCTATAATAAGCTTCGATTATCAGCTAAGGAAGAAAGTTCCTTTGAAAGTTTTTTCAATCAATAACACTTGAATAAAGACATATTTGGCTTAAATAAGCATCAATAGAGATTTTTTTCTTATCAGCTGATATTATTTTTTTATCAAGAGTGTTGAAAACTTTGATTAGACAGGGCGCCAAAGCCAAGGCAAAATAGCTCCACTTTGCAAGCTAGTTAATTTGTTAAATATGCATTCATAACTAGGTTTATGCAGTAGCTTCTGACTAAGTGAAACACAGAGACAAATTCCATGACAGATTACACCACCCCCGTCGACCTGCGCCATGCCATCCGTCGCGGCGAAATGACCAGCAACACCTCCGGTCTATGCCCAGGTTATGTGCAAGGCAACCTTTGCATTCTGCCAGCTGATTGGGCCAATGATTTCCTCAAGTTCTGTCAGCTCAACCCCAAGCCCTGCCCGGTTGTGGGCATGTCCAGGAACCCAGGCGACTACACCATTGAAACCTTGGGAGGTGATCTGGACATTCGCACCGACATCCCGCAATACCGCATTTTTAAAGATGGTGTGGCCACCGATCAGGTCACCGACATTACTGAATACTGGCAAGATGACTTTGTTGCCTTTGTCTTGGGCTGCTCTTTCTCCTTTGAAGAACCACTCATTGCCGATGGCTTAGAAGTACGCAATATCGCCCAATGTGTTAACGTACCTATGTACCGAACCAATATAGCCTGTGAAGAAGCCGGTCCATTTAGCGGCAACATGGTGGTTAGCATGCGGCCTTTCAAACCAGCTGATGCCATTCGTGCCATTCAGATTTGCAGCCGTTTCCCCTCTGTACACGGTGCACCAGTACACTTTGGTGACCCTGCACAAATTGGTATCACTGACATCAATAACACTGACTTTGGCGATGCTGTAAGCATTGAAGAAGGCGAAGTACCGGTATTTTGGGCTTGCGGGGTTACCCCTCAAGTAGCCGTAGAACAGGCCAAGCCACCTATTTGTATTACCCATGCACCAGGTTGCATGCTGGTAACCGATAAACTCAACAGCCAATTGGCTGTCATGTAAGGAGCCGATCATGTTACTTAATTGTGATTTAGGCGAAAGCTACGGCTCCTGGACCATGGGCCAAGACGCCAAAGCCATGGCCAATATAGACCAGGCCAACATTGCTTGCGGCTTTCACGCTGGTGATCCACTTGTCATGCGCAACACCTTGGCTTTAGCCAAACAGCACGGTGTCATGATAGGTGCCCACCCCGCTTACCCGGATCTGGTAGGTTTTGGTCGCCGCACCATGAACTGCTCGGCTGACGAACTGCAATCATTACTGCAATATCAGATCGCCGCAATGGATGGCATGGCCGCTAGCCAAGATCTAAACCTAGCCTATGTAAAGCCACACGGCGCACTCTATAATGACATGATGGCCAATGCCAGCGTGCGTGCCAATGTTATGCAGGCCGTTGCCAGCTATCACCGACCTGTACGTTTAATGCTGCAGGCCACAGCTGCCTGGCAGGAGCACAAGGCCGAAGCCGATGCTTTAGGTCTAGAACTCTATTTTGAAGCCTTTGCCGATCGTGCCTATGAAGACGACGGGCGTCTCATGGCGCGCAGCAAGCCTGGCGCCGTGCACAACCACGACAAGATGCTGGCACAAGTCCAGCAACTGGTCAGTCACGGCACCATTACCAGCGCCAATGGCAAGGTGTTGCAGTTGCAGGTAGATAGCCTGTGCGTACACGGCGACAACGACGCCGGCATTGCTGCTATTCATGAAATCCGTGCCCTTATCAAGCAAACCAACGGTTAACTGAGACAACAAGCATGCGTATTCAAGTCGCCAGCGAAAACAGCTTCATCATCTACTTCAATGATGTCATCGCGGCCAGCACCTCTGCTCAAATTGGTGCTTGCACGGCATACTTGCGCCAGAGCATGGGGCCGGTATTGGTTGATCTCGTGCCTTCTTACGCTTCTTTATTGGTTATCTACCATCAACACCTGGCTGACCATTATGCCGTTAAGCAGATGCTGCGCGCCGCTATCGAGCAGGTGGCAGACGAAAGTGTCAGCGAAGGCAAGTTAGTGCATCTGCCGGTCTACTACAGCGAAGAATCAGGGCCTGATTTGGCCATGATGGCGCAACGTGCCAATTTAAGCATCGAAGCTACCATCGACTTACACCAGAGCATGGCTTACCAGGTGTATGCCATTGGTTTTGCCCCTGGATTTGCCTATCTAGGCGAAGTGGACAAGCGCTTGGCGGCCCCACGTATCGCCACCCCACGCTTGAAGGTACCCAAAGGTGCCGTGGCTATTGCCGATCGCCAAACAGCGGTGTACCCAAGCCAGTCCCCAGGTGGTTGGAATCTAATAGGCCTATGCCCTACCCCCATGTTTAATCCGGCAGAACAACCTCCCATGCCGGTAAACGTTGGCGACCAAATCAAATTTGAAGCCATTAGCCGTGCAGAATTTCTCCAACAAGGCGGTGATGAACAGCTGTTGTTGGAGCCTATCGTATGAGCCTACTAGTCAAACAACCCGGTTTATTGAGTCTGCTGCAGGATAGCGGCCGTTATGGCGCGCACAACATTGGCCTAACTACCGGTGGCCCCCTTGATCGCGAAGCCTTTGATTGGGCTAACCGCTTGTTGGGTAACGACACTGATGCTTGCGCCATAGA
Organism: Oceanospirillaceae bacterium; assembly: GCA_016845445.1. Classification (GTDB taxonomy): domain Bacteria; phylum Pseudomonadota; class Gammaproteobacteria; order Pseudomonadales; family Balneatricaceae; genus Njordibacter. The sequence goes on along the minus strand of JAERSU010000027.1, from coordinate 6,843 downwards.
ATTGAGTTTTGGCGGTTTGCAGCTGCAAGCTCAGGTAGACACCTACATTGCCGTCACCGGCGCCAAGCTGCCCTTAACCATTGATGGCCAAGAAGTTGATCAGTGGACTAGCCACAAGGTGAAAGCCGGTAGCCGTATTAATTTGGGCTTTGCTACCCAAGGCTGTCGTGCCTATGTGGCCGTGGCTGGGGGCCTGCAAACCCCCATGTCTTTTGGCAGTCGCAGCACAGTGGCGCGGGAAAAAATGGGTGGCATCAATGGTGGCAAGCTAGTGGATGGCGACCTATTAGACTGTTGTGAAACCACCCACTTACAAACCTACACTCTGCTCGAAGAACAACGTCCACAGTACCCAGAAGATGTGGACTTACGCGTGGTGCTTGGCTATCAAGAAGATTTGTTTAATGAACAAACCAAGCAAATGTTTTTCACCAGCACCTACACCATGACCGATCGTGCCGATCGCATGGGCATGCGTTTAGAAGGCCCTAATGTGGCCTGCGGCAGCAGCCAAATGTTGTCCGAAGGTATCTGCCATGGTGCCATTCAAATTCCGGCCGATGGCCAACCCATTGTCTTGCTTAACGATCGTCAAACCATTGGTGGCTATCCTAAGATTGGCTCGGTCATTGCACGCGACACCGCCCGTCTGGCGCAATTGCGCCCTGGCAACAGCGTGCAATTTAACGCCATCGATATTCACCAGGCCCACAATATCAACGCTCTGGCCGTGTATCGTTATAACAACACCCAATTAACCGCTATTGATGAGTAGAATCATGAGCCAAGATTTACAGCAACTAAGTCAACAAATTGAAGACATTCTGGTAGCCCGTAACCTGCGTGGCATGAAGAAGGTGCAACCTGCCCTGCAGGCTGGTTATTGCCTGCGCGCCGCGCAACTGTTGCGCGATAAAACCGGTCACATTCTCATTGGCACTGGGTTTCCCGTGGTCGATACCTTTGAAACCGATGGTCCCGTAGGCGCTATCGCCATCTATGAAACCCTGGAGTACCTAGGTGCCAAACCTGTCATCGTGTGCGGCCAACCTATTGTCGGCGCCCTCAATGATAAGTATCGCACCCATGAAATCAAGGTGGGCGAACACGATCAACGTGAGGCCGAAGCAGAGCAAGCTCTAGCTCATTACCAGCCACAAGCGATCATTGCTATTGAGCGCCCAGGTCAAGCCGCAGACGGTGGCTATTACAATATGCGTGGCGAAAGCATCAGTGCACGCACTGCCTGCTTTGACACCTTTATGAACAAATCGACCTGCCCTACGTTGGCCATTGGTGATGGCGGTAATGAAATTGGCATGGGCAATGTCAGTGCGGCACTGCAAGAACTGAGCATTGTCCCCGCCACCACCACCTGTGACGAACTACTGGTTGCCGACGTATCCAACTGGGGAGCCTACGGCCTCATCGCTTTCCTCAGCATTTGGCAGGGCGAAGACCTGTTGGCGCGCATCGATCCAGAAGCTATTTTGGCCTACCTGTCTGAACTGGGCAGCGTGGATGGTGTCACCCGTATTAACGAACTCACCGAAGACGGTTTAAGCCCTGCAGAAGGTTTATCTGTGATTGCGGAAATTCGTGCAGCCATCGGCTACAGCAACTAACTAGGGCTTTTGCCCCTGAGAGCACTTTATGCGTATTCGTAACCTCAACAGCTTTATCAAGGTCGCTACTTTAGGTAGCTTCCACGCAGCTGCCACCCAGTTACATACTTCTCAACCGGCGATTTCAGCGCGCATTGCCACCTTGGAAGAGGAGCTGGGGGTAAAACTGTTCAAGCGTGATCAAAGTGGCACTCAATTAACCACCCGCGGCATGCAGCTACTGCCTTACGCTGAACGTCTGGTTGCCATCAACAACGAGATGAAAGCACAATTGAATGACAAGGCACCTGAAGAAGGCGTCTTCCGCATCGGTATCGCTGACACCGTTGCCCACTTATGGCTCACGGACCTGCTCAAGGTCTGGCGTGAACAGCACCCCATGATTCAGTTCGAACTGACTATCGATCTAAGTCAGGCTTTGTACAAGCAAATCCAAGAACACCAATTGGACTTGGCGCTCATGGTCTATAGTGGCCAGGGTGGCATCAACACCCAGCCCCTATGTGCCTACCCTCAGTCCTGGGTAGCTACCCCTGCATTCGCCTTACAACACCCTGTGGCCACGGTGCAAGACCTAAGCTTGCTACCTATCCTTAGCTTCCCGATCACCACAGGTCCTGGGCGTCACCTGCAACAACTATTCCAAGACCAGGCCGATATGCCAAAGCTGCATACCAGCAACTCTGTCGCAGGCCTATTAGCCATGGCCGAGCAAGGTGCCGGCGTGGCCTTGTTAACGGACCCATTAGTGGAACCAGCCATCGAAGCTGGTCGCCTACAACGCTTGACCATTCAGCCTGAACCACCCCTGTTGCATTTCTGCAGTGGTTGGCGCCAGGACGAAGATCGCATACTACCGCAACTGTTGGCCGAAAGTGCCAGCCAGTTGATTCAATCCCAATCTAACCCTGGAGAAGTTTTCTCCAATTAACATGAGCAACAATACCATGACTATTGCATATCTGAACGGCGCATACCTGCCGCTGGAAGAAGCCCGCATTTCCCCTCTGGACCGCGGTTTCTTGTTTGGTGACGGTATCTACGAAGTAATTCCATCCTACGACGGTAAGATGGTTGGTTTTGGCCCGCACATCGATCGCATGATCGACGGCTTAAACGCCCTAGAGATCGGCCTCAACTGGGGCCGTGATGAATGGCGTCAAGTGTGTGAAGAACTGATCGCCCGCAACCCAGCACCTCAACTAGGCCTGTATCTCCATGTTACCCGCGGTGCTGACGACAAGCGTCACCACCCATACCCAGACCCAGAACGAGTACCACCAACGGTATTTGCCATGCCAACGGACATCCCACCGGCACCCATCCCCGAGCGTGATAAGGTGAAGGGTTACAAGGTTTCCAGCATGCAGGACAAGCGTTGGAAGCGCTGCAACATCAAGTCCATCTCCTTGTTGGGTAACGTCATGCACTACCAAGCTGGCTACTCCCAGGGTAACGGCGAAGTATTGCTCTATAATGCTAACAATGAATTGACCGAATGCGGTGCATGTAATGCCTACATCGTGAAGGACGGCAAGGTCATCACACCACAATTGGACGCTCAAATCCTGCCCGGCATCACCCGCTTAATCGCCCTAGGTGTCATTCGCGAAGATGGTTCTATTCCAGTGGAAGAGCGCCCGGTCACCATGGACGAAGTCCGCAATGCTGACGAGATCTGGATTTCCAGTTCCAGTAAAGAAATTGCCCCAGTAATTGAACTGGATGGTCAACCTATAGGTGACGGCAAGCCAGGACCTGTGTGGGAACAGGCGGCCAAGCTGTACTCTGCTGGTAAGTTTAACTATTAAGACGTCATTGTTAGCCTAACGCGGCCATCGCCAACCGATTGCCGCGTCGCTGCGCTCCCCGCAATGACAGCTATTGAAAGGAAATCACCATGGCACGTCCAGCCCACATTCAGGTCGATCTACAAGCACTGATAAGCAATTATCAATGGGCTTGTCAGCTGGCCCCGAATTCCCAGACCATGGCCATCGTCAAAGCCGATGCCTATGGCCATGGGGCGGTGGCCTGTGCCCGTGCCTTGGAACCCCATGCGCCAGCTTTTGGCGTGGCTTGTATCGAAGAAGCCATACAACTGCGCCAAGCCGGTATTACAAAACCCATTTTGTTGCTTGAGGGCACCTTTACCGCCGATGAGATTGTCACCGCCGCCGAGCAGGACTTCTGGTTAATGGTTGAAGATCCTTGGCAGGTGGATGCCCTGGTGAAGGCCAAGCTAACACAAGCTGTAAAAGTGTGGGTTAAAATGGATACGGGCATGCACCGTCTGGGATTGGCGCCCTTCCGTTTTGAACATCTGTTACCGATGTTAGAAAACAGCCCCAATGTGGCCGACGGCATCTTAATGGCCAGTCACTTTGCCTGTGCCGATGAACTGCAAAACCCATTTACCAAGCAGCAAATTGACTTTTTCAAGACTCATTTACCGCAAAAAGCCATGCCTTTTAGCCTAGCCAACTCAGCGGGCATCATGGCCTGGCCAGAGGCCCATGGCACCTGGAACCGAGCAGGCTTTATGCTATACGGCAACACCCCCCTAGATGGCGCCCACTCAAGCAATGACGGCTTAACACCGGTCATGTCGCTTAATTCAGCGGTCATTTCCACCCGCCACATAGAAACGGGACAAGGCGTAGGCTATGCGCAATCCTGGACTGCTAAGCGACCGACCACCATTGCCACCATTGCCATGGGATATGCCGATGGCTACCCACGCCATGCGCCAACGGGCACACCGGTATTGGTAAATGGCCAGCAGGCCCCCCTCATTGGGCGTGTTTCCATGGACATGGTCACGGTGGATATTACCGATCTGGAAGGTGCAGGGATTGGCTCGCCCGTGTGTTTTTGGGGCAAGCAGTTAACCGCTAATGAAGTGGCCAGCCACATGGGCACCATTGGTTATGAAGTCATGACCCGCGTGGGCCTGCGCCTACCAAAGGTATACGTGTAGTTAGCCGGAAAGCAGAAGCTAGTCTTCTGACATGACGATATCCACCATCAAATCATCCGACAGGGCTTCCAATGCGGTCTGAATGGTCTCCGCTTCTAAGTCTTGCGGAATTTGCACTTCGGCATTGGCCACAAACAGGGTCTCGGCAGACATAGAACCACTCACCACGCCTGTTTCCAAGCTCAATAGGTTAGCGCCAAGCTCACTACAAACACCGGACACTTGATGCACGATACCCGGCTGATCATGGCCGGTGATTTCCAACCAGATAACCGGTAGTGAAGTATCAATATCACTACCAGCATCACTTACCGTGACCATCATGCCATCGTTATTCAAGGCTTCAAGGTCCCTGCGTAAAGCAGAGGCATTGGCTTTATCTACCGTGATGGTAACAATACCAGCAAACTGACCAGCCAGGTTGGCCATACTAGACTGCCCCCAGCTTCCTTCATGGCTGACAATAACATCGGACAAGATTTGTACCAGACCAGGTCGATCCGGGCTCACAACCGTTAAAATAATTGTTTTCATGGGTTTACTCTCTAAACTTCAATGCTTGCAGTCTAGAAGAGGCAGGCTGAACAGGTCAACCTGCGGACTTACGCAAATGCGACCTCTCCGGTCATTGCGTGGCCTACTCCGTCAACATGACCTGAATACGCGCAGTGAGCATGGCCACCGCCGCGGGGTTGTCACCGCCTTCTGGCACCAGCAAATCAGCATAACTACGAGAAGGCAGTATATGCTCCAAATAACCATCCCTAACGGTGGTTTGATACTGCGTGATAACGGATTCCATAGAACGGCCACGTTCGTGCACGTCGCGCTCTAGACGGCGGATTAAACAGATATCCAAAGGCACTTCCATAAACACACGAAGATCTATCAGATTGCGCAGCTTTTCCTCACTAAATAACAATATGCCTTCTAGAATCAAAACCTTTGGTGGTTTGATGGTCACCGTTTCCAAGGTCCGGCAATGATCATGAAAGCTATACACTGGACGGCACACAGAGCGGCCAGCGCTTAGCTCCGCCAAATGGTCGGCCAACAGCGCATGGTCCATGGCATCAGGGTGATCGTAATTCATGAGATTACGTTGCGCCATGGATAAATTACGCTGATCTTTATAGTAGTTATCTTCGGATAACAACATCACATCGGCATCATCAAAGCTGTGCTGAATGTTACTTGCCAACTGACTTTTACCCGAACCGGAAGCACCGGCGATACCAATAATATGCATGACTCATTCTCCATTTCATTGCGAGCCCCATCAATCGTCGTGCGAGGCTCATCAATCGTCGTTGCGAGCGAAGCGAAGCAATCTCATCCAGAATTGCACTTCGCCTCAACAAGGTTGCCACGTCGCTACGCTCCTCGCAATGACGGGTGGAGGTTCCTCGCAATAACGTATTATACTCAGGCTTTATTTTAATGCCTGCCCAAATACCCTGATCGACCGCTTAACATGAACATTTTGTTATTTAATGCCACAGAACTAGACCAACATCAGTTCCTCACCCTCACCAATGAGCGCCGCCACGAGCACCTATGCAAGGTGATCAAACCCGCCCTTGGCGATACAGTTCGTGTTGGCCAAGTGAATGGTATGGTCGGTACTGGCACCCTAGTTGAGCACAATGAGCAATTCAGCAAACTAGCCATTCAATTCACTGCTCAAGCCCCCGCTCCACTGCCGTTAAAGCTCTTGTTAGCCGTGCCACGGCCCAAAATGCTGCGCCGCATTGTGCAGACTTGCGCCACCCTTGGGGTTGCCGAAATAAAGCTCATCAATAGCGCCAAGGTGGAAAAAAGCTACTGGCAAACACCCTTTCTCCAAGCGCAACAGCTACATGACAATCTTTGTCTCGGCATGGAGCAAGGCGGTTTGACCCATCTGCCCACAGTTAGCTGTGCCAAATTGTTCAAACCTTTTGTCGAAGATCAGCTCAATGACTGGGCAGGGAATAGCCAGCGCCTAGTAGCTCACCCACGGCATGCCCAAGCGGCACCAGCAGCCAGCCTTAACTCTACCACCTTGGCAATTGGTCCTGAAGGTGGCTTCACTGATTACGAAGTCGACAAGCTAGCCGCACAGGGCTTTACCAGCATCAGTCTTGGCGCTAGAATTTTGCGCGTTGAAACGGCTATTCCCGTAGCCATTGCCCAATTAATGAAGTTGTAATCATGAAACCCCGATATGGCGGTCGTTACCGCCCCCCAGCACCACCC
>JAERSU010000026.1 GCA_016845445.1 Oceanospirillaceae bacterium | reverse complement strand
GGCTTCTGCCAATACAGATATTTATGTGGCCAAGGTGGCGTTGAACGCATCGGTCACCGAACAACAAGCCATTGCTCAGGCATTTGTGCAGGTGGTGACGGAGTTAACCGGTAGTGTTGCGAGTCAGCAGGCACCGGTGATCAAGCAAGCCCAGCAGACAGCAGCAGATTACGTTAGCCATATAGCCACCTTGCAATTGGACGAGGATCGCCAGTTTTTGCAAATCAGGTTTGATCAGCAGGCACTTGATTATTTACTTCGTCAAGCTGGTCTGCCAATTTGGAGCGGCGAGCGCGCCAATCTGATAGCTTGGTTGGTGATCGAACGCCAGGGAATGCAGGAGGTGATCGGTGATGATGGTCACGCCGAAGCGCTGATGCTACATCAGCAATCTGAGCTGCGCGGCATACCTTTGCTGCTGCCTTTGATGGACCTTACGGATCAGAGTCAGGTGAGTGTCAGCGATATTGGTGGGCGATTTTGGCAACCCATAGAGCAGGCTTCTCAACGTTATCAGGCGCAGGGTATCATCATTGGCCGTATTTATCAGACCATAGACAGTTATTGGCACGCGCAAGGCCAACTAAAACTGCCCGACGGTACGGAAGCCTGGCAACTGGAAGCGCCACAATTAGACCTGTTACTTGGCCAGCTAACTGAGCAACTAGGTGCCATGTTGGTCCAACGCTATGCGTTGCAGACAGATACTAACAACAGGGGCCAATTATTGCTGCAGGTGCAGGGCATAACGTCGCTGACGGCCTACGCCGATTTATTGCAGTTATTAGGTGCCATTAGCAGCGTCAGCAAGGTGCAATTGGTTAGTCTGCAAGCGGATACCTTACTATTGAAGGTGACACATCAGGGTGAGGCCAAGAAATTGCTACTTAGTCTTGAGCTTGAGTCTCGTTTAGCCTTGCTTGACGGCCAGCAGGCTAATGCGTACAGTGCTAGTCAAAGTGCTCACACCGCATATTATGTGTGGCAGTGATCCATCTGAGCATAGGTAATAAGGCTTCATGACCCAGTCTCAAATCTGGTTTTTCTTAATTGTAGGTGTACTCACGGCAGTATTGATTTATCTGCTGCAGCCCATTCTCGGGCCATTTGTCATTGGCATTGGTATTGCCTATATGATGGATCCGTTTGCTGATCGTCTTGAAGCAAGGGGTTATTCCCGAACCATGGCTGTGGTGGGGGTATTCATGGTCTTGGTTAGTATCGTCTGTGTGGCCTTGTTGTTAGCATTACCGACCTTTTTTCGTCAGGTGCAATCCTTACTGGCTTTGCTACCTGAAATTCAAAGTTGGATAAATCAGACCATGCTGCCTTATCTACAAAGTCGTTTAGACATTGACTTGCAGAGCTTGGAATTAGATCTATTGGCAAAAACCTTGTCCTCGGAATGGCAACAAGCAGGTGGTATTGCTGCGCAGGCAATGAGTTATTTAACTGCTTCTACCTTGGGCTTAATTGGTTTTGTTGGTGCTGCGGTATTGGTGCCCGTGGTGAGTTTTTACCTGTTGCGGGATTTTGATGTGCTGGTGGCAAATATGCGCGATATTTTGCCGCGTAATATTGAACCAAAGGTGACCTTGTGGGTAACTGAGTGTGATGAGGTGCTGAGTGCCTTTGTTCGCGGTCAGCTATTGGTGATGGTTAGTTTGGGGTTAATCTATGGCACAGGCCTAGCCATAATTGATTTAGATTATGCCATGTTGATTGGTTTATTGGCGGGTTTGGCCAGTGTCGTGCCTTATCTTGGTTTTGCCGTGGGTTTTGCGGTTGCGGTTATTGTGGCCTTGTTTCAGTTTGATTCAGCCTTGGGGCTAGTGGCCGTGGCGATTGTTTTTACCGTTGGCCAGGTGTTGGAAAGCATGGTGTTAACACCATTGTTAATCGGTGATCGTATTGGCCTGCATCCCGTGGCGGTGATCTTTGCCGTGATGGCCGGCGGACAGCTGTTTGGCTTTACCGGTATGCTATTAGCATTACCCTTAGCAGCGGTAATTATGGTATTGTTGCGCCACCTGCATCAGGGCTATCGGCAAAGTTCCCTATATGATCAGTAAGTTGATTTTTGAACCACTGTTTAAGACGTAAATGATTTCCCTTGTCACTGACCTTGAAGGTCAGCAACTAACATTAAACATGCGGCCTGCTAGTGAGCACCAATGGCAGGATTTTGATTTTTCTGCGGCGCGTGAAATTGAACAGCAACTGCAGGCGTTCGCCAGGCAGCCAGCCGGGCAGGTCATGTTGTTACAAGGTGCGTCTGGCTCTGGTAAATCACACCTATTGCAAGCGACGGCGCAATTGGCTTTACAGGAAGGCTGGCAAGTTGGCATCTTGATGGCCTCAGAGCTGTTGGCCATGGGCGAAGAGGTTGATGCTCAGGTATTCGATGGTTTTGAACAGTTTGATGTTATTTGTATCGATGATGTGGACCAACTTGCGCGGCTGCCGAGTTGGAGTGAAGCCCTGTTTCACCTATATAATGCCTGTCAGCAACTAGAACGGGCACTGTTAATGACTAGTCGGCTCACGCCTAGAAATCTGCATTGCCCATTGGCAGATTTGCGTTCGCGCTTGCAATTGGCATTAGTTATGCCATTACAGGCCTTAGCCGAAGCTGAGCAGGTGCAGCAACTGTTACAGCGTGCGCATCAGTTGGGTTTGGTCTTAAATAACGATGTGGCTAATTACATTTGCCTACACAGTCAGCGTAATTTAAAAGACATTATGGCTACCTTAGCTGTGTTGGATTCGGCCTCTTGGCAAGCTAAGCGTCGTTTAACAATTCCTTTTGTAAAGCAAATAATGGGATGGTAGGGTTTACCTATATGAAGAGTTCTAGTTTACCAAGATGGTTGTTGTTCATTGTTATGGCGGTGCTATTGGGAGGTTGTTCAGCAGTGCCTAAGCAGGCAGATTCAGCTCACCAAGATGATCCTTGGGAAGGTATGAATCGCTCGGTATACAGCTTTAATAAGTCCATTGACAATGCGGTACTATCACCCTTAGCCAATGCTTATGCAGCGATTACCCCTGACTTTATTGAGCAGGGAGTGGAGAACTTTTTCAACAACCTAGCGGATGTTAATCATTTTGCCAATCACCTTTTGCAAGGCAAGCCTGGCTTAGCGATGAATGATTTAGGTCGTTTAGTTATTAATACGACCATAGGTGTCGGAGGCTTGTTTGATGTTGCTGCTCATTTTGGTATGTACCAGCAAGAAGAGGATTTTGGGCAGACCCTAGGCTATTGGGGAGTCGAATCCGGCCCCTATCTAGTATTGCCATTTATGGGGCCAAGTAGTGTTCGCGATGGGGTTAGCTTGTTAGCCGATTACCAACTTGATCCTGTAGGTGAGTTGCAGCCAAGTTCTCATCAGCTTCCCTTGCAGAGTGTCAGAGTGCTCGACACAAGGCTGCAGTTACAAGATGTGCAACAGCTAATCATAGGCGATGAATATAGTTTCGTACGTGATGCCTATTTATCGCGCCGTGAAATTCAAATCCGTGACGGTGCACCCCTGGATGCCCCTGCTGATGAAGAGTTTGATGATTTCCAATAATACAATTAAGACTAAGGTCGTTCTTGTAAGCAGAAATAAATAGGCCTATGGTTGAACGAATGACAGATAATATGCATTGGTATTGTGGAGTGTTTTATGGAATCTGACATTAGTCAGCTTCTACTCATCGTTGACGACCCCCAGTCCTCAACTGAACTGGTGGCGCATTATGAATGGCTGGCCTACCAGGTACAGGTTGCCAAGTCACCACTGCATGCCCTGCAATTACTCACCGAATTGCCTATTCATCTTATTCTCTTCGATTATCAATCGCACAATGCCACCCAAACGGCTTTGTTACAAGATGTCCTGGATAAGTCTGAAGAGGTGCCTCTGGTATTAATCGCTCAGGTAGAAACGGCAGAAGACGTCACGGCATTGCTGAGGTTGGGAGCAACGGCAGTATTTAGCCGTCCCTTAGATAGTCAGGCGGAATTGGATAAGTGTATTGCCCGGCATGTGCGTCATGCCAAATTGTTTTTTGATAACTTGCGCTATCGTCAGCAGCTAGAGCAAGCCAATACCCAGCTGAATGAATCTCTGGCTGAATTGGAACGTGATCAGCAGGCTGGGCGCCTCATGCAGCAACGTTTGATGCCACCTGAGCAGAGCATTGAAAACGGCCTGCTAATTAGACGTCATATGCAGTCATCTTTGTTTTTAAGCGGTGATTTTGTCGATCATATAAGCTTACCCGATGGGCAGCTATTGTTCTATTTGGCCGATGTCTCAGGCCATGGCGCTTCGTCGGCTATGTTAACGGTGTTATTAAAAACCCTGTCCAGACAGATATTGGGTGATGAACGCCTGAAACATCAGGGTAAGGTAAGTTTAGCTAATATTGTCACGCGTCTTAATGATGAGATATTGCACTTTGATGTGGACAAGCACCTGACCATGTTTATGGGCATGATTGATGCTGACAAACGCACCTTAACCTACTGTGTCGGTGGGCATTACCCCATGCCAGTACTGCAGCAAGAGGGTAAAACCGATTATTTGCCAGGCTTAGGCAGTGGTTTTCCCCTCGGTTTATTTGAAGGTGCTGAGTATGCCGAAATGCAGCAAGCTTTATGCCCAGATTTTGCCTTTATGTTGTGTTCGGACGGGGTGTTAGAAACTATCGCGAATGACGAACATGTGGATCAGCAGGCACAGTTTATTAGTATATTACAGCAGCACGGTTGCCATATTACCGGCTTAATTGACGGTTTACAGCTGGACAAATTAGAGCAAGTGCCCGATGATATAGCGGTACTGAGTATTGTCGGAGAAGATCATGGCTGATGGCCGGATAATGGTGGCCGAGCAAAATGGTGTGCACGTTCTTAAGTTTTTGGGGGACGTGAGGCTGACATTGTGCCCATCTTTAGACGAGTATCTGGACCGGGCATTACACAGTCGTCAATTTTCTAATGTGCTTATCGATCTCACCGAGACGCAGGGCATTGATTCCACTTCCTTAGGTATTTTGGCCAAGCTAGCAGTACGCATGCGCAAGCAGGTTGACCGTGTACCTACTCTGGTGTCTATCAACGATAACATAACCCGCATTCTGTTAAGCATGGGTTTTGATAAAGTTTTTAGTTTAGTGCAAAAACCAGACGACCCTTTGCCTAAGTGCCAGCAGTTAAATAATCAAGCCTGTAGCGAAGCTGAAATGCAGGCTAAGGTGTTAGAGGCTCATAAGGTGCTCATGAGCCTTAACGAAGATAATCAAAAGGAATTTAAAAGCTTGGTTGAAGCCCTTGAAATGCAATGTCAGTTATAATTAGCTGGCCAGCATGGCTTCCAGTTTTTCCTGATCACGGGTGAAGTTGCGAATACCTTCAGCCAATTTTTCCGTTGCCATGGCATCTTCGTTATGTAGCCAACGGAAACCTGCCTCGTCTAAGTCTAACTTGCTATCTTCACTGTTAGCCAAAGCACTATTAAGTACTTGTGGCAAGTTGCCTGTATCTTGGGCTAATTGTTGCATCAGATCAGGGCTAATGGTCAGCCGGTCACATCCTGCTAGCTGCTCTATTTCACCGGTATTACGGAAGCTGGCGCCCATGACAATGGTAGCATAGCCGTGTTGCTTGTAATAATTGAAGATACGTGTCACGGAAACTACCCCAGGGTCTTCTGCTGCCGGGTAGGCATCGACGTTATTGGCTTTTTTGTACCAATCTAAAATACGGCCAACAAAGGGTGAAATTAGGTAAACGCCAGCTTGGGCGCAGGCTACTGCTTGAGCAAAGCTGAATAATAAGGTCAGGTTGCAGTTGATACCTTGTTGTTCCAATATGCGACCAGCTTGAATACCTTCCCAGGTGGAGGCTATCTTGATCAATACGCGGTCTTTGCTAATGCCTTGTTGGGCGTAAAGCTCAATGATGCGCTGGGCACGAGCCACCGTGGCTTCGGTGTTGAATGAAAGGCGAGAATCAACCTCCGTTGAAATGCGCCCTGGGATGGCGCTGAGTATTTCTTTGCCAATGGTTACCGCTAGATAGTCGCAGGTGTTTTCCATGATTTGATTGGCGTCACCACCTTGCGCTTTGGCCCAGGATTTGGCTTCACTTACCAGGTGCTGATAAGCAGGTAGTTGGGCTGCCTTAAGTACCAAAGAAGGGTTGGTGGTGGCATCTTCTGGCTGAAACGATTGAACGGCGCTTAAGTCACCGGTGTCGGCCACTACAGTGGTCATGGATTTTAGTTGTTCTAGTTTGTTCATGAAAAACCTTGGTTGCTAATGTAATGCAGGCAAGTGCTTAGCCTGTATGGTTGAGTTGGCTACATAAAGCCTAGTAGTCTACCAGAGATAGGGCGTCTTCGATAACACTTAATGAAGCCCTGGAGCCATGCATATTTTCGCTTAGATGGCGGCGCATGTTGCGTGCGCCAGGCAGGCCTTGAAATAACCCCATAAGGTGTTTAGCCATGTGATGCCAGGCAGTGCCAGCAGCGTGTTGTTGTTGCATGTAGGCAAGGTAACCCTGCACCACACTGTGGCGACTGGCCCGGTGATTGGCTTGATGCAAGCCCTGATCGACGTCTAATAATAGGGCGCTGTTATGATAGGCTGCGCGGCCCAACATTACCCCATCCACATGTTCGAGGTGGTGTTGGCATTGTTGCAGGTTGTCGATGCCGCCGTTGATGATGATTTCTAAATGGGGAAAGTCCTGTTTAAGGCGATAGACCTTATCGTATTGCAATGGCGGAATTTCACGGTTTTGTTTCGGTGATAAGCCTTGCAAAATGGCATTGCGGGCATGCACATAAAATACCTGGCAGTGTTCCCCTTGTACCTGATCGACAAACCTAGTTAGGCTGTCGTAGCTGTCATCATCGTCCAAACCGATACGGTGTTTTATGGTGATGGGTTTGTCGCAGGCAGCAGCCATGGCTTGCAGGCATTCCTTAACCAATGATGGTTCGGCCATTAGGCAAGCGCCAATTTTATGGTGTTGAACCTTGTCGCTAGGGCAGCCAAGGTTGAGGTTGATCTCATCATAGCCTCTGCTTTGGGCAATGGCGCTACAGCTAGCTAGTTCCTCTGGGTTGCTGCCACCAAGCTGTAATACCAATGGGTGTTCCATGTCACTATAGCCTAATAAAAACTCTTGATCGCCATTAAGAATGGCGCCGGTGGTGATCATTTCGGTAAACAACAGTGCTTGTTGGCTAGCCAGTCTTGCTAGGTAACGATAATGGCGATCGGTGAGGTCGATCATAGGAGCGACACTGAAACGCCGGTTCACAGCTGGCAGGGGTTAATATCCTCGATCTTTGCGTACTAGGCCGCTGGGTTGCTGGCCGGCCAGGAGTGCGTCGATATTTTTAGCGATTTGTGCGGCAC
>JAERSU010000025.1 GCA_016845445.1 Oceanospirillaceae bacterium | reverse complement strand
TAACGCTCCCCTTGAGGGGTTGACCAGGTGTATACCGGCACCTGCAGGAATATAGGCCAGTGTCTCTTCATTGATAATATGCCGGGTGCTGGGAGTCAGTGGTAGTGACAACACTATATGCTGGGACTGCTGCATTAATTGTTGCAGGTTGTCTGTCATGGTCACACCGTTAAGCGGGCTTTGCTGTGTTGAGCGGCGAAAGGCGAGGATATCCATTCCAAAATTAGCTGCGTGACTTGCGGTGGATGTACCAATACCACCAAAGCCAAGCAAGCCTAATGTCTTGCCGTGCAAGGTACCCAACGAGGCACTGGACCAGGCTTCTGGCGGTTCGCTAAGCCAGGTTTGCGGTAATTGCTTTTCAAACGCCAGCATAACCGCCAGCACCCATTCGGAAATAGGTTGTGAGCTGGCTCCCCGTGAACAGGTGAGGGTGCAGTTACGGAAAACTTCCAACGGCATGCGATCAACGCCGGTACCGATGGTATGCACCCAGCGCAGGCCACGGTCCAGAAGTGGCTGCAGGCTACCGTCGTCCCAGGGTGGAATAAGTACTACATCGGTGCCCGCAGCAGTTTCTAATGTTTGTTCATCCAGCGAATCGACATCAGGCAGTGCTCCAAGTTCGACATTGGGTACCTCGTCGATAACACGCTGCAGTGATTCTGGCGGGAAATTGCTCAGAATCGAGATTTTTGATTGTTTTTCTGTCATATCAGTGAGTTATGTTGTTTACCTAGCCAATATAATGAGTGCAGAATATGATTCTTTACTAGGCAGAATCGTATTCTTATAATTGCCAAAGTTCAAGTACTCATTGATAAAAAGCAATCTTCCGCCAATACGCAGCCGTGAAATAATCGACCCGCTACTGCAGAACAGGCTAAAACCAGAAGAAACAAGAAAAAGGACCCTGATGACCAACAGCTCACAACTATTGATAAGCGAACTATTCCGTCGCAACGCTGAAGTGGTACCCGACAAAGTAGCCGCATGGATGGCAGGGCAGTCGCTGACATACCAGGCGCTCAACAGCGCAGGCGACCGTATTGCCTGGGCTTTACATGGCCTGGGCATCAGGCGTGGTGACAGGGTGGCAGCATGGGCCGATACTTCGCTGGATGTATTGCCCCTGTTTGCGGCGGTGACTAAATTAGGCGCGGTTTATGCGCCACTTAACGCCAGGCTGTCAGCACCAGAAGCTGCTCCCATCGTGGATATGGCGCGAATCAAATTGCTGGTTACCGACACCGCACACCTTGAAGCCAGTATTGAATTGCGGGGTTTGGCCAATGTGCCTGCGCTGGCTTTATTAAGTGGTTCGACCGAAGACAAAACGATAAGTAAACTCGACCCAGGTCTGCTCAACGACGACAATGGAGTTTATGTCGAAGGCGCATTAAACGAAGACGACCCACATGTTATTTTCTTTACCAGTGGCAGCACCGGCTCACCCAAAGGCGTTATCCTGTCGCACCGCGCAAACTTTCTGCGCTCCTACCAGGGAGTGTTTGTTGCCGAGCCGGAAATTTCGGTATGCATGTTTCCGTTATTCCATATGGCGGGCTTTACCCTGGCGATGGCGGCCTGGCAAACACGCGGTGAAATAGCCTTTGTAGAACCACCCGCTGCTGATGCACTGCTGGATGCCGTAGAGCAACGCAAGGCCAATCGGCTGTATTGTATTCCCGCTGTGTGGAATCGCATACTCGCCACCGACCACGACCAATGGGACACCTCAAGCTTGCGCTATATCGACACCGGCACATCTGCCACGCCAGTGGAATTACTGGAAGCTTTAAAAGAGCGTTTTCCGCAGTCACTGCTGAGAATTTATTACGGTTCAACCGAAGTGGGTGCCGGCACTGTGCTGCTGGACGATGAGATACCTCGCAAGCCAGGCAGTGTAGGCCTGCCTGCACCGGGCGTTGACCTGAAGTTATCTGGCGAGGGTGAGGTGCTGTTACGTAGCGACTATTTAACTGATGGTTATTTTGATGCCCCGGACATTACTGCCCAAGCCATGAGTGATGGCTGGTTTCATACTGGTGATATCGGTGCACTGGACGACGAAGGTTATTTGTCGATAGTAGGGCGCATGAAGGAGATTATTCGCAGTGGAGGGGAGAGCGTTGCTCCAACTGAAGTCGAGTCTGTATTGCGCGGTTGTGATGGCGTTGGAGATATCGCGGTAGTTGGGATTCCTGATAATCAATGGGGTGAAGTGGTTTGTGCTGTTGTGATTCCCGAAGTCGGGAGCAAGCTTACCCTGGAACAACTTCAGACACACTGTGAAGGCAAATTGGCCGGCTTTAAAAAGCCACGCAGGCTGGAGCTGGTTGAGGAACTTCCTAAAACACCATCTACCGGGCAGGTACAGCGGCTTTTGTTGGTGGAAAAAATAATGGGCCAGGGTTAGCGCTTCCGATACAACCTTATTCCCGCTATTAATAAAGCGTTAAGTAGGGCAAATAGCCCAAAGCTTCCCATGGCGGGAACAGACTTAGCGAGATCATCCACCGACGGTTGAAAGCTTTGGCTCACCACGTTGTCATGATAGAACTGTCGGTCATATTCGACTCGCCCTACGTAGTCAGTACCCGATATCGAATACGGAAAGCTAAACGAATGAGTTAAATAAGAATATACATTGC
>JAERSU010000024.1 GCA_016845445.1 Oceanospirillaceae bacterium | reverse complement strand
CACGTAGAAAAAATTGCCGAATTGGTGGATGCCAAAACCAATGGTGAATTTACCCTAAATATTTCTTACGGTGGCCTCTCTAAGAACAAAGAAAATCTGGACGGCATAGCCATCGGCGCCTTTGAAATGGCCCAGTTCTGCGCAGGCTACCATCGTGATAAAAACCCCACCATTACCGTACTTGAACTGCCTTTCTTAGGCGTTTCTTCCTTAGAGCAAGAACGTGAAATTGCTCAAGCGGTCTATCAACATCCTGCAGTCGTCAAGGATTTGTCACGCTGGAATGCAACCTTACTAATGCCATCTCCACTACCGCAGTACAATATCCTCGGCGTTGGCCCACAACCAACTACGCTGGCTGATTTTGAAGGCTTAACCGTGCGCGCTACGGGTGGTATCGGTAAAGCCATGGCCGCCGTTGGCGCGGTACCAACTTCCATGTCTGCGTCTGAAGTACGTCAAGCGTTAGATAGCGGCGTGGTTAAGGCTGTGGCCTTTGCCCCACACGCCCATATGTCCTTCGGTACCGTAGAAACAGGTGAGTGGTGGACCACTAACCTAAACCCAGGCACAGTCAACTGTCCTGTCGTAGTTAATACGGATGCCTTAGCTGGGTTATCTGATGCCCATCGTGACGCCCTACTTGGTTCCGTAGATGAAGCCTTGGATCATTACATCACCACCTATAATGGCAAAACCATGGATGCCTGGGGCCCTACCCTACAAGACAAGGGCATTGCCAGCATCACCTATACCACAGCAGAACTAACTAGCTTTAAAAATGCTGTAGCTGGTCCTGCCGCCGCCGCTTGGATCAAAGACAATGCTGCCCGTGGTATTCCAGCCCAAGAATTATATGACATGGTAACAGGCTTAATTGCCAAATAACCCAACACCCATGGCTAGCATAGCTAGCCATGGGGTTTTATCTGGAGCTCATTATGGCCGGTACAGCTAGCGTACTTTCTGACCAAAGTGTATTAAGCAAAATTGACACACGCCTAGCAACGATTGAGGGTTGGTTTGCCCTTGTTGGTGGCTATGCCATTTTTAGCTTAATGGTACTTGCAGTGGTTTCCGTGGCCGGACGCCATTTTCTTAATCAACCATTACCAGGCTATGTGGACTGGATCGAACAAGCCATGCCACTAATCGCATTTCTGGGTATTTCCTATACCCAACGCAACGGCGGCCATATCCGCATGGATATGTTAGTTGGCAAACTCAAAGGCAGGGCTCTGTGGACCTTTGAACTCATTACCAGCATCGCAATTTTAGTCTTGATAACGCTACTCATATGGGGCTCATGGGCGCACTTTGATCGCAGTTTCAATTTCAATGCACCACTGTGGAGCCAAGACAGCTCCATCGATATTGGCATTCCTTTATGGCCGGCTAAATTAATGGTTCCCCTAGCCTTTAGCATTCTAGCTATTCGCCTAGCCATTCAGTGCTGGGGATTTTCCCAGGCACTGATCAAAGGCAGCAGCCACCCCGTTGCCGTACCCCTTATTCAAGATGCTGCTGCCCAAGCAGACCAAGAAGCCTCTAGCCTTCACTAGGCACCGATATCAGGACCAACAGTATGACAAATTTAGACATTGGCATTTGGGTATCCGCGGGCTTATTAATACTCGTCATGATGGGCATGCGCGTGGCATTCGCAGCAGGCCTAGCCGGATTAGTGGGCCTCATTAGTATTTTTTGGGCGAAAAAAGGCTTTGACCCCGAGTCCTTCTGGTGGGCCTTAACCGTCTCAGCAAAAATAGCAGGCCAAGTTCCCCATTCGAAAATCTCTTCCCAAGCCCTGTCCTTAATACCCACCTTTATTTTGATAGGTTACCTCGCCTATTATGCAGGCCTAACCAAATCTCTGTTTGAAGCCGCTAAACGTTGGGTGGGCTGGCTACCTGGTGGCATGGCGGTTGCCACGGTCTTTTCAACGGCTGGCTTTGCCGCCGTATCCGGTGCTTCCATTGCCACTTCCGCCGTGTTTGCTCGCATAGCCATTCCAGAAATGTTAAAGCTGGGCTATGACAAGCGCTTTGCTGCAGGCGTGGTCGCCGCTGGTGGTACCCTGGCCTCATTAATTCCACCCTCAGCCATACTGGTGGTGTACGCCATCATTGTCGAACAAGACGTTGGCATGCTTTTACTAGCAGGCTTTGTGCCAGGTGCTTTTTCGGCCATGATCTATGCCTTACTCATCATCAGCATTGCTATAATTATTCCAGGCTCTGGGCCTGCCGTACACGGCTACAGCATGAAACAGCGTTTGGTGTCTTTACCACCAGCTCTGCCGATCTTTGCCGTTGTGGCGATCATTATCTTATTCGTTTACAACCCCTTTGGTGATGCCCTCGGCACACCAACGGAAGGCGGCGCTATAGGCGCCTTTATCGTACTCTGCATGGCCATCTGGAATGGCATGCGCAAACAACAACTAAAAGACGCACTACTAGAATCCGCCAAGTTATCGGTAATGATATTTTCCATTATCTGGGGCGTGTTAATCTATGTACGCTTCCTAGGGTTTGCCGATCTGCCTAATGCTTTCTCAGATTGGATCACTTCCCTAGAACAAAGCCCCATGCTGACACTGGTGCTGATCCTCCTCGCCTACGCGGTATTGGGTATGTTTATGGACGCCATTGGCATGCTACTGTTGACACTGCCAGTCGTTTATCCTGCGGTCATGGCCTTGAACGGCGGAGAAATGGTGAGCGCCGAAGCCAGCACCTTTGGTATGTCAGGGCCCATGTGTGCGATCTGGTTTGGTATATTAGTGGTAAAAATGGCAGAGTTCTGCCTGATAACGCCACCCATCGGTTTAAATTGCTTTGTGGTGGCAGGTGTCAGAGAAGACCTGTCCGTGCAGGACGTATTTAAAGGTGTCACACCTTTCTTTATCGCTGATGCCTTAACTATTGCTCTGCTGGTTGCCTTCCCCGCCATTGTGCTTTGGTTACCCAACATTGCTAGCTAAAAGGCCATAGAACCTATTTCAAATACATATAGCCACCTAGTGTTATGCATAGCTGTATCAGACATGTTAACTATCCCAAGGATTAGAATAGTGTGAGTAAATTTACCATAGGAGGAAGATCGACAATTAACCTAAATTTAACCTAATGGCGTTGCTTTTGGCTCATTAACAGGAACCCAGCCAAAACAATTAAACCAGCGCCCAGCAACATAGATTGACTCACGGGCTCAGCAAACACCCACACACCCAGAGCCACACCAAACAACAGGCGGCTATAGCGGTACGGGGTAACCACTGACACGTCACCTGTGCGCATGGCTTTCATTAAACTAATATAGGCCCCAATTCCTACCACAATAGCGGCACCGAGATAGCCTAAAACTGCCAAATGAAAGGCCACAAAGGCAGCGCCCTGCCACCAGCTAAAGATGAGCCCAGCGACAACCACGGCAAGGAAGCCATAGAAGCCCAATAACGTTGTATTTATTGCCGCTGGTGCCGCCCTACTAGCCAGGTCACGGCCAGCGAACCCCAACATGCCAACCACGGCAAGCAATGACAGTGCAGAAAAATCATCTGCAGCCGGTTGGACAATCAAGAGTACGCCGCCTAATCCTACAACAATGGCCAACCAGCTACGTAATAAAACCCGCTCGCCAAACACCACAGCGACCGCGGCAGTCACCACCAAAGGCGTGGCTTGCAAAATAACCGTGGCGGTCGACAAGGGAATTAACACAATGGCGATAAAATAGAACAAGCGACCGGTAACTTCAAAACCCATACGCACAAGCATCGCTTTACCCAGTACTTGCGGCAGAAATAGTTTTAACTGTCGGTACTTTGCCAACAAGGCAAAGCCTAAGGCCCCGCCAAGGCCAAAAAACAGCATTATTTGGCTCAAGGGCATGACGACAGATAGGTGCTTAATCAAACTATCTTCTAGGGCAAACGCCGCCATGGATAGCACCATCCACATGGCCCCCTTAGTATTAGCGCTTAATCCACTTGTGTTCATGACATCCATTCCACATATACCACTTGCGCAGGTATATTATTGCGTTGATAAAAATCCAACCACAGCTTTTGATGCTCCTGCAGGCGATCACCGGGGCCTTTCACTTCAACTAACTCATAGGTGCTATTGTGTTGGTCAAAAACCACCAGATCTGGCATGCCACTACAATGGTGTTTTAAATCAAGCAGCATCTGCCTAAACACCTTTTCAAGATGCTTTGCTGGTATACAACTTAACGCCTGTTGCAGTACCTCTGGCGTGAGCCCAGTCCAGTTAACAAAGCGATTGCGCACACCTTGCTTTGCTTGCCAACAAGCTAGCATGCGTTGCTGATAGTCTGTTGACTGCAAACTAGCAAAGGCAGCATCAATAAGCGTTTGGCGCTGTTTTTGGAACTGTTCCTCGTACAGATCTCTAGGCTTCAGCTGGTAAGGATTAAAAAACGCGCCAGGCACTGGAGCAAATATGGCTTGCCAAAACAACAAGCCAAACAAACCCGTAAAGAGGTCATTTTCCAGGTGATAGGCCTGCATACCTTGCCCTTGATAATGCATCACCACCGCCTGTTCTACACCGTCTTTGTTGCGCGGCAAACGAAGCGTATCCGACACGGGATCGATTAACTTATTTACCTGGTAAACCCGATTGAGTTTCTTGGCACAACGTGCTGCCACTCTTTGCAGCAACATCACCGTCGCTGGCTGCCGGGTTTGTTCAATATACTGCCTTGCCAAGGCATAGGTTTGCTCAAGCTCACCATGTTTTTCCATGACCCTCAGCTCACGCACCTTGGCTGCATTGGTGCCACTGCGCCGATAAAGCTGCAATGCAGCATCGATATCGCCTTGGCGCTCGGCATAATGACCTATACCAAACAACAAATGCTGCAATCGCTCTTGCAACCAAAGTACCTGATGATCTTTGGGCACATCTACAAGCAAACTAATTAGGCTCTCTTGCTGCTCTAAGCGTCGACCTAGCTCATGCAAATGACAGTAGTATTCGATCTCTTCGCGCTTTTGAAAGGCACGCAACTCAGCAACAATAGGGACCTGCTCATAGGTTTGATAGCCTAGTTCGGTAATCACAAACTCAGACCACTGCTGATGCAGATTACCAAAAAACAACAGTCGCAAGCGTTCAAATAAGCCATCCACCTGTAGGCGCAGAATGGACTGCACCCCCTCTGGCCACCACATGGCTGGTGTTTTTGCTAGGCCATCATCAAGGTCAGCAAGATGTGCCAACAACGCTGCCTTACTTAACTGCTTATTAAGCTTAGCTTGCTTGTCTAGATCAAAAAGCCATTGCCATATCTCCTGCTTTACCAATACAGAAGCCATCTGCTCGGCGCTAATTTTGGGCGAATCGTTAACCAGTCCCGCCGCCACCAAAGCTTGTAATGATGGTATTAATAATGGAATCTCGTCGTAGGATAATTTATCCCCACGAAACAGGTCACCTTTGCGCATCACCATGCGTACGAGTAGCGCTCTAGCTTGCTCAGGCAGCGCTATCCAGCAAGCTAATTGTTCTAGTTCCTCTGCCGTCAACAAGTCAGCATAGTGGCTGAGGCACCAGTCTACTACCGACTCAGCATTACGTAGGTAATATAGTGGATCTGATAGCGGCGCCGATTGCATCTTTTACTCTGTAGTAATGCCATGTTTAAGCAAGATTAAAAACTGCTCCTTAACATGCTGTTCAGGCATTTTACTCTGATTTAGCATCCAAGAAGCGCTGTACAACATGCTATCAATCACCGCAACAATCCATTCAGCAGAAAGTTCAGCATGAATCTCGCCCTTTTTTTGGCCTTCATCTATCCACAGCCAAATCTGGTTCATTTGCGTTTCGTACATTGCCCATACCTGACGATCGAGTTCAGCAATAGTCCAAACCGTCTGCAAAAAGTGAAAGCGATCTGCCAAAGGCAGCAACTTTTCCACCATGGCTTCAACGGCCTTTAACCCAGATTGTTTTGCTGCAATTATGGGAGCTAACGATTGTTCAATAAGATCCAGAGATTCTATGGCAATGGCCGCTATTAATTCTTCACGAGTAGAGTAATGCCGATAAAGTGTGGCCCGACCAACACCTGCTAACTTGGCGATTTCGCTTAAACTAGCCCGAGGATTCACCAGCAAAACTTGAAAGCTAGCATCCAGTAAGGCACGGGTCGATTTTTTTATACGTAAGTCCATGATTTGATTTTTAATGACACACCATATGAGACACTATTGTATCATAACTACAAACCAGATATGATACACATATGTTTCATATCATAAAGTAAGGATCCTCTATGAGCAAGCTTATCGAACTCTACGAAGCTACCGCAAAGCAGCCCTTAGCAACAGCGCATAGTTTGCCTTTTGGGGTATATAATGATGCTGAAGTTGCCCAATTAGAGGCGCAAAACATCTTCCACCAAGACTGGGTTTTTGTATGCGCAACGGGACAACTAGCCCAACCAGGTGCCTACTTTGCATTGCGCCTGGCAGGGGAAGCCATAGCTCTAGTGCACGGTAAGGATGGTCACATTCGTGCCATGTCCAATAATTGCAGTCACCGTGGCACTCCCTTATTGGACGAAGGCTATGGACACATCGAAAAGAACATTGTCTGTCCCTACCACGCTTGGACCTTTAGTGATGCAGGGGAATTAAAGGGCGTACCCTTTAACGCCCAAAAATGTGTTAACAAGCAGCAACACGAGTTGCCTAAGTACGCCCTACAAGAATGGATGGGCTTACTTTTAATTAACTTGGCAGACCAACCAAGTGATCTGTTAGCCAGTTTCGACAAGATTAATCCATACCTTAAACACTTTGACATGCAGCGCTTTAAGCAAGCCTATGGTGGTGCTATTGAGCACTGGAACAGCAACTGGAAACTAGCCGTAGAAAACGGCATTGAAAGCTACCATTTGTTCATGGTGCATCGCAATACGCTAGAAATCACCACGCCTAGCAAAAAAGCTTATTATGTGGCTGGTCATGCCGACTGGACCATTACCGGTGGCGCCATGGAAGGTATGGAGCAAGGTACCCTCAGCAAGTGGTTTACTGGCGCACGTTCCGAGGCTCTCAATCATTACCTGTTGGTTTTTCTACCACCTGGTTTCATTGGTATTCTCACTTACGAATCTTTTGACTGGATCTCAGTCATGCCTGATGGCCCGGAGCACTGTACTGTTTATGTAGGCGGTATGGCGGAAACAGCACCTGGTGCTGGTGATAAACAAGCCAACGAGTTTGCAGCGCAGTTCCTACAGGAAGACAAGGACATTTGTGAGCGCGTGCAAAAAGGCATGGGATCACGCCATCATCAAGGCGGTAAATTATTAGACATGGAACGCATCGTCATCGACTTCCATCAGTACCTGGCCAAACATTTATTCAAGTCGCCAACCTGCGCTTTTCGCGAAGCCGATGCGGCTGACATGTTTAAACACTAAGGAATGATGCAATGCGAGCATATATATACACAGCTATTTGGGTTGTCATCGCCTGTTTTGCCATTGTTGGCACCAGCTTGTATTTCAACCCCGCCGTTACCATAGCTAGCATTAAAGGCGAAAAGGTCGAATCAAGCAACACCAAACCCAAGGCAGGGGCAGAATCAAAGCCTGAAGTAAAGGCAGCGACACAGCCCAAATCCAGACATTCACTCACGATTACGGTAAATGGCCTACGTAACAGCCGAGGGCAAGTGATTATGCAACTGTACAATAACGCTCAAGCTTTTGATGGTAATCAATACGACAGGGCCGTTGAAACCATCATCACCCCAGCCAAAGGGTTTGCCAAACAACACCTGCTGAAAAACCTCCCTCTCGGTGACTACGCCATCATTATTATCCACGATGAAAACAGTAACGGAGAGTACGATACTGCGGGAAGTTTTTATGAAGGCTACGCCTACTCCAATGATGCCGGCAAAAATGATATCGCCCGCTTTCACGAGGCTCGTTTTGAGCTTACCGAGCAAGACCGCGACATTAACCTAACCTTGATTTATCACTAAGGAGCTACAGATGGCAAACCCAAATCCCACTAGCGTCAAGGTAAGTAATGCCAATGCTGCACCGCAAGCAGCCAACAAGCCGGCTGCTAAGAACCACAGTAAACCCACACCAGCCAGCAATCCAAGCACTCAACCAGGTTATCAAATCCGTTGGCTAAGCCTTATCGGTTTATCACTCATCGCCATAGAGCTAGTACTCAACAGCCAATTTATTTGGGGCCTATTTGGTTTTATCTGGGTAGCCAATAATATTCGTACCAACCAGACCTATATTCTTGAATTGCTCGATCGCCGCACTCACCCCATCCTGTTTTGGATTACCATTAGTTTATGGATTGGTTTGGCCGCCTACTTCTTTACGGCCAACCCTACCATCTATGCAATTATCGAATATGCAATAACCAGTGTGGTTAAGCTTTTACCCATTTAAAGCTGAGCATTTTTACGCACCAAGGTACGGTAGCTACTACGTAGCTCCCCGCGGTCTATATAGCAACCACGCAGATGTCTATGCCCGGCATCACTGGCATAGGCATCGCGGCCATGAACAATACGATGATTATCAAACACGATGCATTCGCCAGCATTAAGGCGAAAACGACATAAATACTCTGGCAGCCTGAGTTCTCGTAAAAAACGCACAAACGCTGGATAATAGTCATCCAATAAGTGCTGGGGCAAATCAAACCAATCAGCCATGTGCTGTGACACGGTCACCCCACTCACGGCACCATGCTGATCCAGTTCAATGACCTTTTGATGGGAACGCCAATCAAATTGTTCATGATCATAATAAAACGGCACCCTGTGCTGGGTAAGCAAGGCAAAATCTGCTGGGTATTTTTCTTGCATGGCCGTAGCTACGGCGGCACCATCCAGAAATAAGCTATCGCCTCCATCCACGCTATTGGCGCGACAATGCAAGAACTGAATGCCTGGCGCATGCTCTTCTGCAGGGGTATCGGTATGCATCTCCAAGGCGGCGGAGGTGAAAGATAAGTTAACCGGATTAGGCTCTACACGTACTTCAAATACATGGCCTGCAACAGATGGTCTAATCAAACCCAACAGCTGAGCGAGCTCCGGCAGACTCTGATCCGTATCAGGCATACCCGTGATTAACGCCACGCCTTCTTCAATCATGGCTTTGGCCCAGGCTTCTCTAGCATGGCTATCCGTATGTACCTGTTCGGCACTGAATCTAGCCATGCAAGGGTAAAAATCCCCCAACCAATGCTGACGCGGCAGGTCAGCTGGGTCGGGGCGCTGATTGGAATTGGCCCAAGACAACAATATATCCAAGGTGAACTGGCTGATATGTAGGTCCTGCCAGGTTATTTGTAGAATATTGTCATTTATTTTGACTGCTTGGGCCACAGGCGGCAGATCAAGGGCAGCAATATCAAAAATGCGTTCTTGGGTCTGCTGATCAAAGGAACTAGGGCAATTATCGCGCAGCCAATAATAGTTGAAATAGTGTTCCTGATCGTTATTTGTCAGGCGCAAGCCCTTATCTTGCATTGTACATTGCCAATTATTGAGCCCCTTCATGAAGTCTACCTGCGTATATGGTAATTGTTATTTTGCTGACATTATTGCCTAGACTTAAGACTCTTAAAAACAATTAAATTTCAGTCAACCAGTAAACATATTAAGCCCTTAAATCATTGCCGATGCTCGTCATTGACTATTACCCTCTATTAGCAATAAAGTGCTGATATAAACTGAAAGCAACAACTAAAATGAAAACCAGATGGCCTCACTTCGCCAATTAATCGCTAGCTTTAGCATGCTGTTATTGTGTTACTCAGCGAATAACTTCGCCCGTAATCTAGAGCAAGAAATACAGTTTCTAGATGCCAACCTGCGCCCACTGTTACCCCTTGCCATCGATGATTTCACCTCCCTTACGAGCATCGACAAAGAGACTGATTCCTTTGTCCGCACCTTCACAATAAATCTGCCCATGGAAGCCATTGATACAGTCGCTTTTGGCCATTCCATGGGCCCTGAACTAGTAAGCTATGTGTGTCAAACGCCTAATCAGCAGCCACTTTTGCAGCTTGGAGGTCGTTATCAGTTTATCTACGAAGACCAAGCCAAGCAGAGGCTATTTGATATAATTATTAAACAACAAGACTGCGGAAAATAAATCTGCCTATGAACAACGTACTCTTTATTATCTGTGACGAAATGACCCGTAGCGCTCTAGGGTGTTATGGTAATAAAACGGCTATCACTCCTAATCTAGATCGCCTGGCCGCCGAGGGAGTGTGTTTCACACGCGCCATAACACCGTCACCAATATGCATTTCGGCTCGTTCGAGTCTTGCTACGGGTTTAGCCGTACACGAGCATAAAGACTGGTCTTCGGCCCAAGCTTTTGCTGGCCAGTTGCCCACTTGGATGGGGAACATCCGCGATACCGGTATCGAAGTAACGTCCATTGGCAAGCTGCATTTTAAAAGCCCCGAAAACGATCATGGCTTTAGCCAGGAACGCCTTGCTATGTATGTGGCCAATAACGGCATTGGTTGGGCAGAAGCCTTGGTACGCAACCCCATGACTGAGTATCATGGCGCGCCTGAACTGGCAGCCGATCTAGGTCCTGGCGGTTCAAGTTATTCTAACTACGACGAAAAAATTGTTGCCGATGCCAAACAGTGGATTAGCAATCGACAGGGCAACACCGACCCCTTTGTACTGTCCGTTTCTCTGGTATCACCTCACTACCCCTTAAGTGCGCCTCACAAGTACTTCGACAAGTTTGCCGACGCAGACATACCGGAAGCTTACATGGTGGAGGACTCGCACCCTGTCATTCAGCAGATGCGCAAGTTTTGGGCTTATGATGACCACTTTTCTGCAGAAACCCGTCAGCTAGCTCGGCGTAATTACTGGGCCTTGTGCAGTATGGTGGATGACATGGTGGGCCAATTGATTCAGCAACTAGAAGAAGCCGGGCTGAGGGAGAGCACCAACATCATCTTCACCAGCGACCATGGTGAAATGCTGGGTAACCGTGGCTGGTGGTGTAAGTCGGTCATGTATGAAGATTCCGTGGGTATTCCCATGATCGTCAATGGCCCGGCCCTGCAAGGCATCACAGGCAATAACGATACGGCCGTGAATCTCACCGACATAGGCGCCACCATCGAGCACATGATGCTAGGTCAAGCACCCACGCGACAAGAGGACTGGCAGGCAACCTCTTTATTAGATTTAGCCAAGCAAGCAGAACCCCAAAGGCCCGTGCTCAGCCAATACCACGACGGCGGTAGCCCCACGGGATTTGCCCTAGTACAGCAAGGCGATTGGAAACTCACCCGCTACGCTGGTGACTGGCCAGATCAGCTATTCAACCTTAGCCGAGACCCTTTCGAAGAAGAAGATTTAGCGGCGCAAGATCTGCCGCAACACACAGAACTATCGGACTTACTTGAACAAATGCTGGATTTAGAAGCCGCGAATCAAGAAGCCTTTGCATCCCAGGCCAAACGTCTTGAAGAAATCGGTGGCGAAGCCGCTCTAGAAAAGTTACGAGCGTTTAATCACACGCCAGTGGAATTATGAATTTAGACAAGTCTGCAAATCTTTACTTGAAATGATTTTCTGGTAACTGAGATTGCGATAGTACAGCTACCACTAAAATGAACCCGTCTTCTTTGGTGAAATATGCGGTATGCTTAGCAATAGGAAAGTAAAATCCTCCTGAATAAATATCGTCACAACTTCTTCCTACCGCAGGATTATTAGCAAGCATCTGAAAACCGCTTAACAACGTCTCTTTGTAGTGGAGCCATTGCATCTCAGAATAGTTGCTAACCGTATAATTTTTAATTTTACGTAAATGAGCCTGTGCCAGTATACTAAGTTGGTTCTTTTGAGTTTGCATCAGTAGCTTACAAGGAACTTAAGAAGGTCTCGCCGTCCACTAGATCACCACTTGCTAGGTCAACTTTTGCTGATTCAAAGCAATGCTTGAGGTAATCAGCCTTCATTGTCTCAAGCTCTTGGTAATCTTTAATAGACATTACGACCACGGCGTCTTTGCTATTTTTGCTAATCTTTACTGGCTCACGTTGGGCACTAAGAAGCAATTCACCAAAATTACGTTTAGCGTCATTTGCCGTTAATGTGTGCATAATTAAGCCCCATGTATGGATTTAGACTTACAGTATAGCCTGTCACAAAAAATGTTCAATTTAATTAAATCGTGCGATTTGTACAGATAGGATTATTAAGTTCACCACTGGGCCTAAAAAGGCCAAATGGCATTGATAGGACCTTCTTTCCAGAAATTTTCTTAATGCACTGAAGCTGGCTCTGAATCTAGTAAATCCAATCCGGCAATCAAGGTTTCAGGTGCTATATCCTGAGAATTTGGCCAACTTACAGCACCAAGCTGAATGCCTACTTGAATGAAATAAGACTCATCCGCCAATTCTCGAAAGATCCCTTTGTCCAGATAAGGTTTCATATCAAATAGGCCTTTACGACCATCTTCGATTTCAACATAAAGAACAAAATTTGCTTTGGGTTTAACCACCTTCACGTCCCAATACATATTGCCTCCATCACAAGGGTTCTATTTTGTACGGTAACTCACCAGCACTTGCCAACTCCCAGTCTGCTAATAATTCGTCCGTGTGAAGCTCAATCCAAGCTATGACCAATCTTAGCTGCTTTCGTGGAAGTTCTCCAGCTAGCACAACGCCGTCTAAAATGCTTATAGATGCCTCGTATTCAGCATAACGAGCATGTATATGAGGTAAATGATGATTTTGCGTATCAAGCAGATACATTCGGATAATAATTCCGTAGAACATAGATATTACAGGCATGTCATCCTCCATGATGTTTATACCTGTAATTAGTTTAGACCGTCATTTCAAAATCTCAAATAACGGGGTCAGAGACGGCCAGCTTGGACCATAGGTCAGATCCCAAACATACGGTTAGCCTGCTAAAGGCTGATCACACACGATCACGCCATCACGGTCGGCGTATAGGTAGGCGCCAACCTTGAAATCCACGCCGTCAAAGCTGACATCTACGTTGACTTCACCGGCTAGTGGCTCCATGTACTTACGTGAGCAGGTACCCTTGGCGATTAGGGCCACAGGAATGTCTTCGATCTGTTGAGTGTCCCGTACATAACCGTTGATAACGATGCCGGCATAGCCATTATTGTTGGCAAACTTCATTAGGTTTTCGCCTACCACTGCATAGTATTCAGCGGCCACATCAACCACGACCACCTTGCCTTTACCGTCTACGTCACGCAACAGAGTGATTAGGTCACCATTGTGCTTATCAAGCTTTACGGTGACGATTTCACCTTCACATTTTTCCGCGCCACCATAGTTTTGGTACCCTGGGCCAAGCAGTTGCACCTTGTCAAAATGAGCGTCACAAATATCCGCAGTGAAGAATTCCATATAAATGTCTCTAAGAGTTAAACATGGGCACATTCTAACATCTTTCACCTATTTTCCTGAACCAGCCTCAATTCCCAATTTTGAACTATTCTTATGAAGAAATAGCTGATTTGATTGTCAATATGTCTCCCACAGGATACACTTTACATGAAGTACATTCTTAAAAGCACAGCCATATTTGATATCTGGTTAAGTAAACTAAGAGACAACTCGATTAGGAACCGAATTTTGGCTCAGCTCAGCAGACTAGAGAATGGCAACATTGGCGACCATAAAGCCTTGGGTAAAGGACTTTTTGAATTACGCTTCACATATGGTGGAGGTTTGAGAATCTACTTTACCTTTGAGAATAATCATATTGTTTTATTGCTTTCAGGTGGCAATAAATCAAAACAACATCAGGATATTGCCAATGCTTATAAACTACTGGCTCAAGAAATAAACGGTAACAACAATGACTAGCAAGACATTTGATATCGCTGCTCATCTAGAAACGAAAGAGGACATTCAAACCTTTCTCGAGGAAGTTGCCTCTACAGGTTCTGAATCTGATTTTATTCATGCCTTAGGAACGGCCGCTAGGGCAAAAGGCATGACCCACATAGCTAAACAGGTGGGTGTAACTAGAGCCAGCTTATACAAATCACTCACTGAGGATGGCAACCCAAGCTTTTCAACAGTTAACAAAGTGGTTAAAGCTCTGGGTTACCATTTAAGCGTTGCAGTTTAAGAGAACGACTGAAAAATCACTTTCTATTCATAGTCGCAATCATCTTATTTACTGCTTCCAAATGCTCAGGCTCATTGTGGCACATGCCTTGGAAACAGGCACAAAGATCTAGGAAGTCCTTCAACTCCGAGCGCTGTGCCATCTTCATGAGGCGCTTGGTTAAGCGCGTAGCCTTGGGTGGCTGAGAGGCCATACGACGGGCCATTGTTAAGCTATGCGCCAATAGCTCTTCGGGTTCTGTCACTTCCAGCACGATGCCTAATTCCATGGCTTCCTGGGCATCAATTACTCGGCCCGTTAAGGTCAGTTCAAAGGCTTTTTGATAGCCAATCAGGCGCTGCATAAACCAAGCACCCCCATCCCCTGGGATAATGCCTAGGTTTAAAAAAGTCTCACCAAATTTTGCTTTATTGGAGGCAATACGAATATCCGCCATATTGGCCAAATCAAAGCCGGCGCCAATGGCAGGGCCGTTAACTGCGGCAATAATAGGTACCTCGACATCGTGTAACGCCAAAGGGATTTGCTGAATACCTTTGCGGTAGCGCTCGGCACACTCAGCTGGCAAACCCGCAAAATCACCGCCTCGCTCGGCCATATCTTGGATATTGCCACCAGCACTAAAGGCAGAACCAGCCCCGGTGATAACCAGTACGGATACGGCCGTATGCTGATTCACCCAATGGGCGGTGGTGACAATATCATCAATCAAGGTGGAACCTGTAAGGGCATTGCGCAGGTCATGGCGATTAAGGGTTAGTAACGCAACACCCTCATCTAATTCCAGTAGGGCATCCGTTAACTGTGGCAAATTGGACATGGATTATCTCTTATCGGTTATTTAGCGTGTCACAATGACACGTGCGTCTGCAATAGCATAGCCATGGTCATAGGCAATGACAGGATTGAGATCTAATTCAGCTATTTCAGAGTGAGCGTCTACAATAGCAGATATGCGCAGCAATAAATCAACTAAGGCTTCAATATCCACTGCCTTAGCGCCGCGCACACCGGCCAATATTTTACGTGCTTTGATTTGTTGCACCATGGATTCGGCGTCCTGTCGACTTAATGGAATAGCGCGGAAGGCTACATCTTCCAGTATTTCCACAAAGATCCCACCTAGGCCAAACATCAACACCGGGCCAAACATGGCATCCCGGGTCACCCCAATAATAATTTCCGTACCCTGAGGTACCATGGGAGTCACTAACACACCTTCTATTTGTGCCTGCTTATCATACTCATAGCAGGACGCCATAATCTCATCATAGGCCTGCTGCAGATCGGTTTCACCGCGTAGATTTAACTTCACCCCACCGGCATCAGACTTATGCAAAATATCTTTTGATACTACCTTCATGGCTAGTCCTTGATCGCTACCAAAGGTACTCAGTACCGCTGCCATGTCATGCTGGCCGGCAATGACAAGCTCTTGATTAACGGCTACACCATAAGCCCGCAACAACTGCTTCGCCTCAAATTCAAACAAATCTCGCCCCTCCGATTGGGCTTGTTTAAATAGGGCCTCTACACTCTTGTCTACTGACAATGGCTGAGCTGGTGCTGTAATCTGACTAGTGCGAATATAGTCGCCCCGTTGCGCAAGAGCCGCCATCATTTTCACCGCATGCTCAATGGAGTCATACACGGGTAAGCCGGCATCCTTCAAGGCAGTTAATGGCGCTGGGCTGACGTGGGCATACAGGCTATAGATCACAAGGGGTACACTTGTCTGACAAGAAAATTCTGCCAAATCCATGGCCGTTTGTAACTCCTCGGCCTTCAATTCATCAGCAAAACGAATACCATAGCCACCAAACATACCTACCAGAAACACCATATCCACTTGGCTGTCTTGAGCGAGAATCTTGGCACATTGCGCCAACAACCTGGGGTTGGCATCGGTACTGCCCGCCACATCCACTGGATTAGCAAGGGATGCTTGGGGAAAGAGAATCTGGCTTAAGGCGCGCTGAGTAGCATCTGACAAGCTAGCCAATGCTAAGCCGGATTCCAACAAACGGTCTGTGGCAATGGTTGCTTGACCACCCCCATCAGCCAGAATAGCCACACGCCTACCAGCTGCTTGCTGCAGACTACCGAGGCCTTCGGCAACGGGTAAAATTTCATCGGAATGATTCACTACCGAGACACCTGCCTGGCGCATCAGATCCACAGTCATGGCATAGCTGCCGGCTAAGGCACCCGTATGTGAACTGGCTGCTTGCTTTCCAGCTTCGGTACTACCTGATTTATATACCACCACAGGCTTGGTCTTAGCGATGTCTTTGGCCACGTCTAAAAAAGCCCGCCCATCCTTAAAACCTTCCACATAGAAGGTAGCCACCCGGGTATGCTCATCTTCCCCTAGATACTGCAAATAATCGGCAAAACCAACATCAATTTGGTTACCAGGCCCAACGTAGGTACTAAAGCCTATGTTACCATTGCGCTGCGCTTCTAAAGCCAAGGCTAAAAGCATATTGCCAGACTGGGAAATAATGCCAATATCACCGGCTTGCACATTATCTAAGGCCAGCAAATTAAGTTTCTTATGCAAGTTAAATACACCGGAAGTATTGGGCCCAATTATGCGCACTCCGGCTGCTTTGGCCGCACTCAATACCTGCTGTTCTAGGGCTGCCCCCTCGGCATCGACCTCGCCAAATCCCGAAGCCAGTATAACGGCACCCTTAATCCCATTAGCACCGCATTGGGTTAATATGTGCGGAATCGTTTTCGCGGGGGTGCACACTAAAGCCAAATCGGCTGGGCTTGGCAACGCATTCACATCAGCATAAGTCTTGATGCCCAGGATAGTATCTAGCTTAGGGTTCACTGGGTAAATATTGCCCTGATAGCCGTCCTTTTTAAGACCCACAAGGGCCTTGAAACCACGTTTGGTGGGATCAGCAGACGCGCCAATGATTGCAATGGAACTTGGCGCTAAAATATCATTCAGTGCACTTCCCACCTCACACTCCTTTAAATTCAGGTAGGCGCTTGTCGGCGAAGGCATCAATGCCTTCCTGCCAATCAGCGGTTGTTGAACACATAAATACGCCGTCTAGTTCATGTTGCAGTTGAGAATCCAGATCCGTATGCGAGGCAGTGAGCAACAGCTTTTTCACCACAGCCATGGAGATGGGGGCTTTACTAGCCAGCTTGTGCATAAATGCTACGGCATAATGATCAAGTTCCTCATCAGCCACGCTTTTGCTTATCAAACCAATGCGTTCAGCTTCAGCACCATTAATGCGCTCCCCCAAGAACAACAACTCACGCGCTTTGGCCAAGCCCACTAGGCGCGGCAAGACCTGACTCACCCCGCCACCAATGCAGGTACCAATGCTCACCTCAGGAAAACCCATTTGCGCCGATTCTGCCATGATGACAAAGTCACAGGCACAGGCCATTTCAGCGCCAGCGCCCAAGGCATAACCATTAACTGCGGCCACTACCGGCTTACTCAGCCGAGCAATGGTTTCACACACATCATTGCCTAGCTGCAAATACAAGCGACGTTGGTACTGGCTGCGTTCGCCAGCTCCATGCTCTTTCAAGTCCGCACCCACACAAAAGGCGCGCCCCTCGCCAGTGATCATAATGGCCCTTACTTTGCTATCGGCTTGGGCTCGTTGTAAAGCAACTATGGTCTCTTCGTAAAGTTGTTCAATAACCGCATTTAAGCGCTGCGGCCGATTAAACCGAATTTCAACATAGTCACCATGATGGCGATAAAGCAAGGTTTCAAAACTAGTGTTCGTCAAGGTTAAATTCTCCCATGAACATCATGGCTAACTGCAAAGGCACCAAGCCTTTACGCGGTTAACGCCACCGTGGCACGCCGACGCAGCCACTGAGACAACAAGACTAGGGCAATGATGGCAAAGCCAACCAGGTACACCCATTGCACAGCAGGTCGGTCTAGTTGCTGGGTGTCGATGGCCGTCACTTCATCATAGAAATCGATACCGGCCTTCTCTGCCGCGCCCATAAAGGCCAGATTAGTCACCACCCAGGTATCCTCTTCCTGACCCAGCTCCAAACCAAGATGCTCCGCCCCTAAATTGGTGGCAGCAGAATCGACTTGCAGATTCACCTGAGGATCAAATACATACAGTTTGTAGCGATCGCCATATTCCGTATGACGAGTGACATGCAAGCGTACCTTTTGGCCTTCCTGCAAATGCACCTGGCCATCAATAAACTGTTCAAAGGAGGCTTCAGAAAATTCCGGCAACACCTGATTCATGGCGGCATTTGGTAGGAATAGCATCCAGGTGGCGAGTAACAGCGCCGCGCCTTCGTACCAGCGATTGCGCATCAACAACCAGCCTTGAGTAGCCGAACTAAAACTCAAGATAGCAATTAGCGAAACAATGAAGATAGATATGCCATGCCACCAGCTATTCACGCCGATGAGTAAAAGCTGCGGGTTAAAGACAAACACAAATGGCAAAATGGCCGTGCGTATGTCATAGATAAACGACTGAATACCCGTCTTGATAGGATCAGCTCGGGAGATGGCCGAGGCGGCAAAGGCAGCCAAGCACACGGGCGGTGTGTCATCGGCCAACAAGCCAAAATAAAACACAAATAGATGCACTGCTATGAGCGGCAGCACTAAGCCTGCAGCGTTACCCAGCTCAACCAACACCCCTGCCAAGAGGGAGGCTACGACCAGATAATTTGCCGTGGTAGGCAAGCCAATGCCTAGAATAATGCACAGTAGCGCCGTCAAACCCAATAATAGATAGATGTTATTACCGGCAATGGCTTCCACCAGACCGACCATGGCGTTGTTCAAACCGGTAGAGGACACGGCCCCCACAATGATGCCCGCGGTAGCCACGGCAACGCCAATCGTGACCATATTACGCGTGCCGGCAACCATCCCGGAAAGCACTTCCGCAATGCCATGGTGAAGTCGCTGAACTAGGCTGCGGCCCTCATCTTCAGGCCGCCAAAGATGTTGCGCCAGAATAATAACCATCAAAAACAGTATGGAATAGAACACGGCACTGCCCGGTGTCCAGCGTTTGACCATGAGCAGGTATATCAGCAAAGCAATGGGCAAAAGGTAATGCAGGCCACTGGTAAAGGTCCGCCATAGATGGGGAATATCGGCCTTAGGCATGCCCGAAAGGCCCAACTTAACGGCTTCTAAATGAGAGATATACAGCAAGGCTAGGTAGCTGATTAAGGCTGGGATAATAGCCGCTTTTACCACCGCCAAATATCCAATACCTATGTATTCAGCCATGATAAAGGCCGCCGCCCCCATAATGGGTGGCATTAACTGGCCATTGGTTGATGCAGCAACTTCAATGGCACCCGCTTTAATAGCAGGCAGCCCGGTTTTACGCATCACAGGAATGGTAAAGGTGCCCGTGGTCACCACGTTCGCAATGGAAGAACCAGAAATCGTGCCTGTTAACCCAGAAGCAAGTATGGAGGCCTTGGCTGGGCCGCCGCGATAACGCCCCACCATAGCAAAGGCCAAATCAAGAAAATATTTACCGGCGCCGGCTTTTTCCAAAAGAGCACCAAACAACACAAACAAAAACACAAAACTTACGGATACATCTAAGGGAATACCAAATACCGCTTCACCACCTAACCAGTGGTATCCCACGAGGCGCTCCAAAGACACGCCCTTGTGAGCAATCAAATCAGGCATGGATTGACCAAATAAGGAATACAACAGGAACACGCTACTGACCACTACTAAGGGCCAGCCTAGGGCTCGTCGGGTTGCATCCAGTAACAACAAGATTCCCAAGCTGCCAAGTAACAATTCGATGGGCCAAACAATGCCCAGCCACTCTACCTGCAATAGAATACCTTGTCGTTCAACCAGATCCGTATAACTTAAGGGGATATAGAGGGTGACGCCCAGAGCCATTAGTCCTAACACCCAATCAATGGTACTTACCCTATGGTCTTGCCTTTGGGCTTCGCGGCCAGCATATAAGAGGTAGCATAAAAGCATGGCAAAGCTTAGATGGATAGCGCGTTTAGGCACATCAATGAGTATTCCCCAGCCCCAGGTAAAGGGTAGAGGTGAAGCGATCCATAGTTGAAATAAACACCAGGCAACGGCGACACAGGCAACCAGGGTTGCCCAAAAACCGGTTAATGGGCGTGAACGATGTTCTAGGTCTTCAATAAGATGATCGAGCTCTTGCGACATGGGACTTTCCAAAAAAAGTCATACCAAGCTGTATGCTTTTTTTATAATAATAATCTAGATAGAGCCCTGCACAGACGTGGTGCAGGGCTCTCAATTAAGCCAACCTAGGTAGGTATAGGCTTAAGGTCTAAGGCTTATTTCCAGCCTTTTTCTTGGTAGTAACGCAACGCACCATTATGCAGTGGCGCACTCAAACCATCATCGGTCATCATGGCTGGGGTTAGGTTAGCAAAGGCAGGGTGTAACTTGCGGAAGTCATCCAAGTTTTCGAACACCGCCCGCACTACTTCGTAGACCACGTCAGCATCCACCTTGGCAGAGCTAACAAAGGTGGCTTTCACACCGAAGGTGGTGACGTCTGCGCTACTGGTTTTATAGGTACCCTTAGGGATGGTAGCAAATGCATAGTATGGGTTGGCGTCTACCAAACCTTTCTCAACACCGCTATTCAAGTTGATGATACGGGCATCACAACCATCGGTGGCAATGGCCACACCAGCATTGGGCACACCAACGGTGTAGCCATAGGCATCAATTTTACCGTCACACAAGGCTTTGGACTGCTCAGAAGAGGTTAATTCGGTGGCAATGGCAAAGTCATCCACACTGGTACCATGGGCTGCCATCAGCACTTCCATGGTGCCGCGTTGACCAGAGCCTGGGTTACCAATATTGACTCGCTTGCCTTTCAGATCATCCCAGCCGTTAATGCCAGAATCAGCGCCAACGATAATGTGGAAGGGTTCTGGGTGCACGGAGAATACAGCACGCAAATCAGATTGTTGCTTGCCTTCCCACTTGCTGCTGCCGTTGCTGGCATGGAATTGCCAGTCCGACTGGGCCACACCAAAGTCCAGTTCACCGGCTCCGATTTGGCCGATGTTGTAGTTGGAACCGCCAGTGGATGGCGCCGCACAACGAATACCGTGTTTACGGCCAGACTTACGCCCCTCTGCCGCTTCTTTATGCACCATGCGACACACGGAGTTACCGACCACAAAATACACACCCGTAGGGCCCCCTGTACCTATGGAGATAAAGGTATTAGCAGCGCTGACGCTACTACTGCCCAATGTTGCTACTGACAAGGCCGCGCAGGCAGCAGTAGCCGTCAATAAGGACTTGAATTTTTTCATGTTAGATTCCTGTTATTATTCATCGTTAGATTTATTGTTATCCACCATTACCGGTGCCAAAATGAGCAACCACTGCGGCACCCACTAATGCAATAATAATTGCTTTTTAATTATAAATGCAACTATTATTGCATTTATAATTAAACTATTGCCCAAATAACTAGGGATAAATATGCCTAAAACGAGTTGGAATACCCCCCAAAGCCTAGATCAACTAAGGCAATTGATGTCAGCAATCAACAACCAAACCATCGACCTAAAACTGGGTAAGCGATCCAAAGAAGCCCTCACAGGTTTGCTGAATATGCCGGAACAGGCCGCCTTCGAATCCATTAACCAGCTTGGCAAAAACCTCGATATCAACCCGTCTACCTTGTCACGCTTAGCCACACGCTTAGGTTATGCAGGCTTTAACGAACTACAAAAGGTGTTTCAGACAGGTTTAACCGAACCCTCCCACTTTTACAGCGATAAACTCAGCCAACTTAATCAGGGCGAACCTGCCGACCCTCAGTCCAGTTGGCAAAAATTACTCTATCAGGTAGCCGAAGAAGAAATTGCTAACATTCACAAGATGGTCAATCAGGTAGCCGCCGATGACATCAGCAATGCTATCGATCTATTGACTAGCGCCAGGCAGGTACGTACCTTTGCCCAACGGCAATATTATGGCTTGGCCACCTATTTTTCCTATTGTTTGGGTTTACTGCGCGACCAGGTAAGCGTACTCGGAGAATCCGGCCACGGTGCAGCCCATGGCCTTTCGCAAATGCATAGCGATGATTTGTTGGTGGTGTTTGGTAGTTACCCCTATAGCACCATGACCGTAGAGAGCTGCCGTATAGCCAAGCAACAAGGTATTCAAACCATGGTGTTTTCCGACGCCCACGGTGCGCCGTTAAATGACAATAGCCAAGCGCTTTTTGTGCTGCCCACAGAAAGTAGCTTTTATAGTAATAGCAGTGCCTCATGGCTGGTCATCATGCAGGCCATCCTCACCGCTTATGCACAAAAACTAGGACCTGATGCCGTTGCCAAACTAGATCAACGGGAAAAACTGTTTGAACAAATGCAGGTAACATTCAATCAATGAAAATATTGCCACTTTTTAATGCTTTTCGAACCTATTTTTACCTATTTAAGGCATAAATTTGCTAAAATGTCGCCCCATTTTCGGCAGCTAGGCAGCAAACAACCATGAAGGTAGTAACTGGCGTCGTTGGCAATGATATTCACGTGGTAGCCAACCGACTAATTGACCTATCCCTCCAAGCCCGAGGCTATGAGGTATTTAACCTAGGGGTGAACACCTATCTAGAAGAATTTTTCGACGCTGCGGTAGAGACCGGCGCCGAAGTTCTGCTAATTTCCTCCCTCAACGGCGAAGCCGAAGGCTGGGGTCGCGAGGTTAAATCCTTAAAGCGCGAATACAAAGATTTGGATGATCTCATTATGGTGATCGGTGGCAACCTCACTGTGGGTACCGGTAATGCCGAAGAAATTGTACCTAAATACAAGAACTATGGCTTTGATATTGTATGCCATCAGATCGACCTAAACACTGGCTTGGATATGCTAGAAGAGTTTATCCAACAGCGTGACGCAGGAGGCCAATCCAAATGAGCCTATTGCAGCAAGAACGTGAAATTATCCTTGGCAACGAATACGTGGAAACCTTCGACTTTGCCGAGGTCGAAGACTTTGTCAAAAACGCCAACAAAGAACTGTTTATTTCCCACCACTTTAAAAACAGCAATAAGATGCTGGTACAACCACGTGGCGGTTTTCCAACCTATAAAAAACAGTTTGCCCTAAATGAATTTTTCGTTAACGCCAACGTTGACGTACTGCCACTTACTATTGATTCCAACACGCGCTTAAACGATTACGGCACCGCTGCCAAAATGCTGCGCTTGAGTGAAGAGAATGATGTGGACATGCTCAATGGTTACCCGCTAGTTAACCATGGCTATCGCACTACCCGTAAAATGATCACTCACTTTAACAAGCCTGTGAGTCTACGCCATGGCACACCGGATGCACGTCTGCTGATAGAACAAGCCATTGCCTCTGGCATCTTCGATATCGAAGGTGGCCCCATCACCTATCTGCTACCCTATTCCAAGAACTTCCCTCTGGATAAGGCCTTCTTGTACTGGAAGTATGTCGAGCAGGTTTGTGCTAACTATTCGCAGCTTAATGAGCCCATCAACCGTGAGTCTTTTGGGCCATTAACAGCCACCCTAGTGCCGCCGTCCATTACCATCGTCATTCAGTTATTGGAAATGCTGCTGTCCTTACAGGAAGGGGTAAAATCTTTCTCAGTATCCTTTGCCCAGCAGGGTTCCATGATGCAGGATATAGTCACGGGCCACGTCATTAAGAAGCTGGCCCGTCATTATGCCGAACAAATTGGCTGTGGCGATGCCGCCATCCATCTGGTCTATCACCAGTGGATGGGCGCCTTCCCAACGGATCAAAATCACGCCGAGCAGCTTATTAGCATCGCCACCGTGGTGGCCTCTATGGTAGGTGCCGACAAGATTATCACCAAAACCAAACAGGAAGCGGCAGGCATCCCTACCAAGGAAGCCAACGCTGAAACCGTGGCTAATACCCAATATGCTCTGCGGATTCTTAATGGCTTGCCAAGCTTTACTGACGAGCAAGAAGAAGAAATTCTCACAGCAGAGGTCATGGCCATCATGGAAGCTGTGTTTAATGACCCGGCAGATACCCTCTGGCGCAAGGTGTTTAACAGCATCAAAAATGGCATTATCGACGTGCCCTTTTCACCCCACATCATTAACCACAACGAGATGATAACCATCCGCGATGCGCAGAAGAACATCCGTATCATCAAGCGTGGCAATGTGCCCATTCCCGATCGCTGCTTTGCGTACGAAAAATCTCAGTGTGACCTTACCAAGGACACCACCAGCATCGTTAACGACATCATTCACGACATCGGGATCATGCAATGAATATGAGTAAAGGCAAGTTATTGATTGACGTAGGCAGCACCTACTTCAAGGTGTGCACCCAGGATCATCTGGAACAGCACTTCCGCAACTTTAACAAAAGCATCCATGATGATTTGACACAGAAGTGCGGTGCCATCATCGACAAGTTCGACAAACAAGACATCCACATCTGTTCCTCTGCCAATGGCGGCCTGAGCACCCTGATTATCGGCGTCACCCATACCTTCTCCTTGAAGTACGCCACCAACATTGCCTTTAACTCAGGCATTAACATCATTGATACAGTGCTTTATCAGGACATTGAAGAGGCGTCTATTCCTAGTGATCTAATCGACGTGGTGATTGTGGTTGGTGGTATCAACAGCCGCGGCGACGTCTTTGCTGAGCCTCTGTTTAACTACCTAAAGGGCATCGATTATTCCAACATTGTGTATGTTGGCAATGAACTAGATGCTGAAAGCATCAAGGCCAATATCCCTAATATTGCCGTCTTACCCAACATCATTGATGATCGCCTTCACATTGTAGAGGAAGAGCTAAAAACCTACCTCACCAACCTGTATCAACAGGACATCATGGGCAAGCAAGACATCAAAGATCTGTATGACATTACTGGCAATCAGATTTACTCCACGCCCTACATCGTCAACCGCACCTTACCATTGGTGGATGCCAAGTTCTCCGTGGTTAATCCATTTATCTTGTTAGATATTGGTGGGGCGACCACGGATATCCACTATTCCAAGGACCTGGTAGAAGACAACATAGTGACAGAAAACGAATTTGATCGCTTGGTATTCAAAAAGCTAGGCGTGTACAAGTCCCGTGAGTCACTCATCTTTGCCGCCAAGAGCAATGAATTTGTCGGTGAATTACTGATGCACCTCAATGTGACAGAAAACATTTTTGCAGATCATAGTGACAAGGCCACGCACATCCTCATGCAACTGGCCATCTTCCTAGTCCTGTGCAAAATGTCCAACTACCATCAGGCCTACATTAACCTAAAGCTATTGGCCATTAACTCCATCGTCCTAACAGGTGGTATCACCAAAGTACTGTCACAAGAAGAAGTAGAAGACATAATTGCCTTCTTCTACACAAAAATTTTGACCTCTGAGCATAGACCCGTCACTATTATGGATACGGACTACGCCATCTGGACCCTAGGTTCAGCAAGCTAAACAATAAAACGATATAGGGGTCTGATTTGAGCGCAGCGAAAGTCTGACCCCGATGACATACCCACTGGGGTCAGACTCCTTCGGAATCAGACCCCTAAAGACGAAGGGAAAATACACATGTCCATCAATTGCGTTCGCACCCTACTAGAATACGCGGCAGCTTCACACGCCGACAAGGTTGCCGTAAAACACGATAACAAGTCCATCTCCTATGCTGACCTGCTAACAAAAGTAAACCAGGTTGCCCTGTACCTGGATGAGCTGAATCTACCAGCCAACACCCGCGTGGGTGTCTATTCCACCAAGGGGCTCGATCTGGTTATTGCTATTTTGGCTACCTTATCAACCAATCACGTACTGGTTCCCCTGACCAAGCTATTACAACCTGAGCAGGTAGACTACATCGTCAAGGATTGTGGCATTGAAGTCATGATCACCGATCAAAATAAGCTTGAGGTGATCGAAGAAATCAACTATCAGGGCCATGTAATCTGTTACGAAACTACGTCTAAAGACATTGCCTCTTTTGAAGAAATCTACAAGTATTACAACAAGCCATATAGCTGTCAGGTAAACGGCCATGACAATGCGGTTATCACCTACTCCTTTGGCTTAACAGGCACCCCTAAGGGCATCGTATTGTCCCACCGCAACCTAATTGATTCCGCCCGCGTGGTGTCTCAATACTTAGGTCTGCAAGAAAACGATGTGATTTCTGGCTTGCTGATTTTCAACCTAGACTACGGACTCAACCAGATTTTCTGCTCCTTGTATAAGCGTGCCACCTTGGCACTGCATCGCTTTATCCTGCCAGATGATGCGTTGAATCACATCATCGATGATGAGGTCACGGTACTGGCCGTCATGCCTATCCACATCTCTGAAATGTTTGAAGATGAATTAAGCCGCCGCCCAAGTGCCCGTCTATTTGATCACCTACGTATCATCACCTCCTCCGGAGGTAATGTCACCGCCAAGATGGTGAAAGACTGCAAAGACACCTTCCGTAATGCTGAATTCTTCTCCATGCATGGATTAACAGAAGCTTTCCGTTCTACCTATCTGGACCCATCCCAGATTCAGATTCGTCCCGATTCCATCGGCAAACCCATTCCTGATGTTGAGCTGTACGTTGTCAACGAAGATGGCCAAGAATGTGCACCACGTGAAGTGGGAGAACTCATTCACC
Source organism: Oceanospirillaceae bacterium (assembly GCA_016845445.1). Lineage (GTDB taxonomy): Bacteria > Pseudomonadota > Gammaproteobacteria > Pseudomonadales > Balneatricaceae > Njordibacter. The sequence continues at coordinate 3,564 of JAERSU010000024.1, read as the reverse complement.
GTGGTGGCTTTATCTACCGTGGCTTCTGGAATGCACCAGTAGAAACAGCCGAACGCTTTAAGTCCGTGCAGATCCTTAAAGATGTCATCAATCTGGAAGGCCAACTAACAGACGAACTAGTGATAGCCACAGGCGACTATGTTTACCGTGACGAAGAAGGCTATTTCTTTTTTGTTGGCCGCCGTGATGACATGATCAAGACCCGTGGCTTCCGCGTCTCTCCTTTTGAGGTGGAGTCCGTGGTGAAGAAAAACATCCCGCAGATTAGCCAATGTGCGGTGTTTGGTATGCCAAACGAGAGCATCGAAGAGGAAATCGTACTGGTCTACTCGGCTATGGGTGAACTATCCGACAAGGAAATCCTGTTTGAACTGAAGAAACACTTAGCCTCCTACATGCTGCCAGGCCGCATCGTCTTCAAAAAGTCCCTGCCATTAGTGCAATCGGACAAAAACCGAGTTAACAAAGAAGCCTTGATTAAAGAGCTGTCCGCTATTTGATCAAACAAAAGGGGGCAGACCCATGGGCCAAGCTGGCCGCGTCTGCCCCCAAGCGAAGCGACATCTCATACCAAGGAGGTCATACGACCTCCTTTTTCGTTTTTATCTACTACAATTTTATTACCCCTAAGGGTAATAATTTGACAAACTCAAATGTTGACATAATAATGACCAATTATACGTCACAAATTTGTCATTATTATGCTAGCAGATAAATTACTATCGAATGGAATAGAAGATCCAAAACAGTGGGAAAACACCTTTTGCACCACGACGGATCATCTTGCGAGGTTTATGGATATACCCGTGCAGTCATTAAAACGTAAGGAGCGCTTCACTCAGGCCAAGGTACAAACTCGCTTGTTAGAAATTCATGCGCTATTACGTAGAGTGCGGCCATGGTACGACAGTGATCAGGCAGCATGGGCTTGGTATATCAGCGAACCCCTAGCCTCCTTTGCCAATCTCACTCCGGCAGAAATCATCAAACTGCATAAAGGCGCTGGGGTAGAAGCCATTAACGATTTCATTACCGCTAAGGAGCTAGGTGGATTTGATTAATAAGGACATTGATCAACTCATTGAATCACTGGATGAAACGCCAACTAAATCAGTCAATGGCATCTGGTACCGCTACCACAACCCGGCTTGGGCATGGTCGCCCTATGCTGGCACAGGGGCAAAACTATGTGGCGGTCGATTCAACCCGAAAGGCACCTCCGCCCTCTATCTTGCAGACACACCCGAATCTGCCCTGCGAGAAGTCACAGCAGGCACAGGCCCTAATCTGATTCAACCCTGGTTATTATGTTCCTATGCAGTGCAAGCAGAAGGTATTTTGGATTTAACCGACAGCTCGAATGTTTTTGATACACCATGGCGATTACAACTGCTAGAAAAGGCCATACCTCCAGGCTGGCAACTGTGCCAACACCTCAAGCATCGCAAAGACATTGCTGGCGTACTGGTCCCTAGTTTCCAGAGCCATGGTAACAATCTAGTATTGTTCCGCTATCGTCAAACAGAACTGCAAATCTTCGACCCAGAACAGCGCCTTAGGCATGTATTCGGCAGCCAATTATGCCAAGCAGAATGGGGCTAAGCTAGGTCTTGATACTCTGCTAAGGCAAAGTGATCGGTCATGCCGCTGATATAGTCCACCAGCAAACGTACCCGATGATAAAACTCTAGCATTTGCACATCACCTTCAATCTGCTGGGTAGTAATAAGCTTCTGTACTTCCTGAACATAGGTACGTTTGTGCTTACTAGATAGCTTATGCAATAAACGCGTTTCGATAGGGAAGCCTTTAAGAGACTGATTCGGGTTTGATGCCAATTGCCAGAATTGAGTAAAAGAAAGCTTTAGCAAAGGCTGATAAATAGCTAATAATCCGCGAATTACAGCCACCCCCTTGAGTTCAAGATTTTCTACTTCAGGTGTGCAGAACACCCTATTTACGGCCACTTTCTTTAACGTTTTAGCAGCCAAACTGAAGGCATCATCACCCTCAATCAAAGAACCATCGTAGGTGCCATTAAACACAGCGTCGTGGTGGCCCACATAGTGGTCCGCTGCCTGCTCTACTAACCCATTAACAAAGCGGGTGCGCAGAGCTAACAGGTACTCATGGTCTTGATCTAGCTGTTCGTCTTGATAGGCATCCATGGCTTTAGAAAGGATATTAGGCAAGAACTTACCGTCTTCTACTGGTAAATTCTTAGCCACAACAAACCACTGATCGTGCAATAAATCATGCAGTTCTTTAATGGTTAAGATGCCCTTATCCACGGCATCAGCAAGGTCAGCCAGACAATAAGAAATATCATCGGCTGCTTCCATAATATAAGCCAATGGAAAACGGCAGCCTTTATCGATTTGTAAGCATTCACTCACCTGCTGATACATGGCCTGTTCGGCATAGTAAAAGCCGGGTTTTTTCTGTCGATAACTATCAGCAGGTTTATCTTCACCAGCCATACGTGTGTATTTAAACAGCGCGGCCAACTGACTATAGGTCAGATTCAATCCCTGTAAATTATGCAGAATGCGTAAACCTTGGGCATTGCCTTCAAACTGGGATAGGTCTTTAGCTAGCATGGCAACATCATGCTGTTGAGAAAAGCGCTGCTCAAAATCTGGAATTACCTCAGCCTGTAGCCATTGGCTAATGACTTCCTCTCCCAAATGACCAAAAGGTGGATTACCCACATCATGAAGCAGACAAGCAATCTCTACTGCGCTGACAAAGCCCTCGCCCAATTCGTCTAGGCCTGTATCACTTAGTTCGCCCCGCTCTTCAAGCTTAGCTAGAATACGCTTGCTGATATAGCGTCCCACCTGCATCACTTCCAAGGAGTGTGTCAGACGACTGCGCACGGCGGCATTGGTTTCCAAAGGAAACACCTGGGTTTTCTGTTGCAAGCGGCGCACTGCCGCAGAATTTAACGCCCGACCGCGATCACTTTCCATCTCTTCATTAAAACTACGTCCTTCAACGGAGGTTTTGCGGTGTCTAATGGGTTGCAGCTTAATACGATAATCCAATGCCATGTGGGCGCCTTACGGTTGCGAAACAAGAAGTTAAGGGCTATTGTAATGAAGCAATCACAACTAACAAGACCATAACAAGAACAACAGCGAGAGTTACCAGCATGAAAACCATGACCTGCAGTCAGCTAGGCGGTGCCTGCGAACAGACCTTTAGCGCCAGCACCTTTGAAGAAATGGGTGACTTGAGCAAAGCCCACGCCATGGAAATGATGCAAAAGCAGGATGGCCCACACCTAGAAGCAATGCAGAAAATGGGCGAACTAATGCAGGATCCTGCGGCCATGCAAGCTTGGTTTGCCGAGCGACAGGCGGAGTTTGATGCCCTACCGGACGATTAGCTATTAGCACTGGTCAATTAACCCGCTTACTCGCTCAACCCGTTTTTGCATGGCCTCAGCCAATACCTGTTCACTGGCATAAATCAAAGTAAATTTGGATTTTGCCCGCGTGATGCCGGTATAAAGTAATTCTTTGGTCAACACTGGGTTGCTTTGCTCGGGCAGCATCAGCA
>JAERSU010000023.1 GCA_016845445.1 Oceanospirillaceae bacterium | reverse complement strand
AGCTAAATCAGTAATATTATTTTCTTTAGCCAGCGCTATTAATTCTAATGGAGTTAATTTGCCGTCAGAACAACTAGTATGACAATGTAAATCAAAATGCGACATGTATTTAATTTTTAATTAAATTAATTTAGAATAATTCTTCTAATAAATAATAACATACTAGCCACTAATACTCGGAGTTAAAATGACCGATTTTTCTGATATTGCCACTAACAAAAACCGTCTGCGTGCCGCTTGCAAAGATTTGAGCGCAAAACAGATGCAAACCATGGCCGACAATCTAGCTGAATTTATTGCCAAGCGTGCCGAAGAGGCCGCTGCCGCAGAGGCTGCCAAGGCAGCCCAGTCTGCCAAAAAGCAAGAGATACTAGAAGCCATGCGCGCTGCTGGCCTAAGCCCAGATGACTTTATGGCTGCCGAAGAACCCGCCAAACCCAAGAAGGCCCGCAAGCCTGTAGCCGCCCAGTACCGAGTCACTGATGCCAACGGCGAAGTACACGAATGGTCCGGCCGTGGCCGCACACCCAAAGCCTTCCAAGCGTTTTTTGATAATGGCGGTAGCAAAGACGGCTGCCGTATTTAACCCAAATCGTCATCGCGAGCGCAGCGCGGCGATCTCCTGCAGAATAGCACTCTGCCGACACGAGATTGCCGCGCCGCTACGCTCCTCGCAATGACACCTAAGGATACTTATCATATTAACTAAGGCACCCAAACCTTAGCATCGGGCAACTCACCTTCTAATAAACCTTGCAGGGCTAATTTCGCCCTATCTTCACCATGAACCAAACGGATTTCTTTTGGTTTTACCCGCATTCTTTTTACAAAATTAATTAAATCTTGTTGCCCAGCATGGGCAGAATAACCTGATAATTCTCTTATCTGTGCTTTTATATGAATGCGCTGGCCATCTAAATAAACATACCCCCCTTTAGGGCCATATTCTAAAATATCTCGCCCTGGGGTTCCCGCCGCCTGATAACCAACAAATAAAACATCCGTACGCGCATCACCTAATAAGGCTTTTAAATAATTCACCATGCGCCCACCGGCACACATACCACTGGCGGCCACCACCACCGTAGGTATACGATCCATGGCCACCTGATGCACCATTTGAGTATGGGATTCGTGGTTGTCCACGGTAATTAATTCGGCAAACGACAAGGGATGACGCCCCTGACGTAAACGCTGATGGGATTCCTCATCCCAGTAGGATTCTAACAGTCGATAAATATCATTAAATTTGGCTGCCAAGGGCGAATCCACGATGACACGCAGATTAGGCAACTGCCACTGCCGGCGCTGCTGCAGTACGGCTTCTAGCTCATATAACAATTCTTGGGTACGGCCAATACTAAAAGCCGGAATCAGCACCGCTCCCCCATCGGCAAAACAGCGCTTTAAGGCCGCGGCCAACTGTTCCACCCGATGACGACGATCGCCATGGTTGCGATCACCATAGGTGCTTTCCAACACCAAGCAATCGCTGCGATAGGGGGATTTGGGTGCCGGTAGCAGGGGCGTATTGGGCGCGCCTAGATCGCCAGAAAAGGTTATGCGATGATTACCCTTGCTACCCGTTTTGCCGTACCTAAGCTGCACCTCCACATAGGCAGAACCCAAGATATGCCCTGCCCTTTGCAGGCGTATTTGCACACCGTCATCCACCTGCTGCCACTCATTGTAGGCAAGGGGCACAAGCAACTGCTTTAAGCGACCAACCACAGAATTAATGATTTTGGCATTGCGGGTAACCCCCACCTTAAGGGCATCTTCAATAACCAAGGGCAGCAAAATAGCCGATGGTTTAGAGCAATAGATAGGCCCATTAAAGCCTGCGGCAAGCAAATAGGGAATACGCCCCACATGATCTAGGTGCACATGGGTAGCAACAAGGGCTTTGACATGCTCAACAGGGAAATCAATGGCCAGCTCTTCTGCAGCGCCGCCACTGCGACCCTGTTCGTTGCCTTGCAATAAACCACAGTCAATCAGCAAGCTGCGCTTGGCGTTAGCCCCGGCAACATGGTAAGCCAACTCATGGCATGAACCCGTTACGCCATCAATGGCCCCATGGTGAATAATGTCATAGTGCATGGTTAGTCCCTTTAACGTCATCGCGAGCGAAGCGCGGCGACCTCCTCCCGTCATCACGTACCCCCTCACGTCATCGCGTACCCAAAGCGTTCGCTACGCTGAGCCTGCCCCATGAGCGTAGCGAATGCTTTGGGTACACGGGGCAGGCCCAGCGAAGCGCGGCGACCTCCTAAACGTCATCGCGCACCCCTTCAGCATAGCACCAAACCCAAAAAACCGCTGAAAAATACCCAACAAAAACTTGCACAATCTCAATCTTCTACTAGTTTTCTAAATGCGGATGTTCTTTTTCAGGCAGACAAGGAGGTGTGCCTTGGACAAAGCACCGACGGAACGGTAGTTTTGTCAGCTGCCAGGATAGCAGCCCCTAACCAACACAGGGAGGTGAAGGTAAGGATGGTAAAGGAATGCGGTACCGCAAATGGGCCAGGTGCAAGCCTGGCCCTTCTTATTTGCACATAGACTACATCTAAATAGGAACCGACAAATGAAATCTTTTGAAGAACTGTTAAGCCAGCTTGATCCGCAGGTAGTTGAATCAGCCCGTAAAAAAGCCGACGAAATGACTCTCGAGATTAAACTAGCAGAAATTCGCGAAAAAGTAGAAAAAACCCAAGTAGAAATGGCCGCCACACTAGGTATTAAACAGCCAAGTCTTGCTGCCATGGAAAAGAGCGGCAAAGATATCAAGTTGTCTTCATTGAAACGCTATGTCGAGGCCACCGGTGGCAAACTATCTCTAAATATCGAGTTACCAGACGGTTCACATATGGAAATGAGTGTGTAGGTCGGAATAACATCCGACCTACTTCTTAAACACGCCTACCAGCTCGCCTTCGGCAAGCACTAGCAAACGGGTGATCTGCTTTTGCTCCATCAATGCCAAGGCGTCTTCGACGCGGGTTTCTGGCGGTACCGAGGCAGGATTTAGGCTCATCAAATCTGCGGCTGTTTGGCTAAATACCTGCTCACCATGCTGCTCAAGGGCACGACGGATGTCACCATCGGTCACCACCCCTAAGCCTTGGATACTTTGTACAATGGCCATGCCTAGGCCACCTTTACTCATGCCATCGATCAGGCTAAGCACATCAGCATTGGCATCGATAAGTGGCAATCCCTGTGTTTGCATTTCATCCAGTACCCTGCGCAACAAACGGCGGCCCAAGCTGCCTCCTGGATGAAAGCGAGCAAATTCTTCTGGGGCAAAACCACGGGATTCCATCAGGGTCACCGCCACCGCATCCCCCATGGCCAAGGTAGCCGTAGTAGAGGAAGTTGGCGCCAATTGCAGTGGGCAGGCCTCTTTATGCACGGCAATATTTAAATGAAAGTGGGCAGCCTTAGCTAGGCTAGAATTGGCATTGCCGGTCATGCAGATAAGGGTATTTTGGTTGTCGCGCAAAAACGGCACCAGCTTTACCACCTCTTCGGTTTCACCGGAATTGGAGATGGCAAGAAAGACATCATCGGCGGTAACCATGCCTAAGTCACCATGGTAGGCTTCGCCTGGATGCATAAAGAAGCTTGGGGTGCCGGTACTGGCTAAGGTAGCGGCAATTTTTTTGCCAATAATACCGCTCTTACCCATGCCGCAAACAATCACCTTGCCGTGACCATCCAACATGGCCTGTACCGCGCCAGCAAACTGCTCATCAAGCTGCTCAGCCAAATCAGCCACAGCCTTGGCTTCTGTAGCAAATACCTGCTTGGCAATGGTTATGTAATCTTGTTGGTTCATGTTTTTCTCTCACATCGTCCCTGCCTGGGGTCTGACCTCTGGTCTGACCCCGCGCAAAGCGCGATCAACCTGCTTTTAACACCTGCAAAACCCGCTCAACATCCTCAGGCGAATCAATACCCGCGTGCAACTCCCCCTGCCAGTGCATCATGGCAATATCAATGCCCAGATACAAGGCCCTTAGTTGCTCTAGCTTTTCTAGCTGCTCAAGGCCACAAGGCGGCGTGCTCGCTAGTAGCTTTAGCTCTTTTAAACGATAGGCATAAATACCCACATGACGATAAAAGGGCGCCACTGGCCATTCAGCAGAATCCACATCACGCACAAAAGGTATGGCCGAACGGGAAAAATACAGGGCGTTGCTATGGCTATCCGTTACCAGCTTTACCACATTGGCATTGTGCACATCGGCTAGATCTTGCATATTTACCATGACACTGGCCATGGTAAAAGGTTCACGACTACCGCAAAACTCAGCAAATTGTTGTAACAACACAGGGTCTATCAAGGGCTCATCGCCCTGCACATTAATAATGATACTATCGTCTGCCCAGCCCAAATTAGCCGCCATTTCCGCCGTGCGATCGGTACCACTTTCATGATCAGCACGGGTCATGGCCACCTGCAAGCCTGCGGCCTGCACCACGTCAAAAATACGCTGATCATCCGTTGCCACCCACACATCAGCTTGCGGCAAGGCCTCAGCCACATGTTCGGCCACACGCACTACCATGGGTTTGCCAAGTAGATCTACTAGGGGTTTTGCCGGTAAACGAGTGGAGGCATACCTAGCAGGAATAACAACTTTAATATTACTCATTTAATTCTCTTGTACTCGTCGTTGCGCCCTGTCACCGTCATTGCGAGCTACCACTTTCGTCATTGGGAGCAACCACTTTTGTCATTGCGAGCGACCACTTTCGTCATTGCGAGGAGCAAAGCGACGCGGCAACCTCCATCAGCATAGCACTTCGCCTGATGGAGGTTGCCGCGCTTCGCTCGCAATGACGTTTATGGTCGCTCGCAATGACGATGAAAGGTATACACCTACTGCTCAACCCCAAACAACCCAGCGTACATCTCTTCCAAACCAATACCCTGGGCCAACAA
>JAERSU010000022.1 GCA_016845445.1 Oceanospirillaceae bacterium | reverse complement strand
CTTCACGTTCAGGTAGGTGCCAAAAGGTGGGTGGATCAAAGGTACCACCAAAGACGATCTTCATATCACTGAAGGCCTCGGATTCACCGAATACGGAAGTGGCGCATGTATCACAGAAATGCCAAGTCAGTGTGCGACCTGATTCGGTTGCAAAGGAATAGGCTTTGAGGTTGCCTTGAAGGAGGTGAACGTTGCTGGCGTCAAAGAAGATACTGATACCAAATGCGCTACCGGTGCGGGTCTGGCAATAACGACAATGGCACAGGGTGCCACGTATGGGTTCGCCTAGGGTTTTATAGCGTACTGCACCGCAGCCACAACCGCCGTAATGAACTATATCAGTCATATACATACCTCATGTTAATTAAATGGGTAATGTGACCTAGTCTACTCGAAGATGGTTGAGTAAATTGACAGTTGGTTTTGGTGCTGTAGGAGCCTGATTGCGCCTACAAAATCAGCTGTTGAATTATCCTTTTTTAAAGTCTTGGAGTGGGCTGGTTAAAAATGGAGCCTACTCTCTAAATTGATCCAAGTCAATTTTATAACTAATTTTGACTCTAATTATGACAACAATACACATTGCTACATCTTCGGTGATGGGCGGTTTACAAAAGCCACATTTCCTAAAAAACTAAGGCCTAGGATAAAGGTTGGGCGCTCTCCCAAACTAGTACTAAAACTGTACTAGGTGTTTTAATGGGGTACTAGGTTTCACTATCATTGCCTCTTTTTTACTATTAGTTAATTGCTTTAATGGGGGTAAGGTAAGGAATCGAGATGTCGTTCAACTTGGGCGAATTTACTGAGTCCAAACCACCTATTAATGCTGTTTTTTAGGTTTGTATTGCCCTGCAATTTGATATTGCCCGCACGAAGTTCTTGGTCCATAGAGGCATCACCTAGGTGCACAGAGGCAAGGCTTGTGACATTAGACGTAATCAACAGGTCTATTTCAAAGCCAGGGTCAATCAAACAAAAGTCAGAAACATTGTTATTAATAGTGATCCAGAGGTTGGGTTTTTTAACCTTTTCTTCTGGACAATGAAATTGCAATGTGTATTTTTTGTGCTTGAAAAAATCCAGTATCAGGTGCCGTTCGATAACCGCAACAACAAAACTAGGGTCTGCTTTGGCAATATTTAAATCTGCAGAAAACCAACGTTTGCCCCAGTTACCAAATGCCATAACGATGGGCTTTAACTCCAAGCCTGCGGCGCTCAAAGAATAGTGGGATTGACCATGATCATCTTCTTCTATGGTAATGATGCCATAGGCATACAGCTCTTTTAGCCGATTGGACAGCAAGCTAGGAGAAATGAGCGGCACAGTTTGTTTTATTTGATTAAAGCGGTTAGCTCCTAATAAGAGACCTCTTATAATGAGCAGGGTCCATCTGCAACACAGCACCTCTGACGTCAGCGCTATTGGGCAAAATTGATTGTAACTTTTATTCATCAGTGACCTCCCCCAGAAAGTAGACGATTATCACTTTACCTCTAATGCTTACGATTAGGCCAGTACAGAATTTGAACTAGATTCTGTTTTTTTAACTGCTATGTTATTGACCGAGGCCTAACAATTTCTAATAACTAAGAGGGACAAAAGCATGACACAGGTTAATTATGTAGAGATGGCGGCGGGGCTAACTGATAAGTTAGGTGACAGGGCCGCAGCTTGTGATGAAGGTGATCTTTTTGTAGCGCAAAGCTATCCGCTATTAAAACAAGCGGGCCTTAGCCGTGCGGGTGTCCCACAAGAGCTAGGCGGCGGAGGTGCTTCGGTGCGTCACCTGTGTGAAACCTTGGCACAATTAGCTCAGGGGTGTAGTTCCACTGCTCTGGCTTTGTCAATGCATACCCATCAGGTCAAACTGTTGGCTAAACGCTGGCAGGCTTCCAAGTGCCCAATTGCAGGAGGCATTTTGCAGCAAGTGATGGCTGACGCCATACTAATTTCAAGTGGTGGCTCTGATTGGATTCACGGTTCGGGCACTGCCACCAAGGTAGCAGGCGGTTATCGCATTAACGCTCGAAAGGTTTTTTCTTCAGGTGTTGAGGTAGGTGATGTGCTAATGACCAGTGCCCGCCTAACGGAGGATAATGGCAGTACCTCGGTGTTGCATTTTCCTGTTTCTTTACATGACGATTCTATCTCCATAGAGCCAGTTTGGAAGACTTTAGGTATGCGAGGCACGGGGTCTCATGATGTTTTAATCAATGACTTTTTTCTCGAAGAAAGTCAACTGGCTTTGTCCAGGCCAGCCGGTGAATGGCATCCCTTATTCCATTTTTTAGCACCTCTTGCATTTACTTTAGTCTATGCGGTCTACGTGGGCATTGCCGAAAAGGCCGTGAGCCTTGCTATCAACATGGCTAAAAAGCGTCATCCTTGCCATCATCTCACCCAGTTGGTTGGTCAGATGCAAAATGCGCTTTGCGTTGCTCGTTTGGGACATCAGCACATGCTGGCAGCGGTAGAGTTAGAAAACCCATCTATGGAGGTGGTTAATCAGGCCATGACAGGGCGACAAATTACCGGGCAACACGCCATCAAAGCCACCGAGTTGGCGTTGGAAGTGGCAGGTGGGGCTGGCTTTTACAGAGCAGCAGGCTTAGAAAGGTTATTTCGGGATATTCAAGCGGCTCGTTATCACCCACTACAAACTGGCCCCCAACAGCAGCTAGCCGGCGCCATGGCTTTAGGCTTGGCGGTTGAGAAGATTTTTTAACCTGCTACTGGCGCTAGGAGGTGATGTCGGTACATAGGCTGTGAAGCCTGTGGAAGCAATTTTCAGCATAGTTGTATAT
>JAERSU010000021.1 GCA_016845445.1 Oceanospirillaceae bacterium | reverse complement strand
CCTTGCGGGCCAGGTGCAGCATCACTGAGCTATCCTTGCCAACGGAATAGAGCATCACTGGGTTTTCAGCTTGTGCCATGACCTCACGCATAATGTGAATGCTTTCTGCTTCCAGGCGATCTAGATGGCTGTTGCCATCAGCAATGTGCACAGGGCGGTTGCTGGAAGGCTGTATGATCAACTTGGCTGGGTAGGCGGCCATGGCTAGCATGCCTTGAGCACTAGCGGTAGTGATTGGCGCCTGCTTGGTGTTAAGCCAGATATCGCGGCACAGTGAGCTGATGTCCCCATGGGGGAAGAATAAGGTGTCTTTGCCGTTGTAGGTCACTAGGGCAGCCAAGGCTTCGGTGAGGCTGGCTGTGTCCCAAGCGCTGTCGTTCCACAACCAGCGGCGGCTGCCTTTGGCATCGTGAGCATACAAACCATAGGTGCCCTGGTAGGCAAAAGACTGAATAAAGAGCACATTGTGGCGCTTCTTTTTGGCCAGGGCTAATAGGTGCTCAACCACTTGTGGTTTCAGTGATTTGCCCTGCTCATCGGTGATATCAGCAAGTTCCAGGTTGCTTGGCAATAGGTGTTGCTGTTCTAGCCAACGGTCAGTGGCTTTACGGTTGTTGCTGATGCCTTGGGCCTGAAGGTCTACATCCAGGGATGCGGTGTCCCAGATAAGTCTGGTTTGATCCTTGTTATGGCTGCTTAGATTAATCATGAGCTTGTCTCAAAATGCAAAAATAATTAAAAACAGATTGTACACGCATTTGGAGATAAGACAAATTGTTTTTTGTTATAAGTAAATTGCAAATTAAGACAGTCTTTTATTTATCGCTCAGGGCATTTATATGCCAGGGTTTATACTTTATATTTAAGCTCTAGATTTGAGGAGGATGCTATGCCGGCTACCATTACTTTATTTCGTAACGATGCCTATTTAAAGCAGGCTAAGGCCACGGTGGTTGCCGTTACTGAGGAGGGCGATCTGGTGTTGGATCAAACGCTGTTTTATCCCATGGGTGGTGGCCAGCCAGGTGACAGGGGGGTTATCCGCTGTGCTGGCAAACGGGATGCTGTGGTTATTGATAGCCGTAATAGTAAGCAGGTAAGTGGCCAGATAATACACAAGCTTGAAGGGGGCAGTGAACTGGTTGCAGGGGATAGCGTGGAATTGCTGTTGGATTGGGAGGTGCGTTATCGTCGCATGCGGGTGCACACCGCTTTGCACTTGTTGTCGGTGGCTTTGCCTTTTCCCGTGACAGGTGGCGCTATTGGTGAGTGTTTAACCGATGCCAAGATTGACGGACGCTTGGATTTTGATATTGCTGAAGTGGCCTTCACCAAAGAGAGCCTTACCCAGCAGCTGCAAGCCATGATTGATAAGCCTGCGACAGTGACCACCCAGTGGATTACGGACGCAGAATTGGATGCCCAACCAGAGCTGGTAAAAACCATGTCTGTGCAGCCCCCACGTGGTGCCGGTAAGGTGCGTTTGGTCAATATTGATGGTTTGGATCTGCAGCCCTGTGGCGGCACCCATCTGGCCAATATTGCCGAGATAGGTCAATTGCGTGTGAGTAAAATCGAAAACAAAGGCAAAATTAATCGTCGTGTGCGTATTGCCTTGGATTAGATTAATCCCGCTTCGCTTGGGGCAGACCTAAGGTCTGACCCCGGCCAAAGGCCGATTAAGGAGCTGGCGTGTAATGCAATTTGACAGTGCTTTGATACATTTTTTTTGCTAGAATTCGCACTCTTAAATTTAGCCCTTGGGATGGCTAGATGACGAATCAAAGAGGGTGCCCATGTCTGTTGCTCAGCAAGTATTAGCCGTTAATGATGATTTGCCCATTCGTACTGCCGGCGCGGTACATAGCGGCAAGGTTCGCAGTGTCTACTGGTTGTCTGCAGCGGACAGTCAACGTCTTATTGAGCAAAAGGGCTACCCGCTGCGTAGTGATGCGCCCTTGGCAGTGATGGTGATTAGTGATCGCATCTCTGCCTTTGATTGTATCTGGCATGGCGAAGGTGGTTTGCATGGCGTGCCAGGCAAGGGTGCGGCCTTGAACGCCATTGCCAATCACTGGTTTGGTCGCTTCCGTGATCAAGGTTTGGCGGACAGCCATATTGTTGATATTCCCCATCCTTTTGTATGGATTGTGCAAAAAGCGCGGCCGGTTATGATAGAGGCGATTGCCCGTCAATTTATTACCGGTTCCATGTGGCGGGCTTATGCTAAAGGTGAGCGTGAGTTTTGTGGTATTCAATTACCTGATGGCTTAGAAGCCAATCAAAGCTTGCCAGAGTTACTTATTACACCATCCACTAAGGGTATTCTACGTGGTATCCCCGGCGTGCCAGAAGCCGATGATGTGAACATCACGCGGGCCAACATTGCTGATAACTACCAGGCCTTTGGTTTTTCTTCGGCAACCGATATTCATCGTTATGAGACACTGCTAAAAGAAGGTTTCTCGGTAATTTCCCGTGACTTGGCCGCCATTGATCAGGTGTTTGTGGATACCAAGTTTGAATTTGGTTATGTCACCGATGCCAATGGTGACGAGAAGTTGATTTATATGGATGAAGTGGGCACGCCTGATTCTTCGCGCATATGGGACGGGCAGTCACTGCGCCATGGCGATATTGTGGAAAACTCAAAAGAAGGTTTCCGCCAGTTTTTGCTCAACTACTTCCCCGATGCTGACATTCTGTTAAATAAAAACCGCATGCTAGAGCGCGAAGCCTTGGCGCGAGATAATGCCTTGCCGCTGGAGGCTATGCAGGATATATCTGCTACCTATACCGGTATTGCCGAGACCATTACTGGTAAGAAGATTGCCTTGAGTGATGATCCTAAGGCTGAAATTACCGACATACTCAATGATGAGTATGGTTTGATTGTGTAGGTTAGAGTTCGTCATCACGAATAGATCAGGGTTCGTCATCGCGAACGAAGTGAAGTGATCTACTGCAGTATGGCACCTTGCCTGACGGAGGTTGCCGCGTCGCTGCGCTCCTCGCAATGACGATGGAGGTTGCCGCGTCGCTGCGCTCCTCGCAATGACGCGGTCAAGCAGTGATTTAGCCCAGCAGGTGCTGCAGGCTATCAATGGTGGCTTTGGATTCGGCGCTTAATGGCATAACTGGCATGCGGGCTTCGGCAGAGCATAGGCCTAGTAATGAGGCGGCGTACTTGGCGCCCGCTGGGCTAGGTTCAGCAAACATGGCTTTATGCAATGGAGCCAATTCTTCACTGATGCGCAGGGCTTCTGCGTAGTTACCAGCGACACAGGCAGCCTGCATGGCCGCGCAGCGAGTGGGGGCCACGTTAGCTGTGACGGAGATGCAGCCATCACCACCAGAGGCGTTGTACGCCAGGGCAGTCATGTCTTCACCCGATAGGTAAGCAAAGTCACCGTCAATGGCCATGCGCTCTAGGGTAACGCGGCTGAGATCGCCGGTGGCGTCCTTGACACCCACAACGTTGTCGAGCTTGGCTAGTTTGGCCATGGTGGCAGGGGTGATATCAACAATGGCTCGTGGTGGGATATTGTAGATTACCATTGGAATATCCACATTGTTGTGGATGTATTCAAAGTGAGCGTAAAGGCCATCCTGATTAGGGCGGTTGTAGTAACCTGCCACGCAAAGGATGCCGTCAGCACCTAATTCTTTGGCGTGCTGGGCGTAAGCCAGGGCTTCTACTGGGTTGTTGGATCCTGCGCCGGCAATCACGGGTACGCGGCCATTAGCTTCTTGTACGGTGATTTCCACCACCCGTTTGTGCTCAGCTTCGCTCAACGTAGGGGATTCGCCAGTGGTGCCCACTGGTACCAGACCATTGGTGCCTTTCTCAATTTGCCAGTTAACGATTTTGCG
>JAERSU010000020.1 GCA_016845445.1 Oceanospirillaceae bacterium | reverse complement strand
TTTTTGCCCCTTGCAGGTGTTTGTCTCCAGTCTATATAGTGGCTCCAGTTCAACTTTAGTCGTATATAAGGAGCAGGCCATGAGCCACACCATTTACCAACCCGTGAAAACCCGCTTACAGCGTAGCGAACTGGCTGTGCCAGGTTCTAATCCAAGCATGATCGAAAAGGCTGCTGACAGCGCCGCCGATTATGTGTTTTTGGATCTTGAAGACGCCGTGGCACCGGCGGATAAGATTACCGCCCGCAAGAACATAATCGAAGCATTAAATGACATTGATTGGCGCGCCAAGGGCAAGACCGTGTCTATTCGTATTAATGGCTTGGATACCCACTACATGTATCGTGACGTGGTGGAGATTCTCGAGCAGGCAGGCCAGCACCTAGATACCATATTGGTGCCTAAGGTGGGCGTACCTGCCGATCTGTACATGGTGGAAGCCATGTGTAACCAGATTGAGCAAGCCAAAGGCTTTAGCCACAAAATAGGTCTGGAAGCCCTAATTGAAACCGCCCTAGGTATGGCCAATGTGGAAGCCATTGCCCAAGCCAGTCCACGACTAGAAGCCATGCACTTTGGCGTGGCTGACTATTCTGCCAGCTGCCGTGCTCGTACGGTGGTAATTGGTGGTTTGAACCCGGATTACCCAGGTGATCAATGGCACGCCGCCTTGTCACGTATGACGGTGGCTTGTCGAGCTTATGGCCTGCGTGCCATTGATGGGCCATTTGGTGACTTTAATGACCCTGATGCCTATATTGCCGCTGCCAAGCGTGCCGCGGCCTTGGGTTTAGAAGGCAAATGGGCTATTCATCCATCGCAAATTGCCTTGGCTAATGACGTGTTTTCCCCACCAGAGGCCGAATTAAACCGTGCCAAGGGTATCCTTGCTGCCCTCGAAGAGGCCGCGGCCCAAGGCAAGGGGGCAGCCCAACTAGACGGCAAGATGATCGATGCGGCTTCTGCGCGTATGGCGGAGAATGTGGTGAATATTGCCAATATGATTGAAGCTGGGGTCAAACCTAAGGTTTGACCTCGGCCGTAGGCCGCTACATCAGGTTAGCAAGATCAGCTTCGCGTGGGGTCAGACCTTAGGTCTGACCCCTCTTCGTAGTCAATGTTATCATCCGCTTCGGCCACAGTGGCCAGATACAACTCATCACTGGGTACCTGCTGTGACGGTACCGGCACAAAGGGTTGTGCCGGTTGCACGAAGATAGCCTGGTAGATACGGCGGTAGATGGCCAAGGCGGCCAGGGCGGCGCTGGCAAAGAAGCTAAACAAGAATAGCGCCTGATTACCAAGTAGGTCTGTCAATACCCCCACTAGTGTCGGTCCAATAATGGCGCCAACGCCATAAATGATGAGCACTGCGCCGGCAACTCGTACGCGCTGCTCTGGGCCAATGACATCATTGATAAGGGCAGAGCACAAGGAATATAAGGTGTACAAGAAGGCACCGTAACCAAAGGCCATAATCCACAGGTAGTGGGGGGCATAGTTGGCACTGTACACCATGCCAAGCGAACCGGTGGCGATAATACTGGCCACCACCATGATCATCACCCCACGACCTAACTTATCCGAAAGGCGGCCAATAGGCCATTGCAGAATAAAGCCGCTGACCAATAACAGGGCGGTAAAGTTAGCTACCTGATCAGCGTTACCAAACATATTCATAGCATAGACTGGCGCTAAGGCATTGATGCTAGAATTAATCATGCCGGCAGTAAATATACCAATAACGGCGAGCGGGCCAAGACGGATAACCGAGACCAAGGACATGCGCTCACCGCGTTCGAGTATGGGGGCTGAATGACGTGTTAGTAATACTGGTAACAGGGCCAAAGAGAAGATGATAGAGGCCAAACTAAACAGGTGGAACTCGCCAATATCACCCACTTTTAATAGCAGCTGGCCACTACCAGCACCTAGGTAGTTAACCATCATATAGGTGGCCAGCACACTACCTCGGTATTGGCTGCCGGCGCGTTCGTTGAGCCAGCTTTCGGTCACCATCAGCATGCCCGCGGTGGCGAAGCCGGAGATGATGCGCAAACCCATCCACGGCAGCAGATCAATAAAGATAGCATGGAGCAGGGCAGTCACAGACAGAATGGAGGCAAAGGCAGCAAAGGCCCGGATATGGCCAACGCCCGCCACCACGCGGCCAGCATAGAGGCCACCAATGAGCATGCCGATAAAGTGGCCAGACATAATAAAGCCCACATAGGTGGTGCTCATGCCTTCCAAATTGGCGCGCAAACCGAGTAAAGAGTTGAATAATCCATTGGCGAGCAGCAACAAGCCAAAACTCAACAACAGGGAAAATAAAGAACGGTATACAGCTAACACGATCCTGTGCCTCACAAGCTGGTGGTGTATAAATAAGTATACGATGAATATCGGCAATTGGTGACAAGAAATCGCCATGTTTTGGCGTTTTAATGCCCTGTTAAGCTCGCCGGCGATCAGTGCTTGGTAAACGTTGATAGACACGCTTGTAACACTGGCTAAAGTGGGACGTTGACAAGAACCCACAGGCCATGGCGATATTGAGAATACTCATGTCCGACTGCTCCAGCAACAAGCGGGCCTTTTCTAAACGCAAATGCAAGTAATATTGATTGGGCCGTTGGTTGAGGTGTTCTTTAAAGATACGTTCCATCTGGCGCTGCGACATGCCCGCCATGGCGGCTACATCTTTGCAGCTGATGGGCTCTTCAAGGTTTTCCCGCATTATGTCAATGATCTTAGCTAGGCGCGGGTGATTGGTGGGGACCCGTGACCCTAAGGCAATGCGCTGTTCTTCGTGGGCTGGGCGAATATCTGGATGTATGCACTGGGCGGCGACCTTTTCAGCTAGCTCATGGCCATGTTGGTGGGTAATCAGCTGCAGCATCATGTCCAAGGCCGCGGTGCAGCCAGAGCAGCTCATGGTGCGCCCATCGTATTCGTAAATATCGGTGGTGATATTAAGCTGGGGGAATTCTTCTTTAAAGGTATCGATAAACTCCCAGTGGGTGGTGCAGGCTTGTTGTTCAAATACACCTGACATGGCCAAATTAATAGTGCCGCCGGAGGCGCCTCCCAACAAAATACGACGTTGTTTCAGGCGGCTTATCCAGCGGCCTAGCTGTTTGTTGTGGTAATGCTTGGCATCCTTACTCGCCACCACGATGAGGCCATTTAGATGGTCCGTGGTTTCGCGTTTTTTGGTAGGGTGAATTTCAATGCCACTACTGGGCAGCACTGGCTCGTCATCGAGGCTGTAGATATCCCAGCTGTAGAGCTCTTGTTGCGCCATGCGATTGGCCATGCGCAAAGGCTCGATGGTGGAGGCAAAGGTAAGTAGGGCAAATTCTGGGATTAACAAAAAGCCCATATGGAAGGGTTTATTAGCAGCATGCATACCTAATTAGCCTCCTCTATTCAGCGTATATTAACCATTGTTGGGACAGCCAGTAGTAGTTTTTTTGTCCCCAAATAGGCGCTGTGCAGTTATACCGGCTGCGGCCTTCGGGTAAGGCCTTGTTGGCGCTAATTTGCCAATGGGTGGTATCGGACCAATCAGGGGCTGTGGCGGCACCGAGAATAAAACAACGCAGTTGCTGACGCACGCCTTTTTTCTCCTGCTTGAGCATGGTGGCTGTTAATATCGGTGGATTGGCTTGGCCCTGGTCTATACGTATGACCGTCTCAGGGAAGGCCGCGTAGTCAACCGGCATGGGTTGGGAAGCCAGTTTTAACTTTAGACTTTTTAAGTTGGCGTAGGGGCCCGCAGCGGGAAAGCGAGGTAGGGCTTGCCAATCAGAGAACTTGGCAATACCGCCAGACTGTTGGCCAAAGGCAATATAGCCCTTGTCTTTAAGCGCCTGTTTTAAAGTAAGGTTGTATTCACCATAGGGGTAGGCCAACCATTTAGGTGTGGCACCGGTTTCTGCAATGAGGCGCTGTTGGGCGTTGTCAATGTTGGCCAGCGCATCGGCTAACCACTGCTCGTTGTACTCTGGCTTACGCACTAGGTAGTCATGATCACTGGTGTGGTTAGCCAGGGTGCCACCACGTTGCTTGACGTCGCGCAGCATTTCCCAGGTCATGGCAAAGCGATTGCCCTGGTCCACTGGGTCGGTATTGACAAAGATGGTGTAGGGGTAGCCGTACTCTTCCAAGATAGGTAGGGCATTGGTGTAGATGTTTTTCCAGGCATCGTCAAAGGTAATCACAATGCTGTTTTGCGCCAGGGGTTGACCACTTTGTACCGCATTGATGGCTTCACCAAGGTCAAGCACGGTGTAGTTGTTGTCGTGTAGGTAGGCCATGTGTGCGGCAAACTCATCCGGCGACAAGGAGGTAGAACGCGGGGTAACATCACTGACATGGTGGTAGAGCAGGGTATTGAAGTGATCGGCTGCCAGTGCCGGCAAAGGCAGCAGCCATGTCCCGCAAGCAATGAGGGGCGCAAGGAAAATTTTGCGTAGATGGAGCATATTCAATATCTGCGTAAATCATAGGGTCGCTTATTGCTGGTTAGTATAGAACACTGCCGCGTGATAAAATAGATTTTTATCTTGTTCACCCTAGGTTCTATGCCTGATCTCTATAAGGGCGCAGCGCTCATTGTTATTTCAGAAATGGCCCTGGTGTTAACCGGCATGGTGATTCGCCATCTGGTGAGCATGGGGGTGAGTACCGAAATGCTGGTGCTAGCACGCAATCTTTTGGGCTTAAGTTTGCTTGTGCCATGGTTGCTGCGTTCTGGCCTTGGTGTGTTGCGCACGCAGCATATTGGCCTGCATTTTGCCCGTGCTAGCATTGGCATGTGCGCCATGTATTGCCTATTTATTTCTTGGGGTTATCTGCCCCTAGCTCAGGCGGCTCTGATTAAACAAACGGCCCCCTTCTTTATCCCCTTGGTGGCGCTGTTTTGGTTAAAAGAGCGCATTACCCCCATGACGATCGCTGCTATCGGTGTGGGTTTTGTGGGTGTGTGGTTGATTCTTGATCCAACGGGCGAGATACCTTGGATTGCCCTCTTGGCATTGTTTGGCGCTGCTTTAGGAGGCACCGCCAAGGTGGTGGTGCGCAAGATGCGTGCTACAGAAAGCAGTGTGTTGATCGTCTTTTATTTTGCCTTATTTACCACCTTTATATCTGCCGTGCCCGCGGCCTTTGCTTGGCAAACTCCCGATCTGCTTATGCTTGCATGGATGCTATTGATGGCCGGCTTGGCAACCTTGGCGCAGCTGTTGTTGAGTAAGGGCTATGGCTATGCGGCAGCCGGGCAGCTAGGCCCCTTTACCTATGCGTCCGTGGCCTTTGCGGCCTTGATGGGCTTTGTGGTGTGGGACGAAAGCCTGTCGGTGCAGGCTTTGGCCGGCATCCTGCTGGTAACCTTGGCCGGTATTTTGGTGATGCTTGGGGATCGCTGGTTAAGAAAGCTTGTGAGTTGAGCCTTTGTGTCATCCCGGCCTAGGCCGGGAACTGAGTGGGGTAGATCGCGCTTTGCGCGAGGTCAGACCTGAGGTCTGACCATTAATTCTTATCTTCTGGGATTAGTCTGGGTACTTGTCGCTGCACAGCTCACCGCCCACACCCCAATGCTGCTTGGGGATATCTTTAATCACCACATGCACGGCTGCGGGGCTGCCACCAGCGGCTTCACAAAAACTATCCGTTAGTTTTTTTACCAGTTGGCGTTTTTGTTCCAGGCTGCGACCTTCAAACATCTCTACGGTTATCATTGGCATGGCTTCTTCCTATGGCTTAGATAAATATCAAACGCCGCAAGCATAGCATTTGTGTCTGGCTTAGGATACATTCGCCTTTTGGCCTAACCCTACCATGAGGTGACTATGGGGCAACGTCCACTTTTAGGCATCATACTAATGATTGCCGCCATGATTTTAGTGCCGATTTTGGATATCTTTGCCAAGTTGTTGAGCGATGATTACGCGGTATTGCAGGTGACCTGGGCGCGGTTTGTATTTCACACCATGTGGCTAATTATTTTGCTGTCTCTCATGGGGCGTAAGTGGTGGCGCCTGCCCAACAACCCTAGGTCACAGTTTATTCGCAGTTTGTTATTAGCCTTTACTACCGTGGCGTTTTTCTACGCCATTGCGGAAAACCCCATTCCCACTTCCTTGGCGTTATTATTTGTCTCTCCTCTAGTGGTGGCCCTGGTGGCGCCTGTGTGGCTAGGGGAGGCATTTGATATGCGGCGTATGCTTGCCGTTGTTGTTGGTTTTGTTGGGGTGTTGATTGTTTTGCAGCCTTGGGCTGGGGCGTTTCGTTGGAGTTTGTTGTGGGCCTTAGGGGCCGGTATTGGCTATGCGTTTTACCTCATGGCCACGCGCCGTATGAGCAGCAAGGATGAGTCGTCATTAACCACCCTGTTGCACACAGCTGTGGGTGGCATGCTGGTGTTGACACCGCTCATGTGGCCGCAATGGCGTTGGCCTGATGCCGAAGGCCTAGCCATGATGGCAGCCATGGGCTTTTTTGCTGCCACCGGCCATTTTTTGATTATAAAAGCTTGCCAGTATGCCTCGGCCTCTCAGCTAAGCCCGTTTAATTATTTTGAAATAGTGGCGGCCACGGCCCTAAGTTATGTGATATTTGATTTCTGGCCACAGTGGTATGTGTGGCTAGGTTTGGCGGTTATTTGCTTGAGTGGTTTTTATATTACCATGCGGGAAATAAACGAGAGGTCATCGCGGAACACCTAGCCGTCATCGCGAGCGCAGCGCGGCGACCCCCTGCAGTATGGCACTTCGCCTAATGGAGGTTGCCACGGCGCTGCGCGCCTCGCAATGACGGTGTGGTTGTCATCGCGAGCGCACCTAACCGTCATCGCGAGCGCAGCGCGGCGACCCCCTGCAGTATGGCACTTTGCCTAATGGAGGTTGCCACGGTGCTGCGCACCTCGCAATGACGGTGTGGTTGCCACGGTGCTGCGCGCCTCGCAATGACGTTTGTTAATCCTTTGATGGTGTCAGGTCGGCCAAATCAAACGGCGTTGACTGGTATACGCAGTAGTTCAACCAGTTGCTAAAGAACAGGTAGCCATGACTGCGCCAACTGCCTTTGGGCTCTTGGCTGGGGTCGTCATTGGGGAAGTAATCCACCGGGATGTCAGGGTTAAGGCCGGCCTCTAGGTCACGTTGGTATTCTTCAGCCAAGGTGCGTGCACTGTACTCAGGATGGCCGGTAAGGTATACCTGGCGGCGATCTTGGCTAGCCATGATATACACGCCTACCTGATCCGATTGGGCAAGGATTTCTAGGTCGGTGTTGTCCTTGATGTAATCCACGGGGAAATCGGCATTGCGTGAGGCTGGGGCCTTAAACTCATCATCAAAACCGCGGGTTAGCTGGTCGTGTTTTTTGCTTAATTGATGGGTATAAACCCCAGAAAGTTTTTTCGCCCGGGTTTGTTTAGGCAGGTTATAAAGGGATTTTAACCCTGCTTGGGCGGCCCAACAGAGGAACAGGGTGGAGGTAACATGCTCGCGGGACCATTGAATAATCTCGTCCACGGCCGGCCAATACACCACATCTTCAAACGCCACCAGGCCCAAGGGGGCGCCAGTGATAATCAGACCGTCATAGTTGTTGTTACGAATTTCTTCAAAATCACGGTAAAAACTGTTCAGGTGTTCTTTTGGCGTGTTCTTACTTTCCCGTTTATCAATGCGCAACAGGGTTATGTCCACCTGCAGAGGCGAGTTGGACAAGAGGCGCATGATTTGGTTTTCGGTTTCGATCTTTTTTGGCATCAGGTTCAGCAACACGACCTTCAAGGGGCGAATGTCTTGGTGCAGAGCGCGTGTTTCGGTCATCACGAACACGTTTTCCTGCTGCAGCACACTGGTAGCGGGTAAAGCGTCGGGAATGCGAATAGGCATGATGGTTTCCTGATCGATTAGTAAGTTAAAAATGCGAATTTAAGGCCCTACAGGATACCTTTGCTTGGCATCTGTGTCTATCCAAAAATCAATCACTTATGCTTGATTTAGGGGGTGTTTTTTAGGCCATTTGTGAGCTGGGTAAATAAAGGCTAAAAGGTATGACAAATAAATACATTAATTGCGACAAGGGGTTTGTAATTAGGCCTAAGCTAATTATATACTCGAGGGATGTCCGTAGTTACGACTGCGGCCTGTATACATAAATTGTCAATTTAGAACAACAAAAATAGATCCCGGAGGAATGGGTAAATGAAAAAAACTTTCCAAAAAACTCTGCTAGCTGCAGCCGCTGCCACTATGCTATCTGGCGCTGTACAAGCTGAAGTGAAAGTAGGTGTAATCTTGGGCTTCACAGGTCCAATCGAATCTCTGACACCAACTATGGCTGATGCTGCTGAACTGGCTCTGTCTGAAGCTTCTGGTAAGCTACTAGGTGGTGAAACCATCACTGCTGTTCGTGGTGACTCCACTTGTATCGACGCTGCTGCCGCTACTGCTGCTGCAGAACGTCTGGTTAACTCTGATGGTGTTGTGGCTATCATGGGTGCTGACTGCTCCGGTGTAACTGGTGCAATCGCCAAGAACGTAGGTGCGCCAAACGGCGTTGCTATGATCTCTCCATCGGCTACTTCTCCTGGCCTGTCCAGCTTTGACGACAACGGCGTATTCTTCCGTACGGCGCCTTCTGACGCACGTCAGGGTGTGGTATTGGCTGAGGTTGTGAAGTCTCGCGGTATCGACACTGTTGCTGTTACCTACACCAACAACGACTATGGTAAGGGTTTGGCTGATGCCTTCTCCGGTGCTTTCAAAGCCATCGGTGGTAATGTAACCATCGAAGCTGCTCACGAAGACGGCAAGGCTGACTACTCTGCTGAAGTAGGTGCTCTGTCTGCATCTGGTGCATCTGAATTGGTGGTACTGGGTTACGTTGACCAAGGTGGTCGCGGTATCATTCAGGCTTCCCTAGATTCTGGTGCCTTTGACCGTTTCATTCTGGCTGACGGCATGATCGGTGATTCCCTGCTGACTGTTGACGGTGGCATTGAAGGTACCTTCGGTACTCTGCCTGGTTCTGAGTCTGCTGGCGCTAAGATGTTTGCTGACGTAGCTGCTGCCGCTGGTATTGCTACTGGTCCATACGCTGCTGAAGCTTATGATGCTGGTGCTATCATCGCTCTGGCTATGCAGGCAGCTGGTTCTGCTGACCGTGCCGGTATCGTGGCTAACATCGCTAACGTTGCTAACGCACCTGGTGAAGTGATTCTACCTGGCGAAATCGCCAAGGGTATCGAAATTCTGGCCAATGGTGGTCAGATTAACTACGAAGGTGCTTCCAACGTAGAATTCGACGCTAACGGTGACCCTGCTGGTTCCTACAAGGAACTGGAAGTGAAGGGTGGCAAGTTCGAAACTGCTAAAGTTCACTAATATGTGGGTTGGGCTCTAGCCCAACATGTCGGCATAAATACCGACCTAAAAAAGCCCGGCTAGATGCCGGGCTTTTTTATGTTCAGGATGTACGGTATGCCGCGGGGCAGGGATGCCCAGGAGCGGCGCTGTTTGGTAGAATAGGGTTATCGTGTAACACATAATCGTCATCGCGAACAAAGTGAAGCGACCTCCTGCAGTATGGCACTTCGCCTGAGGGAGGTTGCCACGGCGCTGCGCGCCTCGCAATGACGGAGTTTAAATCGTCATCGCGAACAAAGTGAAGCGACCTCCTGCGGTACGGTACTTCGCCTGATGGAGGTTGCTTCGCTACGCTCGCAATGACGGTGTCAGGAGCTCGCAATGACGGAGTTTAAACCGTCATCGCGAACAAAGTGAAGCGACCTCTTGCAGGATGGTACTTCGCCTGATGGAGGTTGCTTCGCTACGCTCGCAATGACGGTGAGAGGCGCTCGCAATGACGGTGAGAGGCGCTCGCAATGACGGTGTTAGGGGTTCGCAATGACGGTGTCAGGAACTCGCAATGACGGTGTGAGGGATTCGCAATGATCGGAATAATATAATCATGACCAGTTGGCAACAAATCAACATAACGCTACCGGCCAAATCTCGTGGCTTTCACCTCATCACTGAGCATATAAACCAAGCTCTACAACAGCTTGAGCCTGTTAGTATTGGTCAGCTTCATTTGTTTATTCAACATACCTCGGCTTCCCTTACCTTAAATGAAAATGCGGATCCTAGTGTACGCCGAGATATGGAAGCGCATTTTTTGCGCAGCGTGCCTGAATCCCATAGCCTGTATGAGCATGATTATGAAGGCTTGGATGATATGCCGGCCCATATCAAATCGTCTACTTTGGGGGCGAGCTTAACCATTCCTGTGGCCAATGGGCGTATGTTGCTAGGTACCTGGCAGGGGATTTATTTGGGTGAGCATCGTGATCATGGTGGTTCTCGTCGGGTTATTGTGACCTTACAGGGGCAGTAGGATCGCGCTTTGCGCGGGGTCAGACCGTAGGTCAGACCCCTGCCGTAGGCCAATTGTGAGCGTTGCATGTTAGACATTATTTACCAAGCCAATGAACTCGTCGCCATCAACAAGCCCTCTGGTCTGTTAGTGCATCGTAGCCCCATAGATAAGCGCGAAACACGCTTTGCCGTGCAAGAACTGCGCAATCAATTGGGTCAGCATGTGTACCCGTTGCATCGTTTGGACAAGCCCACCTCGGGTGTTTTGGCCTTTGCACTAAGCCCAGAGGCGGCTAGTTTTTATGGCCAGCAATGGCCAAATAACCTGGTTGAGAAGCACTATCTAGCCCTGGTACGCGGCCATGTGCAAGACAATCAACTGATCGATTATGCCTTGCGTTTGGAAGAGGATAAGGGTGCAGGTATCGCGGCTGGCACTGAACCTCAAGCAGCCCAGACCCAAGTGCGGGTAGTGCAGCACTATGTGGTGGACGAGGCGCTGGATCGCTTCCCGCAAACGCGCTTTAGTATATTGTCTTGTCAGCCCAAGACCGGGCGTAAACATCAAATTCGCAGGCATTTAAAGCATATTGGTTACCCAATTATTGGTGATAGTCGCCATGGCAAGGGTCCGTTAAATAGAGCCTGTGCAGCCTATTTTGGCGTGGGCCGCTTGTGGCTGCATTGTCAACGCATGCAGCTGACTGGGCGTGATGGTGAAGTAATTGAATTGCAGGCGCAGGTGCCGGAGGATTTTGCTGCTTTGTTGGCGAAGCTTGAAAGCTGTCAGTCATCGCGAAAATCATAACCGTCAT
>JAERSU010000019.1 GCA_016845445.1 Oceanospirillaceae bacterium | reverse complement strand
CCAGCTATTGGATCCACTGCAGAGATAGAAATCCCCCTTCCTTTCCCAAATAATTTCCTATATAATTCGCCCTCGCAGAATTTCTGCGCTATCAAGTTATGGCATGTTTTATCCAAATAGGCCATAACCAATAATTATAGGTAAGCGCGATAGGATTTACCGATCCGTATTCGCCCAACAAAGGTTATTCAAGATGAAAACCCTAAGTACTAAGCCAGCTGAGGTTACTCGTGACTGGTACGTTGTTGACGCCGAAGGTAAAACTTTAGGTCGTTTGGCAACTGAAATCGCCCGCCGTCTGCGTGGCAAGCATAAGCCTGAATACACTCCTCACGTCGATACTGGCGACTACATCGTTGTCGTAAACGCTGAAAAAGTACACGTGACTGGCAAAAAAGCTCAAGACAAGATGTACTACCGTCACACTGGTTACCCAGGTGGTCTACGTTCCATGTCTTTTGAGAAGATGGTTGATCATGCTCCTGAGCGTACTATCGAGTTCGCTGTTAAAGGCATGTTGCCTAAGGGCCCTCTGGGTCGTGCCATGTACTCCAAGTTGAAGGTGTACGCTGGTGCTGAGCATCCACACCAGGCTCAACAGCCTCAAGAACTGACCCTGTAAGGAGACACTATCATGGCAGCTACTCAATACTATGGTACTGGTCGTCGTAAGACTTCTACCGCTCGTGTATTCCTGACTCCTGGTACAGGCAATATCTCCATCAATAATCGTTCCATCGAAAACTTCTTCGGTCGTGAAACTGCACGTATGATCGTACGTCAGCCACTGGAACTGACTGAAACTGCTGACAAGTTTGACATCAAAATCACCGTTGCTGGTGGTGGTGGCTTCGGTCAAGCCGGTGCTATCCGTCACGGTATTACCCGTGCATTGATGGAATATGATGAAACTCTACGCCCAACTCTGCGTGCCGCTGGTTTTGTTACCCGTGACGCTCGTGAAGTTGAACGTAAGAAGGTTGGTCTACGTAAAGCACGTAAGAAGCCACAATTCTCCAAGCGTTAATTCGCCGGGATTACCCATTTCAAAACCCAGCCTCAGTGCTGGGTTTTTGCGTTTTGTGGGGTGGGTATTCGCCCGCCAAACCCTACTAGGGTCAAACCAGGGCGCTTGTACTCACTTTATCCTTATGTCGCACTCATAGTAGGGCTATTTGCCTTGTCTATTGCAGGGCTTTCCTTTAACATATGCGCTGGTAAATTTAGGCTCGATTTGAGAAAGCCATGCTTTCTTGGAAGGCTCGATATATCAAGTTTTATGGCTGGTGGGATACATCACCAGTTTGCACTTGCTGGAGATCAATTGAATGAGTAATGATGGCGTAAACAAAGGTCGTCGTCGCTTGCTGGTAGGCGCATCCACTGCTGTGGGTGCCGTCGGAGCAGTAGGCGCGGCCGTTCCTTTTGTTTCCTCCTGGAATCCGAGTGCCAAGGCCAAGGCGGCTGGCGCACCGGTAAAGGCGGATATCAGTAAGCTAGAACCAGGTCAACAGATGATTGTTGAATGGCGTGGCAAGCCCGTGTGGATTGTACGTCGTACAGCCGAATCACTGGCGGCACTGCCTTCCCTGGATGACAGCATGGCGGATCCAGAATCTGTTAAATCCAAGCAGCCTGACTATGTGCCTGGCACATCTGCTCGCGCCCTGCGTGATGAATACATGGTGATGATCGGTATCTGTACCCACCTAGGTTGTTCCCCAACCTACCGTCCAGAGGTTGCTGCGGCTGACCTAGGTGCGGACTGGCAAGGTGGCTTCTACTGCCCATGTCACGGTTCAACATTCGATTTGTCTGGCCGTGTTTACAAGAGTAAGCCTGCGCCAACTAACCTGGAAATTCCACCACACTATTACATTGACGACAATGTGATCCTCATTGGTGAAGACGGAGGTAACGCATAATGGCTGTCGGTAATCCTAATCGCCCTAAGGCCGAAGGCGGTATCGTTCGTTGGATCGATGATCGTTTTCCACTGACTCAAATGTGGCAGGAGCATATGTCCAAGTACTATGCGGCGCCTGCTAACTTCTGGTACGTTTTTGGCGTACTGTCTCTTTTGGTTCTGGTTAACCAGATTCTAACCGGTATTTGGCTAACCATGTCCTATGAGCCTTCTGCTGAAGGTGCTTTTGCTTCCGTTGAATACATCATGCGTGATGTGGAAATGGGCTGGATCATTCGCTACATGCACTCCTCAGGCGCGTCCGCCTTCTTCGTGGTTGTGTATCTGCACATGTTCCGTGGTTTGATGTACGGTTCTTACCAGAAGCCACGTGAATTGATCTGGTTGTTCGGTATGGCCATCTACCTTGCCTTGATGGCTGAAGGTTTCTTTGGTTACCTGCTACCATGGGGTCAGATGTCTTACTGGGGTGCCCAGGTAATTCTATCCCTAGCTGGTGCTATTCCAGTGATCGGTGATGACTTGATGACCTGGGTGCGTGGTGACTTCCTGATCTCTGGCATCACCCTGAACCGCTTCTTCTCCTTGCACGTTATTGCCTTGCCAATCGTTATTTTGGCCTTGGTTGTATTGCACATACTAGCGCTACACGATGTGGGTTCCAGCAACCCAGACGGCATCGAAATCGACAAGAACAAGGACGAAAATGGCAAGCCTGTTGACGGTGTAGCCTTCTGGCCTTATCTGGTCATTAAAGACCTGGTGGCTGTGGGCATCTTCCTGACGGTATTCTGTTTGATCATCTTCTTCTTCCCAGAAGGGGGCGGTTACTTTATCGAGAAGCCAAACTATGAGCCAGCTAACCCGCTGAAAACACCTGAGCATATCGCACCAGTATGGTATTTCACACCTTACTACTCCGTACTGCGTGCCATCACCTACCCATTGTTTGGTATGGATGCCAAGTTCTGGGGTGTGGTTGCCATGGGTGCTGCTATTGCTATCCTGTTTGTTGTGCCTTGGTTGGATCGTAGCCCGGTTAAGTCCATGCGTTACAAGGGCTGGCTGAGCCGCATCTGGTTGGCGATTTTTGTGGTTAGCTTCGTCATCCTAGGTTACCTAGGTACCTTAGCGGCCACCCCAGGTCGCACACTGGTTGCCCAAATCTGTACATTCCTGTACTTCGCGTACTTCCTGCTGATGCCATTCTATACTCGTATGGAATCCACCAAGCCTGTACCAGAGAGAGTGACAGACTAATGAAGAAACTACTAATGATCGGCGCCATCTTGCTGGCGCCTGTATTTGCCAATGCTGCTGGTGGTCCAAGTGTTCCTTTAGACCACATTAAGACAGATCCTACTAATCAGCAATCTCTGCAGCGCGGTATGCAGTTGTACGCAAACTACTGTCTGGGTTGTCACTCAGCACAGTATCAGCGTTATGAGCGTGCTGCTGACGATATTGGTATTCCACATGATCTGCTGTCCGAGCACTTGATTTTCTCCGACCAGAAGATCGGTGAGCAGATGACCAATGCCATGGACCCAGATCAAGCCAAGGCTTGGTTTGGTGCACCACCACCAGATCTAACCAACGAAGTAAACCTGCGTGGTGCAGACTGGGTGTACACCTATTTGCGCAGCTTCTACGTTGATGAGTCCCGTCCATACGGTGTTAACAACGTGGTTTTCCCAAGCGTAGGTATGCCCAATGTATTGGCCGAGCTGCAAGGTATTCAGCGTAAGGGTTGTGGTCAGGTTGCCAAGCTTGATGACAGTGGCAACACCGTGGTTGATCCGCTAACTGGCAAGGCCATGACAGCTCAGTCATGTGATGTCCTAGTGGTTGATCAAGGCACTGGCTCCATGAGCGTTGAAGAATTTGATCAGGCCGCCTACGACCTGACCAACTTCATGGCTTACATGTCCAAGCCATACCTACAGGACAGTAAGTCCATCGGTATTAAGGTGATCTTCTTCTTGTTGTTCATGACCCTAGTGTTCTACTTCCTGTATGTGGAGTTCTGGCGCGACATCAAGAAAAAGCATTAAAGCTACTGCGCTCGTGTTATACGGCGTTGGAAGCTAGACTGAAAATGCTCACTTACTATATGTAAGCTCCGCTTTTCACTCCAGCTTCCGCCTTGTCTAACACGAGCTCGCTACGCTTTAAGGCACAGTGCCATTGATAGGCCCAATGATTTGTTGAGTGCTTATCCTGAATTATTAACGCGACCTTCGCTTTTTCGGCTGGGTCGCGTACTGGTTTTCGAGAAAACCATTTTTTAAGTTTATTTATTGAGGTGAATTTACATGGGTGTAGTCGCCAAGCGTTCTTCCATGACCTTTTTCTCTGATGGCTCAAGCCATTACAGCCACCGTGTACGTATCGTGCTGGCAGAGAAGGGTGTGACCGTTGATATTATCGACGTTGATGCGGACCATAAGCCGGAAGATCTAGCCGATCTTAATCCTTATAACAGCTTGCCTACGCTGGTTGACCGTGAGCTGGTGTTGTACGAAGCCAATGTCATGATGGAATACTTGGACGAGCGCTTCCCCCATCCACCACTGTTGCCAGTGTATCCGGTAGCGCGTGCGGAAAGTCGTCTGTACATCTACCGTATTGAACGTGACTGGTGTCGTTTGGCTGATTTGATTTTAACCTCAGAAGACGATGACGAAGTAGAAGCGGCGCAGCAAGAGTTGCGTGACAGCCTCATTGCTACGGCGCCGATCTTTGCCGAAAAAGACTTCTTCATGAGCGAAGAATTCACCTTGGTGGATTGTTGTATTGCACCAATCTTGTGGCGTTTGCCGCAGTTGGGTATTGACCTGCCTGAGCGTCAAGCTGCCCCTATGTTGGAATACATGGAGCGTTTGTTTGAGCGCGAAGGTTTCCAGGAAAGCCTGTCTGAAATCGAACGCGAAATGCGTTTATAAGGGTTTTGCACAATGGCAATGACTCCAAGCCGTCCCTATCTGGTGCGCGCTCTTTACGAGTGGATTCTGGATAACGATGATGCACCCTACCTGGTCATCGATGCCACCATTCACAACGTCATGGTGCCTGAGCAATTTGTTGCCGATGGGCAGATTATTCTCAACATTGGCCCGGCAGCGGTGCAGGGTTTGCAGATGGATGATGATGCCGTGAGCTTTAGCGCTCGTTTTGGCGGTGTGCCGATGCAGGTGTATGTGCCTGTGTTGGCCATTAAGGCTATTTATGCCAAAGAGTCAGGTCAGGGTATGGGGTTTGGTTTTGAGCCTGGTATACCTGATCCGGATGAGCCAATGCCAGAATCTACAGCGGATAAACCTGCGGCCAAACCAAGTGGTCGACCCGCTTTAAAAGTGGTGAAATAAAGCAGTAAAAAAGGGGCCTATGGCCCCTTTTTATTGGCCTGCGCATTAGTCGATGTATTCAAACACCTTCACAATCTTTTGAATGCCTTTCGCCCGACTGGTAATGCGAATTGCCCAGTCAGCTTCAACCTGGGTAACCAGGCCCATTAAATACACCACACCACTTTCGGTAAATACCTTTATGCGGGTAGCCGGGAAGCTGGTCTCGCCGATCATCATGGTTTTTACCTGGGTGGTAATCAGGGTGTCATTGGCCCGTACCAGTGGCTTGGATGCTGGTCCAATGGTTAGGTTGTTATGAACTTTGCGAACATTGGGTACCAGTTGGGCTTTGGCACCTGCCAGTACTCTAGTGTCCTCGCTCGGCACCTGACCGGTTAGCAATACAATGCCATTAAACGACACCACGTTAAAGTGGGCTTCGGTTAATAGGGTAGAGGAGCGGCGAATGCTATCTATGGCGGTATTTTCGATCAGCTGGTCATTGTAGACCGTGCCTAGGGTACGCGTACCTGGGTTGTTTTCAATAGGCTGGTCACGCAAGTCTGCAGGTGCGCAGGCAGTTAACAAGCCGATGGTGGCGACGGTGATGGTTGCTTTAATAAGCCGATTCAACATGTTAGTCATTACTCCCAAATAATTGGTAATCAATTAAGTCACTTAGCATCATTACCACCATCAGTTGCTGCTGTAATAGGGTGGCAAAGCGTTCGCCTGGTACTTTAATAACCAGGTCATCAGGTGCCATTATGGCATCCAGTTGTTGCATGCTCTGGCAGGCAATGGCAATCACCTGCATGTTTTGCACATGGGCTGCCTGAATTGCTTGCAGGGCAGCACTTGAGTCCTGTGGGCCGGCTAATAGCACTAGCATGTCCCCAGCTTGTCCTAGGGTACTGATTTGTTTGGCATACAAATCCTGATTAGGGTGTTGATGAATCAGCGTGCTCATTAACGGACCGTTAGCGCCAATATGAATAGCTGGCAGGGACGGGCGATCCTTGTCATGGCAGCTATAGAGTGCATTGCACAAGTGGGCAGCATTGGCGGCATGGTGGCCTTCACCACAAACTAATATCTTGCCATCATTGACCAGACTAGCAAACAAAAGTTCCGCGCCCATGGCAATGTCAGTTGGCAAGGTCTCTGCCGCCTCGGCGCTGGCGCCTAGATGATCATGGAAATGGGCAATGGCCAGATCCTGTAATTCCATTGTCATGGTGTTACTCGGTGAGCGAAAAGATATTTGTTAGCCATTGTAGCTTAAGTTGTTGTTCTGGCCTACCGCTAATGGCAACTAGATCAAAGCGCCCATGGTGGCTGCTTAATGATGGCTGCTGTTGCAGGTATACCTGAGCAGCGGCAAGCAGTCGTTTGCGCTTGCTTGGCGTGAGGCTGGCCAGAGGGCCGCCAAAGGCTTCCGAGCGGCGGTACTTCACTTCTATGAAGGCAAGCGTATGCTGCTTGCGGGCGATAATGTCAAGTTCGCCTCGACGACAGTGAAAGTTGCGTTGAATAATGGTCCAGCCCTGTTGCTTGACATGCTCGCAGGCGAGCTGTTCGGCCCAGTCGCCCGTATATTTGCTATTCTGCATGACTTATAAGTATAGACCAGAATTAGCCCTAGTCGATTTCGTGGGCACCTTGTTGTACCTGGGGCTGACCTTGGCTGAAGCGTGCCCAGCTTAATTTGGCTTTAATGGCGTTATTGTCCAAGCGTAATAAACCCGTTAGGCCGTGGACGCGAGTGGCTGGGAACATGTGCATTTGTTCCAAGCGCGGAAATAAACGAAAGGTGTCTGCACCGAGGGCAAATAAACGATTATAACGTTGCCTCTGCGGCCATACAGTTTGCACGGTCTGCACCGTGTTATCTGCCTCTAGCATCCAAGGCAGGTCACTAAAATAGACCTTGTTTAAGTCTCTGTCACGGGTTGTTTCTGTGGGCCCCTGATAAGCATGGTGGCTGGCAAATACCGGGATTTTAGCGGCATGATGAAAGGCCAGGGTAGGGACCAGCTGGCGGGCGTCTTGCGGTAGTGCCAGCATGACCACCAAATCCACATCTTGGCGACGCCGTGGTTCAAATTTTAGGTTTTGTCCTAATAGCTTTTGCATGGCCTTGCGACGTTGTTTACTGGCATCAATGTGTAATCCCGCGCTGATACTTTGGGCATGATCGCCATTGCCAGTGAAACTGATAGCATCACTGACTTTGCCGCCTAATTGTTGCCAGCGCTCCTGAAAAGCCTGATTGGCTCTTTGCGCCCAAGGCGTTTGGGCGTGAATGATAAGGGCGTTCTTGTGACCCTGTTGGTAACCACGTTGCGCCAGTTGCCGAGCTTCTTCTTCTAATGAAAGACCAGATTGTTGCAGGGGTTTGCCGGCCTCAGTGGTAACGGTTTGAGGGTCTATGGCAGTCGTTTCCGGTGCCTCCTCAGGGGTGACATATTGCAAAATGGCGTCACTAAAGCCATGGGCGGCATCGCTGGAGTGCTGGTCTTCGGTAATGTAGTTAAGTGCTAGGGTTGGGATGGGTAATTCTAGCTGGGCGAGTGCCGCGACCTGTTGTTTATTCAGCGGGCCAATCACCAGCTCAACACCTTGGGATTTTAGTTGTTGATAGGTGGCCGGCCAGTTGTTGATTTGATAACTGTCAATAAACAGCAGTTGCGGCAAACTCTGACAGCCGCTGCTGCATTGCTGGTAAGTTTGGTAATAGCTAGCCATAAAACCATCGATTATGGCTTGACCTAGTTTTCCTAAGGGGCCACTGGTGGGTAGCATTAAGGCGAGCTTTTGCGCTTGATTGGCTTGCAAGTCTGCCAGTTTGGCTAGTGAACTGGGGGGCAATTGACCAGCTGGGTGTAGGGGGTTTAGTTGTTGCCAGGCAAAGATGGCGGCTTGTTGTTGCTCTAAGGTGTGTAGATTGTCGGTGCTGACTGCCAGCTCCAACCAGCCTTTGGCGATGGGGTGCAGCGGACCTTGCAGTTTGGCATGCAGTTGCATGCTCGGTACCTGCAGTAGCAGCCCCCAGATTTCGTCATTGTTGTTTTGCAACTGGTCTGAGGTTGGTGTTTCGATTTGGCTAACGCTGATCTCAATGGCGCTGATGGCGGCTTCAAGGTACTGCTCATTGGCCTTGTAGGCTTGTTGCAACAAGCTAAGACGGTGCAGATAACTTGCCTTGTCCGCTGCCGGCGCTTTTGCTTGTGCGCGGTGTAGCCAGGCGAGGGCAGAAAAGCTATCGCC
>JAERSU010000018.1 GCA_016845445.1 Oceanospirillaceae bacterium | reverse complement strand
ATCTTTGAATATTAACGTGCGGGAAACGGTACCGCGCATGCCCACTGGGTCCCATGGGCCTTCAACGCTAACGCCTTCGGCATCGGCTGGTATGGCCAGATACATGGTGTTGGCACGGCCAGGTTTTTGCCCTTCTGCAGTGATTTCCGTACAAAGGGCGCCATAATAGTTGGCTTGGCCGGCGAGGGAGGCAAAGATTTTCTTGCCGTTAACTATCCAACCACCATCTACTTTGCGGGCAATGGTTTCAAAGGCTTGGGTGCCGGCGGCCGCCGCACCCCCTTCAGAGAAGGGCTGGGCGTAGATGGCACCGGTTTGCAAAATACGTTTATAGTGCACACCACGGCGCGCATCGTGAATGGCGCGGGTTTCCTCATCCATGTCTAGATCATCGGCTAGGCGGCCACTCCAGGCACAGGAAGAAACGTGCATGTTAAAGGTCAGGGCGGTAGCGCCACAGTAGCGGCCAATTTCCGCTGCGGTTAGAGCATAAGTCAGCAAGTCAGCGCCTTCACCGCCATGGGCTTTAGGAATGCATATACCCATTAGGCCCGTATCGAACAGGTCCTTATAGTTGGCTGTTGGAAAGCTGGCTTCCAAATCCCACTTTTCCGCGCGTGCAGCAAACTTTTCCTGGCCTAGCTGGCGGGCACGTGCCGTTAAATCAGCTTGTTGTTCGGTTAGGTTCCAGGCTTGGGTTTCAAACATGGGTTGGTCAGGGGTGAAGTTGCTCATAGTATTATCCTTATTCGCTAACACTGTGTAAGTGCTGTAAAACAATATTGTTAAAGGCTTCTGGGGCTTCTAAATTGGCGAAGTGGCCACATTCAGCAAGCTCATGAAAGCGGCTTTGGGGGATTTTGCTAGCGGTTTTGGCCATCATGGCAGACGCAGCATTGGGGTCACTATCCCCAGCAATAAGGCACACGGGCACCTTAATTTTGCATAGTAGGTCACGACGATCAAACTGGCTGATGCAGACTAATGCCTGGGCGTAGGCTTGGGGGTTGACTTGGCCCATCATGGGGATGAGTTGATCGGCCAGCTGTTGGTGCTTAGGGTGCAACATCTTAGGCACCAGCTGGCTAGCAATGTCCGTCATACTGGCACCTGCCTTAAGCGGGGCTAGACGGGCATGCAAAAACTGCTCTTGAAAATCGCCACCCTTTTTGCCAAATGCTGGGCTGGTGGCATACAGAATCAAACTGGCTAAATGCTGTGGGTAGCGGGCGGCAAATTCCAATGCCAGCATGCCTCCCAGTGAATGGCCGAGTAGGTGAACCTTGTTGATACCCTGTTGCTCTAGTAATGCTTTTAGTTGCTGGCACAGGTAGTCCCAACTCAATGTTTGCTGCAATGGTGAGGCACCGTAACCAGGCATATCCCAGGCCAGACAGTAGGCCTGTTGGGATAGGGCCTCAAGTTGCGGCGCAAAGGCTTGGTGATTACCGCCCACACCATGCAACATAAGTAGAGTAGGTGCTGTTACGCGGCCTTTGGTTTGGCAGAACAGGCTCACGCCAAGTCGCCTTGTAGTTGTCCGGCTTTGATGATCAGTTGATCATCTAACCAGATATCACAGTTGCATACCGGTAGATCAAAGTGGCCTTCCGTGTAGCGACCAGCAAATTCGTTGGCCCCGGTGGAAAAGAGGAAGTTGCCCGCAAATGCACGTAGTTCGGTACCATTGGTATCCCGCTGGTCGTACATGGTTAAGGCTTCGTAACGGGCTGCCGGATTCATGCCAAAGCCAACGTGGGACACGGCATAGGCTTCCTTGTCTCCCCAAGCTGCCCAGTAACGGCGCATTAATTCAGCATCGGTACCGCTGCCTGCTATATGAGTGACATAGTCATTTTCAATGGTCAGGGTCACCTGGTTTTGCAGATAACGCTTAAAGGTCAGATTAACATCACCCGGTGCCAATACCAGGGTACCATTGGTGGAACCTTGTTTAGGGAAGCTCACCACCACCCCAGCTGGCCAGTGGGCCATAGTGCCAGGGCGGTCGGTATAGCCCCACACACCGGCCGTGGGGGCATCGGTCATATCCACGGTTAAATCGGTACCGGCAGCAGAGGTGACGCGCATTTGGCTGGCCTGCTTGCACATTTTAGCGGCCGCTTTGACCTTGGGAGTGAGTTGTTCACTTGGCTGTAAGCGCGCCAAAGCCTCAGGGTGTTCGTTGCTGATCATTAATATGCGCGTGCCCGCCTGTAGTAGGGTTGGCACTTCGGGGGCGTGTAATAAGCCTTCAACGGTCAGATCGATGACCATGGTGGCGCTGCTAAGGGCGTTAAGTACAGGTTCTAATCCACCTAGGGCCTTGGAAGCCCCCGTACTACGTACCGGCACGGGAGCTGTGTCGCTAGGCGTAGGGACACGTATATGAAAAGCACGGGTGCCAAGGTTTAACAATGCCAGTTCCGCTAGGTCGATGTTGATTTGACGTGACTGGGTTTCGGATAGGATAGCCACGCTATCACCAGCCTGTAGGCCGCACAAACTAAAGGTTCGTTGGAAGGCGTCAAGCCACGGTTTTTCGATGCGATCGTTGAGCATGAGGTTTCCTGCAGTTTAGCATTTTTTATAATATATGAAATGGAATATATATTTGTGGTAGGCTGTTTGTCAACTAGCAAAGGATTTAATTATGTCTAAGCCCACGCCTTTTGTTGATGATTATCTAGCCTATTTACTGGCTCGCTCGAGTAAATTGGTGAGTGAACAGTTCCATGCCCAGGTCAAGGCCACGGGGCTCAATGTCAACTATTGGCGCATTCTGGCGAGCCTCTCCGACGGTGATGGATTGAGTCTGAATCAGCTCAATGAGAGGGTGCTATTTAATCAGCCAACCTTGTCAAAACTGGTAGCGCGTATGGAGTCAGAGGGCTTGTTAGAGCGCATCAAGGGCGAGAAGGATAAACGTTCTATCCTTATCTATATCACCCCGCAAGGTAGGCAGCTAGTGAACCAACTGTTGGCCAAGGCCAAATGGCACGAAGCTGAAGTGTTGGCCAAGTATAGCCACGCACAACAGGAGTTGCTAAAGGATATGCTGCGCCAGCTTATTAGTGCTTTGGAAAACTAGCTGTGTTTGGTGGATGGCAAACCCATGGAAAGCAGGCTGGCCAATAGCAGCATCAGGCTGGACAGGTATAAACACCATTCCAAACCGCCCATAAGGAACATCCAGCCTGACAATAGTGTACCTAACAGTCGCCCCGCGGCATTAGCCATGTAATAAAAGCCCACATCTAGGGAGGTGCCGTCGGCATCGGCATAACTGACTATCAAATAGCTATGAATAGACGAGTTTACCGCGAAAATTAAGCCAAACACGGCTAAACCCAGTAACAACATGATCAGTGGGCTGGCACTGTTGGTCATGGCGAGGGCAATGATGGCAGGAATGGCCGTTAGCACCATGACCCAACTTAATGCATCACGACCTTGTGGATGGCGGCCATTTTTACTAGCTGTCAGCCAAGGTGTGGCGGATTGCATAAAGCCGTAGGCGATAATCCACACGGCTAAGCAGGCACCTACTTGCCAGTGGTCCCACTGCGCCTGGGTGCTTAAGTAAACAGGTAAAGCCACCACAAACCAGATATCACGGGCACCAAAAAGCATGAGGCGAGCGGCGCTAAGCTGGTTAATGGCGCGGCTTTTTGACAACAGTTGCTTAATTTTGGGCTTGGCTTTGCTTTTACCCAGGTCTTGTTTAAGCAACAGCAGGCTTAGCCCCCACACCAGACACAAGGCAACCAACATGATGGCAATGGCACCTTGAAAACTGGTCAGCATTAACAGCAATCCACCAGCAAAAAAACCCACGCCCTTGAGGGTGTTTTTGGAGCCTGTCAGGAGGGCTACCCAGCGAAATAGAGCCCCTTGCGCATGGGCTGGTAAGAGGCTTTTAATGGCACTCTTGGCACTCATTTTGTTGAGATCTTTGGCGATGCCAGACAGGGCTTGAGCGGCCATCACCCAGGCTATGGTGAGGCTTTCATCAGGTAGCAACAACATGCCAAGAGCGACCAGCTGTAAGAATAGCCCTAGATTCATGGTACGGTTAAGACCAAGCAGGGCGCCTAGGTAACCGCCCACTAGATTAGTCACCACGCCAAAAATCTCATACAGCAGAAATAGCATGGCTACTTCTAAGGCGTTGTAACCCAATTGATGAAAGTAGAGCACCACTAGCATGCGTAGGGCGCCATCGGTAAGGGTGAAGGCCCAATAATTACCGGTGACGACCAGGTATTGGCGTACGGCTGGTGTAAGCTGACTAAACATACTGGTTAGTGATCACCGGCCATCATGTGTCGAGCCAATTCGGCGGTGCGGTTAACGTAGCCCCACTCATTATCGTACCAAAGGTAGAGCTTTACCTGGGTATGGTTTATGACCATGGTCGACAAGGCATCGACAATGGAGGAACGCGGGTCGGTACGGTAGTCGTTGGATACTAGGGGGCGTTCTTCGTAGCCCAAGACGCCAGCCAGTTCGCCTGCAGCAGCCTCTGCTAGCAGGGTATTTATTTCTTCTATGCTAGTTGGTTTTTGCATTTCAAAGGCACAATCAGTGAGGGATGCATTAGCCAGCGGTACACGCACGGCATGGCCGTTAAGCTTGCCTTTTAGTTCTGGGAAGATATGCGTAATGGCGGTGGCTGAGCCCGTGGTTGTGGGAATCAGATTTTGACCGCAGGAGCGGGCTCGGCGTAGATCTTTATGATGAGCGTCAAGGATGGTTTGGGTGTTGGTAATGTCATGGATGGTGGTCATGGAACCATGTTTAATGCCAGCTTTTCATGCAGTACCTTAACCACCGGAGCCAAACAGTTGGTGGTGCATGAGGCAGCGGTGACCAAGCGATGTTCAGCGGCGTTATACAAGTGATGATTAACACCCATCACCAGATCAAGCACGCCGTCTTGTTTGACCGGTGCAGTAACCAGTACGCGTTTAACGCCCTGCTGTAAATAGGTTTCAAGTAATTGCTTACTTTTAAATTTGCCTGAAGCTTCAATGACCAGGTCACAGGCCGACCAGTCCGTGTCTTCAATGGCGCGGTTTTGACTGTATTGAAGTGCTTGGCCATCAATGATAACGGCAGCCTCAGTGGCGTCACATTCAGGTCCCCAGGTACCGTGTACCGAATCAAATTTAAGTAGGTGAGCCGTGGCGTTAGCGTCACCAGCTGGGTCATTCAATTGTACAAATTCGAATTCGGGCCAACCCCAGGCGGCACGTAATACTAGGCGGCCCATGCGGCCCATGCCGTTGATTCCTACTTTTACAGTCATAATGATCTACTTGCATAAATAAATGGGATAGGTATTGTAGCCTGTAATTTGTTACAGGTGTATGAAGGAAACCATGAAAAACCCACTTAAGCCCGGAATTTACCGACACTTTAAAGGCAATGAGTATGAAGTCATTGACATAGTACGGCATTCTGAAACAGACGAACAAATGGTGTTATACAGAGCCTTGTATGGTGATTATGGTCTTTGGGTTCGTCCCTTAGAACTGTTTCTAGGCAGTAAGCAGGTGGACGGTAAGCGGGTGCCACGCTTCTCCTTGGTGGCAGCCAAAGCAGATCAACCTGAGGCTAGCTAGTCCGTGTTGCGTAAACCTCTGTTTATCGCGCTTGGCTGGCTATGTGTGCTATTGGGTGTGATCGGCGCTGTACTGCCCTTATTGCCCACCACGCCCTTTTTAATTCTGGCCCTTTTGTTGTTTTCAAAAAGCTCTCCAGCCTTTCATCAGATGTTGCTCAATAATAGACTGTTTGGGCCCGGCTTACGCCAATGGGAAGCAAACCGTAGTCTGGCGCGGCCAGTGAAACGCAAAGCCAGTGTCTTCATTGTGCTTACCTTTTCCATATCCATCTATCTGGTGGCCCATAATGCCTGGCTGCAAATGATGCTAGTCACCTTGATGGGGGCTTTGTTGGTGTTTATCTGGCGTTTAAAAGAGAGCTGATAAGGAAGGCTAATTTTTCCATATATTGAAATAAAGAAATCATAAAGCACGCCTTTAGCGCGTTGTCTGTATACCTTGGTCTGTCTATACTCGAGACACAATAATGACCAGGTTT
>JAERSU010000017.1 GCA_016845445.1 Oceanospirillaceae bacterium | reverse complement strand
CCTATCAATAGACTTAACACCAAGGCAGACATGGCCTCAGTGGGTAAAAATAACATAATAGCCACCACTGGTGACAATACGACCAAAGGCAAACCGCTAATTAACCAGTGCACCAGCACCTTGGCCAACACCAAGCACCAGGCTGGCTGCGGGGCCATCAATAGTTGCTCTAGACTACCATCGGCAAAATCCTGTTTAAACAGCAAATCCAATGACAACATGGTTGCCAATAGAGCCGCCACCCAGACCACACCGGCCGCCGTTTGGCTAAGCAGTTTGGCCTCTGGGCTGACACCTAATGGAAACAAGGACACCACCAGCACAAAAAACACCAGAGGATTAATCATCTCGGCTGGATGACGCATTACCACCAGCAGATCGCGGCGTATCACAGCCAGCATAAAACTTAACATGCTAGTGCTTCCTTGGTTGCCACAAAGGTGCTCAAGTCCAATACCTTCACAGCCGGCAAATCAAGGTCCTGATGACTGGTTAGCACGATGGCACCGCCGCTGGCGATATGTTCGGCAAACCAGGCCTGCTCATCGGCCACACCCTGTTTATCCATAGCCGTTAAAGGCTCATCCAAAAACCACAAGGCCGCAGGTTTAAGGTGCAAGCGAGCCAAGGCAACTCGGCGCCGTTGGCCAGCAGACAATTGGGCGGCCAAGGATTCTTCATAACCACGCAAGCCTACTTTTGCTAACGCCGCATAGCGCTGCTGCTCCGTAGTGGGTTCACCGATGGCGGTTAGCCAAGCCAGGTTCTCATTGGCGCTTAACTGGTCTTTTAGAGCTAGCTTATGGCCAATATATAGGGGACGTTGATCATGCATGAGTTCAACGCTTCCCGCGGTTAACGGCAAGAGCCCAGACATCTGCCGCAACAAGCTGGTTTTGCCAGCCCCATTGGGGCCTTTAATATGCCAAATATCACCACTACAGACGGTGAGGTCCAAGCCCGTAAACAAATTACGTTCATCTCGCTCGCAAGCAAGATCACGCACTTTTAGTAGGGTTTTAGCAGCTAAAGAGGACATGATGACAACAGTAGTAATAAACCAGTGGGCACAAAAGCGCCTATTATAACCGCTCTCGGGGCATTAAACATACGGCTTTATAAGCAGTTTTAGATATAAAGAAAAGCAAGATCAATAAATGCCATTATAAGACCCGATAAATTAGCCTTTCACATTGGCGATCAACCACTCAGAAGCATCTTCCAAACAAGCCACATCAGCCCATGCTAATCGCTGCACCTGATCCTTTGCTGGTGCTTGCTGTTGCTCCATGGGTCCCTGTATAGCATCAACCAGCACCCCTAGCTGCTGATCTTTTAGCTTCAGTAGGTGACCTCGCCAAGCGCTATCCACATAGTTGCTTGGTGTCTGCTGTAGCACTGCTGCCACATCCAACAGCAACATTTGCCCATGGGGACTCGGCAAATAGGTAGGCAAGCCTTGCCAGGCTTTTGTTACATACAAGGGGCCAGCCAAAGCTTGCATACCAGCAAGCTGATTAATGGGGATGGACAAGCTGGCATCACCCACGCGGGCACGCAGACAGGTCATGGGAAAATCCGTTCTGGGAAACACCACCGTAGCAGGCTCAGCTTGTGGCTCAGTGGTCTGTTGCTCCCCTTCGCTTAACAAGGTAGCCAGATAGTCCATCAGTACCTGGTCGTCGTGGCCCTGACTCATACACTGTCTTCCCAATGGGGTATCTGCTGGCGCTTACGCAGCAATTGGGCCAAGAGTAGATCGTAGGCTTGCACCCCCCTGGCTAGGTGATTGTAGCCTGATGGTACCTGGCCGGCGGCACTGGCATTGCGAAACTGAGTATCGATGGGTATGACGGCATTGGCCACCCGTTCGCCAAATTCGGCGCGAATGATGCGCAGGCTCTGTACCGACGACTTGGTGCGACGGTCGTACATGGTTGGCACCACGATGGCTTGCAATGGCTTGCTGCGATTGCGTAACAACAGACCCAAGGTGTTGCTCATGCGCATCAAACCCTTAATGGCTAAAAATTCGGTCTGCACTGGCATCAACAACAACTCACAGGCAGCCAGGGCGTTGACCATGGTGACACCCAATACGGGCGGGCTATCCAGCAGCACATAATCAAATTGTTCGTGCAAGCCTTGCAAGGCCTTGTGCACCACCAGCCCTAGGCCAGCCAAGCCTACGGCTTGGCGTTCTAATGCGGCCATGCGATTACTGGCGGGCAACAGGCTGATGCCCGCTTCGCTGGTGGCTAATAACAGGCTTTCTACTGGTGGTGCTTGGGTTTGGAAAAGGTCATACACAGAGGCAGCAATACTATCCGGGTCCTGGCCAAAATAGGCAGTGAGGGAACCATGGGGATCCAGATCAACAACCAATACCCGGGCACCCTGTTGGGCTAGCAGGCCAGCTAGGGTTACCACGGTGGTGGTTTTACCGACGCCACCTTTTTGATTGGCTACCGCCCAGACTTGCATGCATTGCTCCTATAGCAAGGTTGTGCATCTTTTTTCTAGTTATTTAGGATAGCAGAAGCTGGGGGCAGTCATTTAGACTTTTTTGCCGGCCCAGCCGAGGTCAATTGTAGGATCTTCTCAGCAATGCGGCTCAATGGCAATTGGACTTCGACTCCACCAAGCTCCATGGCCGCGCGCGGCATCCCATAGACCACACTGGTGGCTTCATCCTGGCCCACAGTACGACAACCTGCTTCGCGCATGCGCACCAGGCCACGGGCTCCATCGGCGCCCATGCCGGTGAGAATAACCCCAGTGGCATGAATGCCTACTTCCTTAATCATGGAATCAAACAGCACATCCACAGATGGGCGGTGGCGGTTAACCTTGTCGGCCTGATGGGTGCGGCAGATATAGCCATTGCCGCGCCGGCGAATTTCCAGATGAAAATTACCCGGCGCAATATAACAGTGACCGGGCAATACTTCTTGTCCGTCTTTGGCCTCCACCACGGTCATGGCAGAAGAGTCATTCAAACGTGCGGCTAAAGAAGCACTAAACATGGGCGGGATGTGTTGGGCAACCAGCAAGGGCGGCGTATTGGCCGGCAACACCTGCAGTAGCTGATTCAAGGCTTCGGTGCCACCAGTGGATGAACCAATGGCCACAATACGGCCACTACGCGGTGTCCCAGGATTCACTAAACGGGCTTCACTGGGTGGATCGTTGCGCAACCGTGAACTGCTGGCCAAGGCCGCAACGTTGGCCTTGGAGGCCATGTATAGCTTGTCCACCACCATGGTAGCAAATTTTTCTAAGCCACCATCCTCTTGCAATACGGACTTGGCCACGTAATCCAA
This sequence comes from Oceanospirillaceae bacterium, assembly GCA_016845445.1. GTDB lineage: Bacteria > Pseudomonadota > Gammaproteobacteria > Pseudomonadales > Balneatricaceae > Njordibacter. Next base: position 8,767 of record JAERSU010000017.1, on the reverse strand, counting down.
GGCGCCCAATTCCATGGACTGCAAGGTGGCCGTGGCTCCCTTCTCCGTTAACGTGGATACCATGACCACTGGCATGGGACGCAAGCGCATCAAATTGCGCAGGAAGGTAATGCCGTTCATTTTCGGCATTTCAATGTCCAGGGTTAGGACATCGGGGGACAGGCTTTTTATCTTATCTCGGGCATCATAGGGATCAACCGCCACACCAACCACTTCCATACGTGGATCGGCGTCGATCACATCGGTCAACAACTTGCGCATCAAGGCAGAGTCGTCAATGACCAGAACGGAAATTTTCTTCATAGGGCTGCCTTACTAACTCTTCAATCTACTCATAGTTAGAACAAATCAATGTCACCTTCCACCGGCTTCTTCTTAATGTCGTGCAGGTAAGCTGCTTCACGACGCACAACGGTCGCCTGGTTAGTACTTTGCAGCTTACGCACCCGAACCTTGCCGGTATTGGGAAAATACAATAATTTTCGTGGATAACGGTCACCCACATCGTGGGCTTGCACACGAATGCCTTCTTGCTCTAGAAAGGCAAACACAAACTCGATGTTACGCCGACCAATATCCATCGTCATACTGTCCAGCACTTTACCACCGCCGAACAACTTTACTTCCAGATCCTTTTTACTGCCACCGTATTTGAGGATCTCGTTTATCAATACTTCCATGGCCCAGTTACCATAGCGCGCCGCAGAACCTTCTATGCTAGGCATGACAGCATTGGGGCCCATCTGCGGCAACATAAAGTGGTTCATGCCACCAACGCCCGTTGCAGGATTGCGTACACAAGCCGACACGCAAGACCCAAGTACGGTCATAATCATCTCGTCCTCGCGGGTGACATAGACCTCGCCAGGCATTAACTTGGCTGCCGAAATCGCCATGGCGTTATCCCAATAACGCTTGATGGACTCAAACCCCTTCAACGCTGTAGGCAAAGGGTGTCGGCTACTGGCCAAGGCGGTCATTTAATCTTCCTGTAGATGGTGTTGCCCAAACTTTCAAACCGATCCGTCAGCTTGTACATGCTTTCTGAGTGACCAATGAACAAGTAACCACCGGGCGCCAACAGATCGGCAAAGCGATTAAACAAGACCTTTTGCGTTGGTTTATCAAAATAAATCACCACATTGCGGCAAAAGATAAAGTCAAAGGGGCCTTTCATTGGCCACTGTCGTAGCAGATTTAAGGGTTTAAAATAAACCAGATCACGCAGTTCTTTTTTAACCTGCACCTTGCTACGGCCATCTTCTTGTATCTGCTGGAAATGTTTTTGCAGAATACGTTTTTCCAAACCATCCACGCGATCCATGCCGTATATACCCGCATGGCCATGGGCGACAACATTGGTATCCAAATCTGTCGCTAATATTTTCGTATCCCAGCCTTTGGGTATCTGTTCAGACAAGGTCATGGCGATGGTGTACGGCTCTTCACCGGTGGAACAGCCCGCTGACCAGACCCGTAATCGCTTGCGGCGTGGGTCAGCCGTTAAGGCCGGCAACAAGCTCTTTTCGATAAAATCAAAATGATGCTTTTCGCGATAAAAGGACGTCAAATTGGTGGTAATGGCGTTCACAAAGTGAGTGAATTCCTCACCTTCTGGTTGCAAAGCCATGTTTAGATAGTCATCAAAGTCTTGACTACCCGTGCGCCGAATGCGCCTAGAAAGGCGACTATAGACCATGTCTTCTTTGACTTCTGACAGGACAATGCCCGCGTGTTCGTAAATCACCTTACTGATGGTCGCAAATAGCTTTGCTGTCATATTAAATTCACGGTCATGTGAATCTGGCTTTGCAATTTTTGCCGCCGAAACCAAATTAGACAATTGGCAATCCCTTTCTAGTACCACATCGCCAACAACTAGTGGTTTTCGATATCGAGTAATTTCTCGCAATCGAGCAAAATAACCATCTTGCCCTTCACTTCTGTCAGCCCGTTAATATATTTCTGGCTCACACTCTGATTCACATTGGGTGGTGGACGCTTATCATCTTCGGCCAAGCTAAACACATCTGATACGGCATCAACAACGATACCCATAATGCGATTAACACGCTCGTTTTCCACCTTCAAAACAATGACAACGGTGTTTTCATCAAAACGTACATCACCCAAGGAGAACATCACCCGTAAATCAATTACTGGCACAATGGCACCACGCAGGTTGATAACCCCACTGACATGATCGGGCGCATTGGGAATAGGGGTGACATTACCCCAACCACGAATTTCCTGCACATTCAGTATATCAATGCCGTATTCCTCACCTTCCATAACAAAGGTAAGAAATTGCTGTAAATCTTGAAATTCATCCTGGCTCGCCTGCTCAACCAAGGCGGCAGTTTGTTGCATGAGTTCCTGGGCCTTATCCTGCTGTACTGCATCCATCATGAATTGCCCTCAATTACGCTGCGCTACCGGCAGCTTTGCTGGCCTGGACAACATCGTTGCCTGCCAGATTGATTAACCCCACCACATCGATAATCATGGCCACGGTGCCGTCACCCAAGATGGTGGCACCAGATACACCGGTCACACGCGTGTAGTTTTCTTCAAGACTCTTGATAACCACCTGTTGCTGGGCCATCAAGTCATCAACAACTACACCAACCTTCATGCCTTCGGTCTCAACCACCACCAATAGGCTCTCATCATAGGATAGGGACTCAGTACGTAGCCCAAAGAGCGAATCCAGTGTCAAAATGGGAATATATTCATCACGCAGGTTATACACGTCACTGCCACCAGCCACATTGCTAACACGATCGCGATCGATCTGCAGAGACTCGCTAATGGCCACCAGCGGGAATATGTAGGTTTGATCGGCCACCGTCACCAGCTGGCCGTCCAAAATTGCCAAGGTAAGCGGCAAACGAATGCGGAAGGTGGTGCCTGTGCCAACTTCTGTTTCCACTTCCACAGAGCCATTCAATTCCTGCATGTTTCGACGTACAACGTCCATGCCTACGCCACGGCCAGATAAATCACTTACCTCTTCTACCGTCGACACACCAGGGGCAAATAACAGATCTAATTTTTGCTCTTCATTAAGTTGTTCCTGTTCGCCAACCATGCCATTGGCACGGGCTTTGGCTAACAATTTGTCGGTATTAATACCACTACCATCGTCAATCATTTCAATGACGATGTTGCCACCTTGATGGAAGGCATTAAGCACAATGGTACCGGCTTCGGGTTTACCGGCAGCGGTCCGTTCTTCTGGCGTTTCGATACCATGGTCCAAGGCATTACGGATCAAGTGCACCATGGGGTCACTGATTTTTTCCATAACGGTTTTATCTAGTTCGGTCTGCTCACCATGCATTTCCAGATTCACCTTCTTACCCAACTGCATGCTGATGTCGCGAACCATGCGTGGGAAACGGTTAAAGGCGAAGCTGATTGGCAGCATGCGTATGCGCATGACGCTGTCTTGCAGCTCACGGGTATTCTGTTCTAATTGCACCAGACCTTCGCGCAAATTGGCAATATGATCTTCATTGATCACTTCACCAGCACCGCCCATTTGACCTAACATGGACTGGGTAATGACCAGTTCGCCGACTAGGTTGATAAGACTATCGACCTTATCAATACCCACTCGAATAGAGCTGGCTTCAACCTTGCCAGCGCGTGCTGGAGAACGAGCCGGTGCTGCTTTGGCTGGGCTCTTGGCAGCATCTGCTGGGGCTGCACTGGGCATGACCAGTTTGGTACCGGCCGCTTCAGCTCTGGCCACCTTGTCGGCATCGGCTTGGGATTTTTCTGCATCGACAGCCACCGTGGCCGCTGCTTCGCCTTGCGCCACAAGGCCTGCATCTGGCGCCACTGCCGCGGCATCGGCGGCGGGGCTAGGGGCTAGTGGTGAGATATCTAGCTCACACTCGTCCTCAACCCATTCAAACACTTCACGCACGTCTTCTTCATCGGCATCACCCTGCAATTGCATGTGCCAGGACAAATACACCTTATCCGCTTCGAGTTGGGCCAAGTCAGGCAACTGACTAACATCAGGTGTTGTACTTAGGTCGCCTAGAGTAGCCAGTTCACGCAGCATACGCACCGGATCATTACCACCGCGCAACATGTCGCCTTCTGGATTAAAACTTATTTGATAACCTGCTGGAGAAGCAGAGTCAGCTGCGGCCGCGGCAGCCTGTTGGGCAGCTTCGGCAACGGCTGGCTGATTTTCTTCGGCGACCACAGGGGCGACCACAGAACCTGCCACACTGGCAGCGCTAGCGCCATCCAAAATGGCCTGGAACATGGCCGACAACTCGTCGGCACGAGTGGTATCCACATCGGCTTCAGCCTGCAAGGCTTCGAGCATGGCACGTAGACAATCCACGGACTGCAAAAACAAATCCACCGATTCTGGCTCTAGCTTTTCCTCGCCTTCGCGGATCTTGTCCAAGAGGGTTTCAAGAATGTGAGTAAACTCAGAAACTTGGGTAAAACCAAAAGTGCCGCTACCCCCTTTGATAGAGTGCGCGGCACGGAAAATACTATTAATCAATTCAACATCTGGATCTTCTGGCTGAATATCCAGCAAGGCGTTTTCCATGACATCTAAGCCTTCGAAACTCTCTTCGAAGAACACAGCGTGAAATTGGCTTAGATCTATGCTCATGGACGCGCCTTATAATACGTATAAACCAAGTGTAACAAGGTCACACCTGGTACAGTTAACCAATAACCTTCTTTATGGTTGCTAATAGTTTGTCTGGGTTAAACGGCTTAACCACCCAGCCCGTTGCCCCAGCAGACTTACCCGCCATTTTTTTGTCGCCAGCGGTTTCCGTGGTCAGCATTAAGATAGGCGTGTACTTGTAGGCATCCAACTGACGCAATTCACGCACCAAGGCAATACCATCCATATTGGGCATGTTTACGTCACTTAGTACCAAATCAAAAGAACCACTCTTGGCAGCTTCCAAGGCCAACTGACCATCGCTGGCTTCCACCACTTCATAACCCGCGCTTTGCAAGGTGAATACCACCATTTGGCGCATAGACGCTGAGTCATCGACTGCCAGAATTTTAGTCATTGAAGTAACTCCACTTAAACTACTGTATTAATTTGCGCCCCGGCGCAATCAAATTACAAAAAATATTCAAATATCAGGCTAGTATATCACCACATCCTGCAAGCTGAATCAACTCTTGCATGGAATGCTGCATATCTTTAACCTGCATTTCACCGCCGCGCGACTGACACTGCTTCTGTAAAGCCAGCAATAGTTGCAGTCCTGCCGTATCCAATCTCTCCACAGCTTCAGCATGCAGCACCACGCTAGGTGCATCAGCCACATCATTAATAAACGTCTGTTGCAAATCCGCTGCTTTGGCGATGGTTAGGTCGCTTGCTAGAGTGATGGTGGCAGTATCAGCCATATGCGTATTCCTCTGTTATTTGTTGACCGCACACTAATTACTTAAAAACTAAGCAAAAAGTCCTAAGCCAAACAATAAACCTAACTGTAGGTTAATTCAGGCTGTCGCATCTGTTAAGTAAAAACTAAAAGAAACTTGTATTTTTTAGCAATAATTGGGTGGTTAGCGGCATTTCCCTCGCTAGCCAGGGGCACTTAGCTTCTGCCACCTTTCATTTTTACGTACATCAGCGCCGTGGTTACCGCATCACCTATGGCCGAGTGACGCCCGACCACAGGGATATGCAACTGCTCGGCAATATCCTCAAATCCCAGGCGCATTTCGCAATCGTGCATGGCTCTGCTCGCCAAACGACGACGAAACAAACTCACCACATCAACACTACGATTAGGCATGCCGAAGCCCAATTTGGGCCGCATGTATTTATCCAACACCGCCAAGTCATAGGCTATATAGTAGCCCACCAAAGGGCGATTACCGACAAATTTAAGCAAGCTTTCGATGGCCTGTTCCACGGGCATACCGTCCGCCAGGTCGATACGGCGCAGCATATGCACCTTTACAGACTCTGCTGGCAGGCGTTCTGGGGCGTTAACCGTCACCTGCATTTGCTCACTGGTTTTCACCCGATTGGCCTTAATGATCACCGCGCCAATGGACAGTATTTCAGCCTGCTTGACATCCATGCTGGTGGTTTCCATGTCCAGGGCCACCAGCTCATCACCGACATAGGGGGCAAACAAATGGCGCCATTTGTCCTGCCGTCCATAGGCCACCCGGTCACGTAAGCGGCTGATGTGGCGACGAATATACATTATAGGCCTCCACCTAGCTGATAGCGTAAAGCCAGGTGCTTCTTAAACTCTTTCACCACATGAAACGACTGCCGCAAGGTGTCTTTTTCCAAACGGTCTAGGTCATTCAAGTCAATCATATTGAGCAGCATCGGCGAGGCCAGTGACTTGGCTTGACGGGCCAATTCAGCTTTTACTCGCAACCAATGGAATACCGAGAAGGCTTCTTGTAATTCGCCTCCCATGCGCTGCGGTAACACGCCCATTTCCACCAGTGCATCAATGCGCGCAAAGGTATTATTGGCGCTAATCTGATATTGCAGCGCCAGCGTGCGTACCCCTTGCACAATAGGAAATATGCCACCGCGTTTTAAATCCACACCATTGCTGCGCTCGCGAATGCCACCCAAGAGGGTCAACGGGGTATCAAACACCATGGCCACCTTAGCAAAAGCCGGCAGGAAGCGCTTATGTTGCTGAATTTCTTTTAAGAACCAGTTACGACTGGTTTTATAAAGCGCGGGGTTACCCGCTACCGGTGCAGCATCCACAGCGATGGCCAACTTCATCAAGCTGTCTTCATCACCCGATACCACCCAGTCCTGCATGCGCTTAGTCCACTCACTGATGGGTTGTACCCAGAAGGGGTTGCTAACCATGACATTACCAGGGCAAGCAGGAAAACCAATTTCCTGCAAGATACGCGAGTATTCTTGCAGAATTTCTGGGCCTTGCGGCCAATCCAAGGCATCGCGCATTATCAGACCATTGTCCTGATCGGTCTTGGTAATCTGCTCACCACGGCCCTCACTACCCATGACCACCAAACAAACGTGAGGCATGATATCTTCGGGTACCAGCAGATGAAATAACTTAGCCATTAGGCGTTTATTTAACGCCGCCAGCAAATCCATGAGAAAGCGTGTCTTCACCCCTTGGGTATGCAAAGACCGAATGAGGGCTTCCATATCATCAGCTGCCGCCCGCAACTCATCAACACTGCTAGCTCGTTCAATGCGCATGCCAACCACATGGGAGTGACTGGAGAAGAAACTCAAGGCCTCCGCCAATTCCACCACACCGCGCAGCTCACCCTTGGCCATCACCACCACCCGATCAATTTCGTGCATGGTCATGCGCACCAAGGCATTAAATAGGTAATCCCCCGCTTCGACGGTGACCAAACGGTAATTGGCGATGGCTTTGACAGGGGTTGAAAGCGGTTGATTTTCCAACACAATTGCATCCAATAAATCCGTGCGCGTCACCATACCATAACGCTTACCACGCGGTACTAGGGCACTGTCCATGCGCTGCTCACGCATGCAACGTGTGGCCTGTTGCAGATCGCAATCCGGCTCTAGCACGAGGGCATCACGCATGCAGGAGGCATCGACCTTGGCCAACATGAACTCCGTCATATTGAGGTCATGGCTTTTATTCTCTAGTAGATCTTGCTGCAAAGACAGGTTATTAAAATAATCACCAAAAGCGCTGTTACGATGAATCAGCTCGAGTAGATTTTTGGCTGGCAGGATGTAACAAATGGTTTCTTCATCGGCGATAAAGTCATGCAGGGCCTTGCCGCGTATGGCTGACCAGGCGCCAAAATAGTCTTCTGGCCCATAATGCACCAGCGTATGGGTTTGCCCTGGTTGCAACGATGGTGATTCTAGCTCACACACATAGCCCTTAATAATCAGGTGCAAGCCCTCCGACTCACCACCGCCGACAATTATGGTTTCACCTTTCTGAAAATAACCGATATCCACATGGGCCACCAGATAATCCAGCTCACCTTGGGTAAGCAAACTAAAGGGGACAATCTGGGTGTTAATGTTTTGCAACAGACTCATGGGACTAATCTAACCAACAGGGTATCAATAGTAGGCCGAACCTTGATTTCTAGGCACACGAATATCCTGCACCATCTTTTGAATGGTGACCGGTGGCGGTGGCGTTAAATGCGACACTAGATAGGCCACCAAGAAATTCAAAATCATGCCCATGGCTCCAAAACCTTCTGGGGATATCCCTAACAACCATTGCGCTTCGGTACCACCCATAAACTTGAAATAGATAATATAAGCCAAGGTAGATAGCAGACCTACCAGCATGCCACTGATGGCACCGTACTTATTCATGCGTTGGTAAAAGATACCCATGATAATCGCTGGGAAGAAGGAAGCACAGGCCAAACCAAAGGCCATGGCCACCACCGCCGCAACATAACCTGGCGGGTTCATGCCCAGATAACCGGCCAACAACACACCAACCATGGCCGCCACGCGGGCAATGTTTAATTCCTGCTTGTCAGTGATATCAGGGCGCACTGTCTTTTTCACCAGATCGTGGGACACGGCTGTGGCAATCACCAGCAATAGACCCGCTGCCGTTGATAGGGCCGCTGCCATGGCACCGGCAGCTAACAAGGCCACCACCCAAGCGGGCAAATCTGCCACTTCAGGATTAGCCAGCACCATGATATCCGGATCCACAAATAGCTCATTAGCAAATGGCTGTTGGCTGGCATCAAAGCTACCATCACTGGGATTCAATAC
>JAERSU010000016.1 GCA_016845445.1 Oceanospirillaceae bacterium | reverse complement strand
ATCGGCCTTCGGCCGGGGTCAGACCTCAGGACCAAGCTGGCCGCGTCTGACCCCAAGCGAAGCGTCATCAGCAGCCGTAACCACCGCCTCCAGGGGTTTCCAGAATCACACTATCACCAGCCTGTAGGGCGACCTGATCATTACCCTGCAAAGGCTTGTGCTCGCCATTGGCTAACACGAGCGTATTGATGCCAATTTTGCCTGGCTCACCTCCGGCCATACCATGTGGTGGTACCACGCGATGGGAGGTTAGCAAGGTGGCAGACATGGGCTCCAGGAAGGTTAGCTGGCGACGGATACCATCACCACCGCGTTGTTTGCCCGCACCACCTGAACCTCGACGAATAGAGAATTCATTCAGGTGCACAGGGAAACGCCATTCCAACACTTCGGGGTCGGTCATACGGGTGTTGGTCATGTGAGATTGCACGGCGTCACTGCCAGCAAAATCAGGACCGGCTCCGGTACCACCACAAATGGTTTCATAGTTCTGCAGTGTGTCGTGTCCCCAGACAAAATTGTTCATGGTGCCTTGGGAAGCCGCAATCACGCCTAAGGCACCATAGAGGGCATCGGCAATGGACTGGCTGACTTCCGTATTGCCAGAAATCACCGCTGCTGGGTACTCTGGGCTAATCATGCTGCCACTAGGAACAATAATTTCTAAAGGCTTAAAGCAACCTTCGTTTAGGGGAATATTGCTACCGACTAAGGTACGGAACACATAGAGCACCACAGCGTGGCAGACAGACAGAGGCGCATTGTAGTTGCCTGGATTCTGCGCCGATGTACCGGTGAAGTCGATACAAGCCGTTTGCTCGGCTTGGTTGACTTTAATAGCTACGTGAATTTCCGCGCCACTATCCATGGGGAAGACAAAGTCACCATCCTTCAAGGCGCCAATGACACGACGCACGGAGGCTTCGGCATTGTCCTGTACGTAACCCATGTAGGCTTGCACCGTGTCTAAGCCGAAGTGGCCTATCATCTTCTGAATTTCGCGCACACCGGTTTCATTGGCAGCAATTTGTGCGGCCAAGTCAGCCATGTTGTTGTCGATATTGCGGCAAGGGTACTTGCCCGATGCTAATAACTCACGGGTGGCTTGTTGTTGTAAACGACCGGCTTCCACCAACTTAAAGTTGCTGATTAGCACGCCTTCTTCTTCAATATGGGTGCTATCCGGTGGTGCCGAACCTGGGGTCTTGCCGCCAATGTCCGCATGATGACCGCGTGAGCCGACGTAGAACAAAATGTCGTTACCCCCTTGGTCAAAGACCGGGGTAATTACCGTCACATCAGGCAGATGGGTACCACCGTTATAGGGATCATTGAGCATGAACACATCGCCAGGCTGCATCTTGCCCGCATTTTCACGGCGCACGATGCGTACTGATTCGCCCATGGAACCTAGGTGCACTGGTACGTGTGGGGCGTTGGCCACCAATCCACCTTCAGCATCAAACAAGGCACAGGAGAAATCCAAGCGTTCTTTAATGTTCACAGAATAGGCCGTGTTCGCCAGGGTTGCTCCCATCTGTTCGGCAATGGACATGAACAGGTTGGAGAAGACTTCCAGCATCACCGGATCAAGACGACTACCAATGGTTTCCGTCGTTGCGACTTCCGTTACTCGAGACAGAACTAAATTGCCTGTGGCATCACATTCAGCTTCCCAGCCTGCTTCCACTACGGTGGTACCAATGCTTTCTGAGATCACTGCAGGGCCAAGCACCTTTTGACCAGCGAGCAGCTTGTCACGGTCAAAGACACTGACCTGCTGATGTTGACCTGCGACATACATTGGCACGCTATCTTCTGCCACGGGTGCTACATCACTAATAGCCAGTACTGCTTCTTCAAAGCGGTCGGTGTTACCCGCCACTTCAACTTCTAGGCTATCAATAATCAGGTCACTACCTTCCCCAGCAAAACCAAATTGCGCTAGGTGTGCAGCTAAGAAATCATCCAGCATGGTTTGCTCATCGGCCACATTCACCATAATGGTACGATGCGAGCCTGCATAGCGTAGGTAAGCACGACGCATTTCCTTGATGGCTTCCGTCGGCACACCCTGTTGCTGCACTTCATCGCGGCCTTCAGCAGCCAACTTGTCGAGCACCTGATTGGCTTGTTCTAAGGCAGCCATTGGTTGTTCAAACTGATGCTGACGCATGGCACGTATTTCGGCCAAGCCCATTCCCAAAGCAGACAATACACCAGCAAAGGGACTCAAAAACACTTTACGCATACCCAAGGTATCGGCTACCAAACAGGCATGCTGACCACCGGCACCCCCAAAGCTATTGAGGGTATAACGGGTAACATCGTGGCCGCGCTGCACAGAGATTTTTTTAATGGCATTGGCCATGTTCTCTACGGCAATACGCAAAAACCCTGTGGCTAGATCTTCTGGTGTACGTTCGGCTTCACCGGTCTGTGCAGCAATGTCCTTAGCCATGACAGCAAACTTCTCGCGCACAGCATCCACATCCAGAGGTTCATCACCATTTAAACCAAATACATGGGGGAAGTGATTCGGATGCAGCTTGCCCAACATGACGTTACAGTCGGTAACAGTCAGCGGGCCACCACGGCGATAGCAGCTAGGGCCTGGATCAGCACCAGCACTTTCTGGACCCACCTGAAAACGGCCATCGCGGAAACTCAAAATAGAACCACCACCAGCGGCGACCGTATGAATATCCATCATGGGTGCACGTAGGCGCACACCGGCGACTTCCGTTTCAAAGCTGCGTTCAAATTCACCATTAAAGTGACAAACATCGGTGGAGGTACCACCCATGTCAAAACCAATTAGATGATCAAAACCGGCACGTTTGGCCGTTTCCACCATGCCGACTACACCGCCGGCTGGGCCCGACAAGATGGCATCTTTGCCTTGAAAAAGGCTTGCATCAGTTAGTCCACCGTGGGATTGCATAAATAACAATTGCTGACAGCCAGCCTCCGCTTCACTGCCTTTTTCAACTCCTAAGGCATCGCTCACCAACTTTACGTAACGACGCAAAATCGGACTCAGATAAGCATCGGCTACGGCCGTATCACCACGGCCAATCAGCTTCATCAAAGGGCTCGCCTTGGCACTCATGGTGATCTGCGTAAAGCCAATCTCGGCGGCAATGTCGGCCACACGCTGTTCGTGCACGTCGTTGCGATAGCTGTGCATCAAGGCAATGGCTACGCCACGAATACCAGCGCCAAAAGCCGATTGTAAACTGGCACGTACTGCCTCTTCGTCTAAAGCCTCTAGCACTTCACCTTGGGCATCCAAACGCTCAGTGACTTCTTCCACCTGCTGATACAATAGCTCAGGCAGCTCAATATCCAGGGCAAAGATATCTGGGCGGTTCTGATAACCGATGCGTAACAGGTCTTTAAAGCCTTTAGTGATCAGCAGCAAGGTCGGATCACCCTTACGCTCAAGCAAAGCATTGGTAGCCACCGTGGTGCCCATCTTTACGGCTTTGATGGTGCCCGCTGGAATCTCTGCCTGCTGGTCCAAGCCAAGCAAACTGCGGATGCCAAATACCGCCGCATCCTTATAGCGCTCTGGGTTTTGCGATAAAAACTTATCGCTGATTAGGCTACCATCTGGCTTACGTGCAACCACATCGGTAAAGGTACCACCACGGTCAATCCAAAATTGCCACTGCTTTGCATTCATGAGTGCTGTCCTGTCACTGACGATTAATCTAACAAAATACCGGAGGCCATAAAGCCGCCATCCATATTCAAAATATGACCATTGATATAGGCGGCGTCATCGGAGGCCAGATAACACACGGCCGAAGCCACTTCTTCTGGCTGGGCATAGCGCTTAATTGGCAATTGGTTGTGCCATACTTCTCGGTCTTTGGGACCATGTACTTTTTGAATCATGGGCGTATCGATAGGCGTTGGCGCGATAGCATTAGCGGTCACACCATGCTTACCCAATTCTGCTGCCAACAACTTGGTTAACATGTCCACGCCACCCTTGGTGCAAGAATAAGCACCACGGAAGGAATTAGCGATCTGGCCGTTAACGGAACTCATAGTAATAATTCGGCCAAAGCCTTTTTCTACCATCTGCTTACCAGCCACCTGACACACATGGAAGGTACCCGTCAGGTTGACGTTAAGAATGCGCTCCCAATCTTCTACCGGGAAGTCCAAAATTGGCGCAGGCTTGACGATGGCCGCACTGGTAACTAGCACATCCACGCCACCTTGCTCGGCTTCTTTGGCTAGAACCGTTTCCACATCAGCACGATTGGTGACATCCAAGGCCACACCGTGGGCACTATGGCCTTCAGCCTGAATCTCTCTTGCTAACTGGTCACACTTTTCCTGATCCAAATCAGTAATCACCACATGCAGGCCTTTGCGGGCCAAGCCCCAAGCTGCGCAGGCGCCAACACCGCCAGTGCCACCGGTAATGAATGCGCGTTTTGCTGTCATGTTTGTCATAATTTTTACTCTCTTTTATATATCACTGGGGTCTGACACCAAGGGGACAGCCCCCTATTTTGTGTACTGTTTTCGACCATATCTGCCTATCTTATAAGGGCATAATAAATCCCACTCGACATATATGTCAATATAACAAACATTGTTGTCAACTTTGTTTACTATAGTGTCAATTATGTTTACAATAGAGGCTCAGCATTAAGGACTTATGGCAATGCCCGATTCAGCTCGCTCCCAACCTAAGGATTCTCACAAAGGCTCAGAAGACGCCTGGTTACAAGGGGCTTATGAGCTATTGATTGATGGCGGTGTTGACGCAGTCAAAATCATGCCGCTGGCCAAGCACCTGGACCTATCCCGCACTAGCTTTTATTGGTATTTTGCCGATCGCGAAGAACTGCTGGATGCCTTAATAGAGCGTTGGAAGAATCAAAATACCGGCAATCTTATTGCCCAGACTGAGGCCTATGCCGCCAGCATTGTCGAAGGTATATTTAATTTGTTTGATTGTTGGTTACAACCCGAACTGTTTGATCGTAAACTGGATGTGGCTATTCGCCATTGGGCCAATCAAAATGATGAACTAAAGCAGCTAGTCGACCAGATGGACCAGCAGCGTATCGCAGCAATTAAAGCCATGTTTGAACGCTTTGGTTATACGCCAGAAAACGCCAATATTCGTGCGGGCACTGTATATTACACCCAGATCGGCCACATTAGTTTGATGGTGGAAGAAGCCAAACTGGATCGCGTTAAAAAAATGCCTGACTATGTGGAGATTTTTACGGGTGTATCACCAAACGCTGATGATATCGCTCGCTTTAGTGCCCGCCACAGTTAGCATAAGTTGACCTAGCATGGCGTTGACTTGTCTTGTAGCCACGCCTATGCTGCCTCTTGTACCATCGCTTTTTAGGTCACCTTCTACATGTATCAGACAATATGGTCTAACTATTTCCGCGCGCAGAAATGGCGCTGGCTAGCCCTCATGTCCCTCGTTATAGGGCTGCTTGCCTTGGCTATTTATGAAGTTGCCTACAATAGTTATCTGCAAGAAGCACAAACTCGCGCCCGGCAGCAAGCTAAAGATGGTCGCAACACCCTCGCAAGCATTAGCCAACAACACCAACCTTTGCTCTATAGCTTGGCTGCCTCAACATTGGTAAAACGCGCTTTAACCGAGCATAAGGTCACTAAACTAAATCAGCACTTGCGAGATATTAATCACCTAGCGGGCTTAGAAGCCATCTATCTGATGGATGAAGATGGATTGACTATCGCCGCTTCTAACTTCGCTGACAAGGTCACCTATATTGGTAGTAACTACTCCTTTAGGCCTTATTTTACCGATGCCATAAAGGGCCATGCGGGAGATTTTTTCGCTATCGGAGCAACCACGGGTAAACCCGGTTATTTTATATCACAACCGATACACAATGATGCTGGCAAGGTCATTGGAGTATTAGCGACCAAGGTCAGCGTTGACGACTTTGCTGCTCTTTGGCCCCATGGTGGCGAACAGGGCTTTATCACTGATGAACACGGCATCATAATTTTAGCCAGCCAAACTGAGTGGCTGTATCACTCTCTTAGTCGTCTAAGAGCTGATGAAGTAGCCACTATTAAAGCTCAAAAGCAATTTGCCAAATTACCTATTAATCCTTTGCAGTGGCAGGTAAGCAATCTAAATGAAGTCAAACTCGGAGATAAAGACTACCTCTATTCGCCAGCAGATACATTAATTAATGGCTGGCAGTTACACTTATTGCTCAACACCCAAAGCGTGCGACAAAAGGCAATTTTAACGTCAACCCTCATAACTATGGCCTTAGTATTCCTATTGGCCTGGGCACTCATCATCCGCTCCAGGCGCCTAGACAAGGCCCTCAAAGAAAGTGAACATATTCGTAAGACCTTATTGCAAGTAAATGAACGCTTAGAAAATGAAGTTGAAGAACGCATACAGGCACAAGATAAACTCCATGATGCCCAACGTAAACTGATTCAATCAAGTCGCATGGCCGCCCTTGGCCAACTATCCGCATCGGTAATCCATGAATTAGGTCAGCCCTTGTCTGCATTAAAGAACTACCTTCATGCGGCAGAGTTGAGCCCCCATGATGATGATATGGATGAGCTCTTGGGTAATCTACATGCGGTAGTTAAACGCATGCAAAGTACGACTGACGAATTACGACTGTTTGCGCGTCCAGATAATAAAGATTTTAGTAGCGTTAACTTAAACCAGGCCATCGATAAAGCTGTTGAACTGAGTACCCAAAGCCTCTGCTTTGATAACATCAACATTGTACGCCAATACGCACAAACGGAGGCTTTAACTGAGGCGCAACCGAGGCGCCTAGAGCAGGTTGTATGTAACCTATTAAGCAACGCGCGTTCAGCTTTACAAAACCGAGAGCAGGCTGAAATTATCATCAAGGTTAGTGCGGCGGAAAACGCCTGGCTGATCACCGTGACAGACAATGGCCCTGGCTTTGGCAACACCAATCCAGAACAACTGTTTGAGGCATTTTATACTAGCCGCAAGGATAGCGACGGAATGGGCTTAGGTTTAGCTATTTGCGCCGCTATTGTGGAAGAGCATCATGGCAACATTTGGGCCAAGCAACCCTCCCATGGCGGCGCTCAATTTTGTATCAGTCTACCCGCCATTAATAGCGCTTAAACAGCATTCAAGGACACCTTATGAGCCAGTCGCAGTACCACGCCTTTATTGTCGATGATGAAGCCGAAGCACGGCATTCTCTTGCCTACCTGTTGAAAAAACAGGGCTGGAAGATCACCGAATTAAGCAATGCCAAAGATGCCCTTAGTAAACTTTCCCAACAAAAGCCTGATTTGGTCATCAGCGATATTCGTATGCCCGGCATGTCTGGCTTGGACATGTTTGATGAACTTAAGCATCAACCTAATCAACCACCCTTTATTTTTATATCTGCCCATGCCGACATTGCCATGGCCGTTGAAGCTCTACAACAAGGGGCTTTCTCATTTTTCGAAAAACCCTATGACCCCAAACAACTATCTAGCACCGCGGGCCATGCTGCACAACAGCATCGGTTGGCCCAAGAAAACCAATTATTAAATCAACAAATAGCCAGCTTGTCAGGACTGGAACAGATACTGATTGGCAATAACCCCGCCCTAGCTAAGGTGCGCCAACTGATACCTCAGTTTGCCAAACTAAACCTCCCAGTAATGATCCTAGGTGCCACAGGTACCGGAAAAGAACTGGCCGCCAAGGCCATCCACAGCCTCTCTAAACGAGCCAACAGCCCTTTTA
>JAERSU010000015.1 GCA_016845445.1 Oceanospirillaceae bacterium | reverse complement strand
ATAGAGACCATTCTGACAACCCACGGTGATGAGGATTTCATCTGGGTCTGCCCACACACCGCGACGTGGAAGGATGCGGGTATGCAACTGTTCCAGCAACATGGGATCGTCTTCGACAAAATGGTCCGCCGCCCAGCTGCGAATGGCGGGCACGCTGACATTGTCTTTACAGCAGTCGCGCCAATGATAAGTTGGAAATAAGTTAGGGTCAAATTGGCCGTATATAAATGGGTACTGATATTGCTGCCAGTCTTTGGGTTTGACGATGTTGGTCTGTACCGTTGGGTGGAGCTTAAATCGTTGTTGCCAATCGGGTTCGCTACCAGCGGTTAACCGCTCTGCTGGCAGTTCTTCTAACGGTGCGCTGTTTTCTAAAATATCCGGATTAACGAAGTAGCCACTGCGCTCTTTAGCAATTAGATAACCATCATCCAGCAGATGCTCATAGGCCAATACCACGGTATTACGCGCAATGTTGAGCTCTTTGGCTAGTTTGCGACTGGATGGCAGGGGGCGATCCAGGGGAATGTGTTTGGCTAATATAGCTTGGGCAATCTGCTGACGAAGTTGTTGCTGCAAGCTAGCCGAAAGGCCTGCGTCAAGATGGAATAGGGGATGACTCATAAATTCAAAACTATTTAGCGCATACAATAACCCCGATTGTAGGAGGATTTTAATTGTCTCGCTAGTTAATTTTATGGCTGGCACAAAACGTTGCGAATAACTGGTTCTAAGTGAAACTTTGTTTAAGCCTTAAAGTGCACCTCATAGGGTGCGATAAAGACACCTTCATAAAACCATAATCAGTGAGAATAAAACCATGTCATACGATGTAAATAACTACTCTATGGATCAAGCCTTGGCTGATGATCGCAACCACGTTTGGCACCATATTACCCAACACAAGCCATTTGAAGAGAACGATCCGTTAATGATTGTTGAGGGCAAAGGTATGCGCGTACTGGATGCCAAGGGCAAAGAGTACCTAGATGCTGTATCAGGTGGTGTATGGACTGTGAACGTTGGCTATGGCCGTGAATCTATTGCTAACGCAGTACGTGATCAGTTGGTAAAACTAAACTACTTCGCTAATAGTGCAGGTAGTCTGCCTGGCGCCATGTTTGCACAGCAACTCATCGACAAGATGCCTGGCATGAGCCGTGTGTACTACTCTAACTCCGGTTCTGAAGCCAATGAAAAGGCCTACAAGATCGTGCGTCAAATTGCCCACAAGAAATACGGTGGCAAGAAACACAAGATACTTTACCGAGATCGGGACTACCATGGCACCACCATTACCGCTTTAAGCTCCACAGGCCAGTTACAGCGTAAAGACCAATACGGTCCTTTTACGCCAGGTTTTGTTGAGTTCCCCCATTGCTCTGCCTATCATTCTGCCAATGGCGATCATGATGATTTCGGTATGCAAGCCGCTGCGGCCATGGAAGAAGTGATCTTGCGCGAAGGGGCCGATACTGTCGGTGCGGTTGTTATTGAGCCAATTACCGCTGGTGGTGGTGTTATCGTGCCTCCTAAAAACTACTTAAAGGAAGTTCGCCGCATATGCGACAAGTACGACATCCTGTTGCA
This sequence comes from Oceanospirillaceae bacterium, assembly GCA_016845445.1. Taxonomy (GTDB): domain Bacteria; phylum Pseudomonadota; class Gammaproteobacteria; order Pseudomonadales; family Balneatricaceae; genus Njordibacter. The sequence continues at coordinate 6,822 of JAERSU010000015.1, read as the reverse complement.
CATTGACGAGGTGGTATGCGGTCTAGGTCGTACCGGTAAGTGGTTTGGTTATCAGCACTTCGATATTATTCCTGACATAGTGACCATGGCGAAGGGTGTTGCCAGTGGCTAGGCGGCGATTTCTTGTACGGTAACCACCGAAGAAGTCTTCCAAGCCTTTAAAGACGACGCCACTGATCCAATGGGTTTCTTCCGCGATATTTCAACCTTTGGTGGCTGTACAGCTGGACCTGCTGCAGCCCTTGAAAACATGCGCATCATTGAAGATGAAGGCCTATTAGAAAACGTTGAACGCATGGGCAATTACCTCAATGAGCGTCTGCATGATTTGGCTGCTAAACACAGCATCATTGGCGATGTGCGTGGCAAGGGCTTGTTCCAAGGCCTTGAACTGGTGACTGATCGTGCAACTCGTGAACCCGTTGCTGAGTCTGTGGCAGCAGCAGTTGCTGCGGATTGTATGGCGCACGGGGTGATCATTGGCCGCACTAATCGTAGTTTCGAACGGCACAATAACACCCTTTGTTTAAGCCCAGCGTTGATTGCCACACAGAGTGAGATTGATGAAATTGTGGATGCCATAGATGGAGCCTTAGGCCGACTCTAGTAGCTACCTTGATCTAGCATCATAGAAAGGCGCCTTAGGGCGCCTTTTCTTTTGCTTAAGGCCCTGGTCAGCTTGTTTATTGTTATGGCCTGCTTTAACATGTTGGCCCTAAGGAAAATCTGCATAATTCCATACATTTCTGTGGGATCTTCCTTAAAAGCTTCACTCGTTTGACAAAAGGATTAGCCACATGGCCATCACTTCCGTTACCGACACCTTTGGCGTTTCACCGCAACTATTAGAAGCCGATATGGCTGAAGTTAAAAGCCTAGGTTATACCACCGTTATTAATAACCGACCAGATGGCGAGCCCGGTCACCCCACCAATGCCGCTGCCCTACGCGCTGCTGCACAAGCGCAGGGTTTAACCTTCATCGATATGCCGGTATTTGGTATGAACTTTCCCGCTGAAACTGTGGCTGAAATGCAAGCTGCCCTAGAGGCCAGTGGCAAGGTTTTGGCCTTTTGTCGTACCGGCAACCGGTCGATTAATATCTGGGCCCGCGCACAAACTGACGATGTGGATGTGGCGGCCTTGGTGGCGCCTACTGGATTTACTATTGCGCAATAACGTATATGTGAAAATGTAATAAGAATATCAGTATATATTCCATTACATTATCAATAACTGGTGCTATAGTAATCCTATGGTGCCAGTTAGCTTTAATGGCTGGTACCAACAAAGGTTAATTTCCTAAGGATATTCCCATGTTGGCACACACATCAGTACCCACAAGCATTGACTTAAAACGCCATGGTCCAGCAAAGGTTGCAAGCTTAAAACATCGTTTGCATCAGCGCCAAGCACCTAAACTTAAGCTGGTAAAAGCCAGCCACGTTACCGTCGAAACTACTAACGCACCATCGTTTGCGGGCTTGGCTGGATAAACTTTTAGCCACCACAGGCACCCTCCATTAAACAGCTGGCCCTAAGTATTTAAGAAAGTTGGCTGTTGGCACTAGTTTGCCTATGTCGTATTCTTGCTGCATCCTGAAAGCAAGAATAACCGACTATGCCAAACGCCTCAGAACTACCACAATTTGAAGACCACGCTAAACAAGAGCATAAATACACAACCTGTTATATGTGCGCTTGCCGCTGTGGTATCAAGGTCACCCTAGAAGACGATAAAATTCGTTTTATTCAGGGCAATCCCAATCACCCCGTCAACAAAGGTGTGCTCTGTGCCAAGGGTAATTCCGGCATCATGAAGCAGCTGTCGCCAGCCAAACTAAACCAGCCGTTGTTGCGTAAGCCAGGGAGCGAACGCGGGGCCGCGGAATTTGAGGAAATTAGTTGGGACCGAGCGCTGGATATACTAACCGAACGCTTAGCCAAGATTCGCGCAACTGATCCTAAACAGCTCGCATACTTTACCGGACGTGACCAGATGCAAGCCCTAACGGGGTTATGGGCTTCTCAGTTTGGTACCATTAACTGGGCTGCTCACGGTGGATTTTGTTCTGTTAACATGGCTGCCGCTGGTTTATACACCATGGGTCATGCTTTTTGGGAATTTGGCGATCCAGATTGGGACAACACCAAGTATTTTATGATGTTTGGTGTGGCCGAAGATCACGCTTCTAATCCCATTAAACTAGGTTTAAAGAAGCTCAAAGAGCGCGGCGCCAAGTTTGTTGCAGTTAATCCGGTACGCACGGGCTACCAAGCCATTGCTGATGAATGGCTGGCTATCAAACCAGGCACCGATGGTATCTTTGCCATGGCCATGATTCATGTATTGTTGCGCGATGGGCAGATTGATGACGAATTCCTTATTCGCTATACCAATGCACCGCAACTGGTGGTCAACACCCCTGGCCAGGTAGGCGATGGCTTGTTATGGCGTGACAGCGAAGGCCAGACTCAGGTCTATGACCAGCTAACGGATGGCTTTGTGCCTGCCAATGCCATTGATGTAGCGCCGGCTCTACTGGGTGACTACAACACCCCAGATGGTACGCCAGTGCGTACGGCCTTTAGTTTGCTATATGACAAGTATATGGATGCCCAATACAGCCCAGAAGAGGCCGCCAAGGAATGTGGAATCGATGCCGAAACCATCGAACGCATGGCCCTAGAAATGGCGCATGTGGCATTCCAGGAGTCCATAACCGTTGATGTTGAGTGGACCGATTGGGCTGGCCGTAAGCAATCACAGTTTATTGGCCGACCTGTATCCATGCACGCTATGCGTGGTATCTCAGCCCACTCCAATGGTTTTCAAACCTGCCGAGCGTTACATATTTTGCAGGCCCTACTGGGCACCATTGATTGCCCCGGCGGCCATCTAGCAAAACCACCATTCCCGAAACATATTGTACCGCCTATTAAACCGGCCAAGGGCAATGCACCGAACACGCCGTTAGAGTCAGCGCCACTGGGTTTCCCAACCTGTCCCGAAGATCTGGTGATCGACGAAGCAGGCCAAGCCCGACGTATTGATAAAGCCTATTCCTGGGATGCGCCTGTGGCTGCACATGGGCTTATGCACATGGTGATAAGTAATGCCGTAGCAGGGGACCCTTATCCTATTGATACGCTCATGCTGTTCATGGCTAATATGGCCTGGAACTCCAGCATGAATACGGCGGAAACCATGGACATGCTGCGTGCCAAAGACGAGCAAGGTAACTACAAGATACCCTTTATCGTCACCTGTGACGCCTTTAATTCTGAGACCGTGGCTTTTTCTGATTTGGTGCTGCCTGATACCACCTATTTGGAGCGTTATGACACCATCTCCATGCTCGATCGGCCTATTTCAGAGCCCGATGCGGCCTGCGACTCCATTCGAAGTCCAGTTATTGCCCCGGACCGTGATGTGCGCAGTTGGCAGGAGGTAATGGTTGAGGTTGGTAGCCGCTTGAAGTTTCCAGCTTTTACCAATGAGGCCGGTGAACGCAAGTACACAGGTTATAAGGACTTTATCGTTAATTTCGAGCGGGCTCCTGGGGTTGGTTTCTTAGCCGGATGGCGCGGCGAAAACGGTGATCAGCATTTGCGTGGCGCACCCAACCCTAAACAGTGGGAAGCCTACGAGGCCAACGAGTGTTTCTTCGAGCACAAACTGGACCTGAATCAGCGTTATTTCCGTCACGCTAATCTGGATTATCTGAGTCTAGCTAAGGATGCTGCTTGGGTTGGCAGTACGGATCAAATTGTTATCGAACTTTACTCTGAGACCATGCAACGCTTCCGTTTAGCTGGGCAGGGTTTATATGATGGCCCCATGCCAACGGAAGAACGTCATAAAGAGCGCTTGACGACTTATTTTGACCCCTTGCCGTTTTATTACCGTCCTTTGGAACAACAGCCCGAAGACACGGCAGAATACCCATTCTTTGCGGTTAATCAGCGGCCTATGTTTATGTATCACTCTTGGGATTCTCAGAATGCCTGGCTGCGTCAAATCATGTCTCAAAACTACCTGTATATGCAGCGTGAGCGAGCCCTAGAATTAGGTATTGAAGACTTCGCATGGGCCTGGCTTGAAAGTCGCTCTGGTAAGATTCGCGTACAGGTGAAGCATATGGAAGGCGTGAATGCCGATACCGTATGGACTTGGAATGCCATTGGCAAACAAGCCGGAGCTTGGGGATTGAGTGAAGATGCTAACGAAGCCAAACAAGGCTTCCTTATGAACCACTTGATAAATGAGTTATTGCCGGCGCGCACTAGTGCAGAGCGTATGACCAATTCTGATCCTATTACTGGCCAAGCAGCTTGGTACGATTTAAAGGTAAAAATCTACCCAGCTGCAGCGGGTGAAGAGGGCAGTTGGCCACAATTTGCGCCACTTAAGCCATTGCCTGGCTTAAAGATGTCACCTAGGCAACAAGGTTATAGCAGCCATAAAAACGTTAATTTAAAGCGTACCTGGACCGATGTCCTGGGTAACAAGTAAGTAGTCAAAGAGGATACAACAGTGAAATTAGGATTAGCAATTGATCTGGATACCTGTGTTGGCTGTCATGCTTGTGCTACGGCCTGTAAACAGTGGAATACTTCTGGAACCATAGGTCCTTTGACCGATGAAAACCCCTATGGAAAAGACCCTGATGGTGCCTGGCTTAACCGCATTCGGACCTATGAGGTGGATGCTAGCCCGCATAGCAAAACTGTCAATATGCCGCTCTCATGCATGCATTGTGAAGATGCCGCTTGCGTTACCGTATGCCCGACAGGTGCTTCCTACAAACGCACAGAAGACGGTATTGTGTTGATCGATCAAGACCGCTGTATGGGTTGTAACTTGTGTGCCTGGGCTTGCCCTTATGGGGCTCGCGAAATCGACCCAGGTTCAGGCACCATGAAAAAGTGTACCCTGTGTGTCGATCGTATCTATGATCAAAATTTACCTGAAGATGAGCGGCAACCGGCCTGTGTCATTACCTGTCCAACCAAATCACGTGTGTTTGGCGATTACGATGATCCGGAATCTGACGTGTCAAAGCTCAATCGTGAGCGCGGTGGTAAGCAGCTAATGCCGGAACTAGGTTATAACCCGGTAAACACCTATTTGCCACCCCGTAACCCAGCCCAGCGCCCGCAAGGTGGTCGCATGCTAGGGAAGGTGAAGCAAATAGTTAACCGCATTATTAAGCGCTAATTGGTAACGAGGAATTTATTATGCATCCTGCATTTTCTGTATTAATTTTTACCGTTACCGCTGGTGCCGGTTACGGCCTATTAGGTTGGTTAAGTGCGAACGAATTATTAGTTATGTTCGCCATGACAGCAGCACAAAAAATCACTGTAGGCATCATTGCTATGGTGCTTATTAGCATAGGTTTGTCTGCCTCTACATGGCACCTTACCAACCCAAAAAACGCCTGGCGCGCATTTAGCCGTTTCCGTACCTCTTGGTTGTCCCGTGAAATGGTGTTTGCTTTGGCACTCTATCCTATTGCTGGACTCTACGCAGCAAGCTTAGCATGGGAGTGGGGCGGATTAACCTTGTGGGCAAGCTTGAGCTTGATTTTAAGTTTGGTCATCGTCTTTGTAACCTCTATGATTTACGCTAGCCTGAAGACCATTCGCCAGTGGCACACGCCTTTGGTTCCGACGCTATATTTGCTTTTTGCAGCTCTAAGTGGTGGTTTGGCTTTTGCTTTACTGTTGGCATGGCAAGGTCATGAAACGAGTAGTTTGCAGGACTTCCTGTTACTGCTTGGCCTAATAACAGCAAGTGTGAAAATTGGGTATTTTATTTGGTTTAGACTGCCTTCTAGCAGCACTATTCAAACAGCCACGGGCTTTAGCCAGCATAAGGTTGGCCTATTAGACGCAGGTCATTCTGCACCCAGCTTTCTGAATAAGGAATTTATGTTCCAGGTAGAGCAAAGTAAGCTGGTACGTATGCGTTGGTTGATGTTTATGGCGGCCTTTATTGCCCCTGGTTTGTTGTTAACCGGTGACGGGGTGTTTGGCCTGTTAGCGGCTTGGTTAATTATGATGGCAGGCCTCTTGGTTGAGCGTTGGTTGTTTTTTGCTGAAGCCCGCCATGTTGTGCGCCTACTACATGGTCACCAACAAGTTTAATGGAACTGTCCTTCGCTAACGGGCTCACCGGCGTCACAAACTGGTGGCCTTGGGCCTATTTAGCACTAGTGGTGTTTATAGCCGGTATGGTCAAGGGCCTGACCGGCTTTGGCTTTTCTGCTTTGTGTTTTTTTGCCTTAGCACCGATTTTGTCCCCCCTGGCTATTGTGCCACTCATGTTTGCTTTGGAATCAGCAGCAAGTTTGCATTTGGTACGGCGGGTATGGTCTCACGTTCCTAGACGTTGGTTAGCCTTTTTGTTGGCGGGTTCTGTAGTTGGCATTCCATTGGGGGTGTGGTTACTTAATTACTGGTCTGCCGACCTTGTAAGAACCATCACTGGCGTTGTGGTGCTTATCGCTTCTTTGTTATTGCTCAGTGGAACACGTCTGTTTAAGCGCCAGTCCGATGGCTTGTTGGCGTGCATCGGTGTACTAGCCGGTATCGCAAATGGTATGGCTAGTATTGGTGGTCTTATCGTGGCCGTGTACAGTCTTTCGGCACGCTTGCCTCTGGTGCAAATGCGTGCCGGCCTCATCGTGTTTTTTCTGGCCATCGATGTGTATGGTTTGATGTGGTTTTCTGGGCACGGTCTACTCGGCCTAGATACACTCTATTTGTTACTGGTAGCGCTGCCCATTATGCTCATCGGCAACCGCATTGGGTTTGG
>JAERSU010000014.1 GCA_016845445.1 Oceanospirillaceae bacterium | reverse complement strand
GGCGCCATTGGGCCCCATTAAGGCGGTGATCTTGCCGGGGTTAAGGTTTATTTTGATACCGTCTACCGCTACCTTAGTGCCGCGCACGATGACCAGATTGTCTATGGTTAATGGCGTACTCATGCGACCTCCTCCAGTTCGTCAAATTCACCTAAATAAGCCTTACGAACCTCGGCATCATTAAGCACTTCAGAAGTTGGCCCCTTGGCTAACAAACGGCCAAAATCAAGCACCATGGTTTGCTCACAACAGGCGTCAATCAGCGCCACATCATGGTCAATGAGAAACACCTGCGCACCGCAAAAAGCGGGGATACCACGGATGATCTGCGCAAGCAGTTTGGATTCGGATTCGGACATGCCCGCGCCCGGCTCATCCAGCATTACCAAAGAAGGGTCGCCAATGAGCGCTTTGGCGATTTCAGCCAGGTGGCGTTCAGCGGTGCTTAGGGCACCGCCAAGTCGATGGATACGATGGGACAAACCCACATAGTCGATGGCCTTAGCGACCGCCTCTTCGGCTTGCGCGGATGATTCAAAATGGGCATGGTCGGCAATGGCTTCAACGTTTTGCCAGAGGGTCAAATCATCAGCAATCTGATCCGTCTGGAAGGTACGACGCAGGCCATGCTTGGCACGCGAATGGGGTGCCACCTTGGTTAGCTCGCTGCCCGCCACGGTGACACTGCCTTGCACTGGGGTAACAAAACCAGACAGCACATTAAGTAGGGTGGTTTTGCCGGCACCGTTAGGGCCGATTAAACCCACGATGGGAGCATCCAAGGTGACGCTCAAACTATCGATGGGACGTACTCCGCCAAATTGGACGGTAATATCTTTAATTTCAATCATCACGGCCTCCTAGCGATAGTTAGCAAATGGCTTCGGGTAGCGGGCGTCGATTTGACTGCGCCACGGCAGCACATAGGTGTACAAGCTCACTTCCCAAAGTACTTTCAGCCCTAGAGCACCCCAAATAATGGCCAAGGCACTGAGGTAGGCTAAGCCGAAGACGCCCCAGGCCACCCACGCAACAAAGATGCCAATAAACAACCAATTAAGGGTGCGTTTAAATAACCGATGATCAGGGCGCAAACCCATGGCTTTCATGATTTTCACCAAGCGCAAGGAGAGCTTGGCTTCCAAGGCTTCGGCATGGTCTTGGGTGCGCTTGCCAAAGAAACCCAACAACATCCACAGCACCCCAGGTATGGCCATGCGGAATAACAGGGCAATAAGGCTAATAAAGAAAGCACCGGCAAAACTGGTCCACGACAGGGCGTAGGCGATGACACCCAGCAATATGGCTATCAGCCCCCAAGAAACACTCCCTTCCACAATGCGGCTCATACGCACGAACTTGTAGAAATCGGCAAGTTTGCCAGCGATACCTGTGCGGCCTTGAATCAAGGACACCAGTAGGGCAAAGCCAAAGAACACGTTAGCCAGATTGCCATCCACACCATGGTCATTGAGCAAGGCTGGTAGAGCACGGATCAAGAGTGCTGCGATCACCGCACCAACCCAATGATAGGCACCACCAACCACCACCAGTGCATAAAGAAGGATGGACTGACTGGTGTGAAACCCAGTGTTATCCAGCTGGCCATTTAGACCAGCAATGAGGCCACCGGCTAAGCCAGCCAAGGCACCGGATACGGCAAAGGCAGTGGCCTTGTATTTCACCACGCTCACACCGACGGAAATGGCCGCTGCCTCACTCTTGCGAATCAACGCCCATGCGCGACCTAAACGGCTGACTTTTTGCCACTCAATCCAGATTAATCCAGCCGCCATCCAGATCACTGCATAGCGGAAATAGGCCACATCACTAGAGGCAGCCAATGGGCGATCAATCATGGCGCGCTGGCCGTTAACAACCTTCCCCGTCCAGCCTTCACCACCATCGGGGAAACCAATAACGTTCACCACCACCTGAAAAGCAGCGGCCACCAACAAGGTGAGCAGGGCCAAATATAGGCCGCGCATACGCAGCGCTGGCAGGCCCACTAAAAGGCCAAACAAGCCGGCGGCACATGCACCAGCTATAAGACCAATCTCAAAAGGCACACCCCAACCATGAATGACACGTAGGCACACCCAACCGCCAACACCGGCCAGGGCAAATTGGGTCAAGGAAACCATGCCTAGCTGGCCATAGAGCAAGGCCACAGTGGCACTTACCAGGGTTAAACACGCCACAGTGGTAAAGGTATTGAGCCAATAGGCTGATAACAACCAGGGTCCCACTATAGCAATAATGCAAAAAGTAATGATTAATGGAGTCACCCTTTGTAAGGGCGTTCCCAATGGAATATCTTGTCTATCTTTTGCCATAACAACTTCTCTCTTATGCTTGTTATTTAATTACGCGTTATTCCAAATGACTGTTGTCACGAGATAAGGTAATGCCATGACGCTGGTACCAAAGAATGGCAATAATGGCGACCACAAAGGCCGTTGCTGAGCCGTAGCGTGACAAGCCTGGTACGAGAATCACCATGGACTCGATCACACCAATGGCCAGACCACCTAATACGGTTAATGGCAAAGACGTCATGCGGCCAACCACAGCCGCTGCTAAGGCAGGTATAACAAGGAAAGTTAATACGGTGGGATTAAGGCGCACCATGTTGCCCATAAACAGGCCGGTAATGCCGGCTAGTACACCAGCAATCACCCAGGCCCAGGTATCGATGCGCTTAACACGCACACCCACTAGACTACTGAGCATACGATTGCTCTGCAGAGCACGCATTTTCAAACCAAAGCTGGTTTTGGCGAGGATATAGGCCATCAGCACTGTCACCGCTAAAGCAATGCCTAGAGCCAACAAACGCGTATCACTGATTAAGCGACGACCGTTCCACTCCAAACCACTGCGATCGGTAGGCAGCACCAGACGACGAGGATCATCTCCCCAGAACCATTGCGCCATGCCCATGATCATAAAGGCCAAGCCAAGGGTTGCCATGGCACGTACAATACGATCTTGCTGACTAAGCGTAGGGGCGATATAACGCCCATACGCCCAAGACAAAAGGGTGGCACATGCAATGCCTAACAGCCATCCAATGGCATCTGTATAACCCAGCTCGATGGCCTGCCAACACACCATGGCAGCCAATCCACCCAAGGCACCTTGAGCAAAATTAACCACGCCACTGGCACGATAGAGCATGACCAAACCGACACCAGAAAGGGCATAAACTGCACCAACACTAATACCGATAACTAAAAATGGAATTAACATTTGCATGACCACCACTCCCTTAGTTCACCAAACCACCGGCAGCTTCTAAGGCAAGAATATCGGCCAAATCAGCATCTTCGGTTTGGAAACACTCGGTCTTCACGTCAAAACCAGAATCGGTCAGCAGGGTTACGCGACCCATGTGGTTGGCCTGGTGACGGTCGCCTGGGCCAAAGTACCAGGGCGCACACAACATGTCGGTGTTCATCTTGGTAATACCCTTAAAGGCCGCAAATACCGATTCACGGTTGATGTCACCATCGATAGCCAACATGGCATTGGTAGCGGCTTTAGCGGCTAGGTAGCCAGCTTGCGAGAAGGAATCAATGGGATCATCAGCTTGGCCGTACTTAGCCATCACTGCACGCCAGTTCTGGGTATCAGCAGCTGGCTTATCCAGTGCTTCAAGTTCCATATGCACATACAGGTTGTTCTGCCAATATGGACCCACGGCTTTTGGCATATCCTTGTGGAAAGCGGAGGTTGGGGCACCCCACTTCATCATGTTGCCCAAATCCAACTGTTCGGCTGCCGTAAGTATTGGCAACATCATGCCCCGTGGCATACCCAATACAACAGCTTCAGGGGCGCTGGCCATCACTTGTAAGGCAATGGCATTACCATCTAGCTGGCCTGGATCGAAGATAACCTGATTCACCTTGACACCATTGGCATCACCGTAGGCTTGCACACCACCGCATACCCAGTCACCAAAGCCTGGAATACCCGGCGCCACACAGGTCACGGAACTAGCTCCGAAGGTGTTTACTAGGTATTGCGCCGCACCCACGGTAGAAGATCGAGGGCCCTGGTTAAATGGCGCGTAGTTTTTGTTATAAAAACAAGAACGTGGCACACCAGTGCCCGCCACTACAGCAACGCCTTCATCTTCATAAAGTTTGCCGTTGGCACCACACTCTACAAAGCTTGAGGAACCAACCATGCCGACAACCTGCACATCTTTCACTAGCTTAGATGCAGCCTGGCTGGCCACTTCTGGATTCCAGGTATCGTCTTGCACGGTAAAGGCAATGGGACGACCGTTAATACCACCATTGGCATTAACACAGTCAAAATAAGCATCGGCAGCGCGGGCTGAAGAAGAAAAATCCTCTGGACCAGTCTTACCCACGATGGAACCAATTTGAATTGGCTCGCCGGTTGCTTGTGCGCCATTTGAAAGGCCGCACTCTTCTTGCGCCATGGCACCCACACTAAAGGTAGAGGCCAGGATAAAAGTCGCAGCGATTCTCTTATTTATATTCATACGCTGATTACTCCAATTGTGTGTACCCTTTAAAGAAAGACATAGCAGGTGGGTACATACCTGCCATGCCAAGGGGGATTAAGCGCGGGATCCTCCGATACCCTTAAGGCCAGGTGTTTTAAAACGGATCACATCCTTGTGACCAAGGCCATTTTCAGCCAGGCTCAAGGCCTGATTAGGAGAAAAAGGTTGGCCGGATTTCAGCCAGGTAACGGTGTTCCAGTCAATCTTGGCAAAGTCTGGATGGGCGCCATACACGCCTCCTAGAATCTCGGCTTGCAAGGCGCCAAAAGGTGTTTCTGCTGGCAGCGGCAAACAAACTGGGGCACAAAACATCAGATGATCGTCCCAACCTATGTAGATAAGTGGCGCAGGAAAATTGTCCCGCACATCCTTAGCCACCACTGGGTAGTCAGTAAGCGTTGTTAAGCTCATGGGGACACCTCCTCTTCGACACCGCCTTTCCATTCACGGAAGTTCTTACGATCTTCGGAATCGGCAAAATCAAAATTGTCTTTGCCAACCTCAATTTCGTAGTAATCCAACACCGCAGCTAGTGGATCAAAGCCTTCTACCGTTGGGTCGGTACCTTCTGGGAAACAGTTACCTTGATAAATTTGATGCACCGGCAACCAGGCCTGTACGTATTTTTCCGGCTCGTTGGTAAATATTTCCTTGCAGTGATCACTACAGAAGTGATACTTCACGTCTTGGTGGTCGGTTTCGCGATAGCAGATGCTGCCTGGGTCACCTGGCTCATGGAACACCATGGGGATCTGACAGGTCTGACACAGCATAGGTAAGGTGGTGTTATAAAAACGCTTACCCTGCTTGTGTTGTTCACCGTAATATTCGAACCGCGGCTTGTAGTACTTTGCAAAGGTGTCTGGGTACTTTTCTGTTAACCATTCCATTTCTTCAGCATTGGGCGTCCAGGTGTGGAAAGGTGCGGCGGCATTGTAGTTGTAGAAGGTATTCCACGCTTGATGGCTAATGTGGTCCTTACCTTCACAGGCATCTTCCCATCCCTTAGGTGGGCGAATACCATAGCGAGCCAAATCTTTGAACAGGGCGCCGCCATTGCTTTCAGCGTACATTTCCCAAGCTTCTTTCCAGCTCATAACGCGCTTTGGCAGCATGTAATCCTGCATCATGGCAACAATAGAAAGCAGGCGATAACCACGCCAAAACCACTTATCGATCCAGCGTTGCACAATAGCGACGTTGGCAGGATCTTGCTCAAGAATAAACTTGATGCATTCAATCCCTAGGGTCATGTGGCGGGATTCATCAGACTGGGCCGAGAAGCCAAAGGTCACCGTGGACATATCCCCGTTGTGGGCCGCACCGGACATGAAAGGCACAAACAATAGGTTGGTTAGTACGTATTCAAAGGAGAAGCTCACGGCAATCAAGAACTCAAACGGCCCGCCAGTCATGGCATCTTCAAAAAACGACTTGGGCACAGACAAATACCAAACACGGTCAAACCAATGATTGCTCTTGTGCATACCATTAAAGTACTTGTTGTAGTTAGAAATAGTGTGCGCTTGAGTCTGATAGTGGCGCAGTTCGTCAATGGACTGCATCTGCGACGCCACCCGGGCACCAACACCGGTAAAGTGTCGGCCCGCATGGGCAAAGCCACGGTGAGCACAGTATTCCAGAGGTGATACACCTTGGATAAATAACTTCAGCGCATTCACATAGCGGGCATCGGAAATACCTAACTGGCCGCTATTTTGGGCAAAAGCATCAATCACTGCATACAGCTTCTTCTCCTTCTCCCCTTGGTACTTCCAGTAGGCATCCATGGTGAGACGGAATGGGTCTTCCCATTTATCCCAGTCATGAATCTTGATGCCTTCGTACTTGTCATAAGGGAACACCTTATCCATATCCTGATAGGAGGTTTGCCAATCAAGCCCTCGGGTCATGGCCTGATAGCGAGGTTTTAACCCTAGCTTTTTCTTCTTAACTTGCGCGTCCATGATGCTCTCCTAGTGCTCCCAGCTAAGGGTCAGTTGATCATCATCCTCATCAATGTGACCTGACAGGGTTACCAGGTTGAGGTGGATCTCTTGCAGATCAAAGTCGCGGCCAATCTCTTCTTCAATGGTTTCACGGTTAACCACTAGGCGGTTGGGCGAATCAATCTTAACCAGACCAGGCGAATACACAGCTTCGGCCTCTGGATTGTCTGCCAGAATAGAATCAACGATTGGGCGAGAGTCTTCGTTTGCTTGAAAAGCGATAAATACATTTGACATGGTTACTTCCTCTAATTATTTTGCTGCTAGGCCATTCTTTTGGGAGCGGCTATCTAGCTCTGCTCGGGCATGTTCAATGCTGGCATCAGCGCGATCCTGCATGGCAAGTTGAGCAATGGGCGCTAGGGCTTGCTGGGCACGGTCGGACCAGGCATTTACCCAGCCGCTAATAAGCTGATTGTTGGCCTCGGATTCGGCCGCTGCTGCCTTCAGTACCGCATTAATCCAACGACTTGTTTCCTTGTGCCAGTCGCTCATAAAGCTGGTCACCATGGCTACGGCTGAACCGCCTTCCATGGTTAAACGGTCTTCAATAAAGGTTTCAAATACCAGGGGATACAAGAGGCCATCTAAGGCATAGTTTTGCGCCACAAACAGCTCAAATGGATCTTCAATCACTAGGGTGTCTTCTACATAGCGACGCAACACCTGCCAATTAGGGTTGTCCAGCCAGTCCTGTTTACCCTTGTCCAGCACCTTGGTACCTTCGATGGCCAAACCTAGGCGGGTGATATACTGAGCCACACCCAATTGATCCATGGCATGAAACATGGCAGGGGCGGTGAAGGCGGTGCCGTAACCAATGGCACCTATGTTGCAATTGTTCATATTGCCTCCCCAGGCAACGTGACGCAGGGGCATCAAGACATCACAGACCAGGGCTTTTAACTCATCCGGCATGGCATCTAACAGGCCGCGAGACTCGACAAACTGATAGCTGGATTCAACGGCATCCTGCTGCTTGGCACGGGCCATGGCCCAAGTGCCGTAGTAGAATTGACGGGGATCTCTTAATACATACCAATCCTCTAGCACCACCTTGGAACGGGAAGCATCAAACAGCTCATGCTGTGGATCCCAGGTGGGACGATAATGAAAGTTAGTGGTTGGTTGGGCACCCATGGTGGCCTCTTCATAGCGAGAAGCAGGCTTGTTGCCCTTCACATATTTGGCCACATGGCCAAAAGTGTTACGTAACGGTTCAACTTGTTTTGCTTGTAGATCTACACTCATGGTGGGACCTCTCCTGTTAGTCTTGTTGTTGTAAGCGATCTAATTCAATTTGCACCATCGATGGACCATCGGGCAGGCGTTCTACCTGATGGGTTTCACAAAACTGGGCAAATTGCTGAGGGGGAAGAGCCAGCTCGACACACAGGTCTTGCCAGCCAATAGAGAATTCGAACACCACCATTTCGGGTGTAGCTTCAGGCAACACCTTGACGTATTTATGCGTCAGGCGTTCATTGATTTCGTCGATGGATTCCTCAAAGGAATTCCGTGGTACTGCATTCATTTACGCTGGCTCCATTATTGTTGTTCATGCCTTGGCGACCCAAGTTACATTGCAGACAATGTGCCAACATTTTTAAAAGAAATGCTTTTTTATCGATAAAAATTCAATTTTTGTTATTTTTCAGCTAGTTATAAACTAGTGATTTTGGCGTTAGATCAATATTTCAAATATGACTATACTCAAATTTCTCATCATTTTTTAATCATATGATAAATTATTGATTACTAATGTTATCAAATGATAACTTTTCAACGCCTTGGGATTCGTATACCATATAAAGACTAGAAAAATAAATAATCGATAATATGCATAGTGAGCCAGCTCTAATATTACCCCCAGACAATGACCTGCGGCGCCTTATACACTTCTCCAGTAATGACGGTAGGATATGGCTAGCAGGCCAACGCATGCTGCTTATTCATAGCGCCGCCCTGGGCGCCCTGCGTCGTGAGCTGGTTACCTCCATTGGCCACAAACACACCAGAAGAGTGTTGATGCGCGCCGGCTACGCCGCCGGGGAAAAAGACGCCATCCTAGCCAGGCAGGTTCGCCAACATGCCAGCCTTGAAGAAATGTTTGCCGTTGGTCCGCAATTACATATGCTTGAAGGGGCCGTGCAGGTGACGCCTCGCAAACTCACCCTAGACCCAGAAAACGGCGAATTCCACGGCCTCTTCCAATGGGACAACTCCTGGGAAGTAGAAACCCATATGCGTCACTTTGGCGCCCAAGAAAGCCCCGTCTGCTGGATGCTGCTAGGCTACGCATCAGGCTATACCAGTGCCTTTATGGGGCAACCCATTTATTACAAAGAGGTACAATGCAAAGCCTGTGGTGATGACCACTGCCTCATCGAGGGCAAACCGAAAGATGAATGGGAAGATGGCGAACAACTAGCTCGCGATTACGATTCGGATCCTTTGCTAATTCAGCTAGAGCAACTACGCTCGCAAGTCAGTGAGCTAAGTAACGAAGCCAGCTCCCACACCATCAGCAATCCCATGCTAGGTCGCTCACCAAAGTTCAATCAGGCCATGGAATTACTCAGTAAAGCTGCAGGTACCAAGGTCACAGTACTACTAACAGGCGAAACGGGTGTGGGTAAAGAACGATTTGCCCAGACCCTTCATGCACTTAGCCCCAGAGCGGAGCAACCCTTCATTGCCGTCAACTGTACCGCCCTACCGGCAGACCTCATTGAAGCGGAACTATTTGGCGTTGAAAAAGGCGCCTACACGGGCGCTGAGCAATCACGCCCAGGACGCTTTGAGCGGGCTGACGGCGGCACCCTCTTCCTCGACGAACTTGGCGAAATGCCCTTAGCCGTGCAAGCCAAACTATTACGCGTGTTACAAGATGGCGTGATCGAGAGACTAGGCGGCACCAGCACCACCAAGGTGGACGTTCGCGTGGTTGCGGCCACCCATGTCAATCTTGAAGCGGCTGTTAGCAATGGCAACTTCCGCCAGGACTTGTACTACCGTCTCAACATCTATCCGATCGCCATCCCCTCTTTAAGAGAGCGCCAAGAAGACATTGTGCTCATTGCCGAGCACTTTCTGAAAACCATGGCCAACGAACATGGTAAGTCGGTGGCAGGATTCACTGACTTAGCCATTGACGCCATCATGCAGTATGCATGGCCAGGCAACATTAGAGAACTAGAAAACCTAGTTGAGCGAGGCGTCATCATTGCCGAACAAGGCGACTTTGTTGATGCCAAGGACCTATTCCCCATCGCCCCGCAAAAGGACTCTCTCACCATCAGCGCAAGCGGTGCTCTACAATCGGACACGGGTGACCACAGCGCGCTTTTTGATCACTTAAACGATCACAAGCTAAGCCTTGATTCCATGACCAATATCATCATTCAAGAAGCCGTCACTCGCGCCGGCGGCAATCTAGCCGCCGCTGCTAGATCACTAGGCATGACACGCCCGCAACTAAGCTACCGCTTAAACAAAGCGACCAACAACCAATTCACGGATATAGAAGATGGCAAAACGGACCTTTAATCTTGCCGAACTAGACAACAACAGCCAGTTCAACAACAAGCAGGAAAGCAAAACACTCATCGAGCACGCCTATAGCCTGATGCGCCAAGACATCATCTCTGGCGCGCTCAAGCCAGGGGAAAAACTACGCGTTGCCCACCTTCAAAAGAAATACGAAATCAGTGCCAGCACCTTACGCGAAGCCATTTCCAGACTAGTGAGCGAATACCTTGTATCAGCAGAGGGGCAACGGGGCTACAAGGTTAGCGACATCAACATTGACGAGTTAAAGGACATTACTGACCTTAGGGTACTTATCGAAGTAAAGGCAGTGCGCGAATCCGTACGTCACGGTAGCGACGAATGGAAGCAACAACTCACGGAGGTGTTTAACCAACTTAGCCAATTTGAGCAACCCATCAACCCAGACAAAAGCCAGCAGTGGGAGTATTACAATAGCCAATTCCACCAACTACTCAGCAATGGCAAACCTTCGCCTTGGACCCTAAGAACATTAAAACTGCTATCACAGCACAGCGAACGCTACCGCCACCTGGCCATTAAAATTTCCAAAAACAAACGCGATGTACACGCCGAACACACCACCATCTACGAAGCCGTGATGGCGGGCAATGAACTGCGCGCCGCCCTAGCCACCGAAGACCATATTCGCACCACCACAGAACAGATTATTAACAACTATGGTAGCAAATCGAACTAGATAAATTTCAGGCATACCGCCAGCACCTTGTTAAATGAACTAGGCTTATCAGCAATTTAAATCATATCGCTACAAAGCTTTTTTTATGACAGACAATGACCTTTAAATTAAGCTTTTCCAGTTGTAAATATACAGCGTTATCTTTACGCCACTGCTCAAACTCAAGCAAATAATCTTCGTTGGTCGCAGGATATAGGCCAATAATTGACGAGCCTGTTTTGACTTTAGTTAATTCAAACTCCTCATAAGCAGTCATCTCCAGTGCTTCAGCAGCGGCCTCATCTGCAAGCTCAGCTGGAATTACAATGATACTGTCGTCATCACCGACTAAAATATCTCCCGGAAAAACTGGCGCATCACCACAGCCAATGGGCACATTTATGTCAATGGCTTCATTTGTTGTCAAATTCGTCGGGCTAGAGGGGCGGCTATGGTAGGAATGAATATCCAACTCTGCAATATTCATTGCATCACGAAACCCGCCATCCGTTACGACACATTCAACACCACGAACCATTAAACGGCTGATTAAAATATCTCCAGCAGAAGCAGCAATGGCAGATTTACGACTGTCCATAACCAAAACATAACCTGGCGGACATGTTTCCACAGCTAGACGCTGGGGGTGTTCTGGGTTACGAAATTCCACTAGCTTCATAGAAGTCATCAGTGTTACCTCTTCCTCCCATTAAGGGCAGTACAAAATGCTCCAACCCTAATGCTTGAAGCCTTGAAAATACAACTTCTAGCGCAGTCACTTTTTGCGCCACAAAAAGCACTCGTTTCCCTGCGTGAATAGCATTAGCAATAGCATTTACGATTGTCTGACTTTTGCCTGAACCGGGAGGCCCTTCTAAGGCTACGTTTTGTTCATTGGCAACTTTAAGAAGCGCCAGAAATTGAGAAGAATCAGCATCCAATACTAAATGAGGCACTAATTTCTGTCCTACCTTTGATTCAATATCTGCTTCAGTAAATGAACCTTCTCCAGATGTCGATTCATTTGAGCCAATCATCAATTCTGAAATGATCGGGAAATTAGAAAAATCACAGTCTTTAGTATCTAAATCATAAAACAGCTCAATACCTTGGAAAGGATACACTCCGAATGCAGCTTCTCGCATTACATCCCATCGCATATTTCTCGGCTTTAAGTCTCGAACCTTTTCAAATAACTCTTCTATGTTTATTTCCGTTGATTCCATATACGCATTTATTGCGCTTAGTTCCAGCTGCCCCTCGACAGCTAATTTATGAGCTAGAGATGGATTAAATACTGCATCACCTCTTTTAGATATAGAGTATGTTTCTCCTGTAGAAGTTTTTGATTTACTAAGTGTTACAGGCAGTAACAGTAAAGGAGACTTGAATTCATCATTCTTATCAGTATTCGGTAATGTCCATTTAAGATACCCCAATACAAGATATACCACTTCCAAGCCGCGCTCTTCTTGGTACATTCTGGCCTTACTTAAGATTCGAGACATCCTAGACTGAAAAGTCTTAGGAAATAACAATGTTTGAAGGTATTCATCTTCAAATCTATCGTCCTCCGACTCAGCATCTGCCTCAGGTAATGTGCTCGATGGGTTTATACCATGTGACTTTGCATGATTTTTGAAATCAGCTAGTTGCTCTGACTTTGGCCTAGGTGGCATGTCTAACATTTCACGCACACGATCTTTTAATGATCGTTCGGCTTGTTCCTGCTTATCTTCAGCTAACTCGTCATATTCAAAATCAATCTCTTCAATAGCCTGTAGATACTCATCATCAGTTGCCTGCGCGCTTTGGAATGCATTAATGAATTCAGCTGAATCTTCATCTGGTGGGTCAATATCAAGGGGGGGGCAAAGGATCAAGGAGCATCGACGATTTAAGCCCATTGATATCATCAAAAATGCGTTGTGGTTTCTCGTCAACTATCCTAATAAAAGAGGCTGAACGAGCAGTTAACACGTTATTTATCAAGGGATTTCTACGGGACGTATCTTGTAACTTAGGCCTTAGTGCTTCTATACGTTCGTTAACAAATCCGGCTAAATCATTCATTCATAAATCCTT
>JAERSU010000013.1 GCA_016845445.1 Oceanospirillaceae bacterium | reverse complement strand
CCTCGCAATGACGGTGGGGTTGTCGTTGCGATACAGGTACCCGTCATCGCGAGCGAAGCGACGCGACCTCCTGTAGTGTGGCACTTCGTCTGATGGAGGTTGCCGCGGCCTACGGCCTCGCAATGACGGTGGGGGCGCTTCGCAATGACGGAATGGTTGTCCTCGCAATGACGTAGTAATAACTACCGACGATAGTCAGGTTCTTCTCTATCGAGAATTTCCTTTAGCTCTTCTAGATGTTTGCGGGCAAAGCCAAAGCCATAGTTTTCCCATTGTTGGGCGGTTTTTTCGGCTACTTCTGGGGTTGCTACCAGGGGCTCCTTGCCGCTTGCGTAAACATCGAACAGGGTTTGGCAGGCACGTTCGAAGTAGTAGAGATCGTCAAAACACTGGGCAATGTCTGCACCGGCTACCATGACACCATGATTACCCATAAGCAGGATTTTTTTGTCACCCAAGGTGGTGGTCAGGCGCTCGGCTTCGTCACCCAGGCCCATGCCGTCAAAATGGGTGTCAAAGGCAATGCGGTTGTAGAAACGCATGGTGTTTTGATCAATAGGTAGCATGTTCTGGCCGTCTTGCAAACAGGCTAACCAGGTGGCGTAGCGGGAGTGCACGTGCATCAAGCACTTGGCGTGAGGCAGGTTGCGATGCATGGCGCTGTGAATGGCCCAAGCCGTGGGGTCTGGGGCACCGGGGCGATTCATGGTGTCCTGGTCGTTGGCATCTAGGAGCAATAATTCGCTGGCTTTTACATTGCTAAAGTGGCGTCCGCAGGGGTTCACCAAAAATTGACTGCCATCCTCAGACACTGCAAAGCTAAAGTGGTTGGCAATGGACTCGTGCATATTTAGGCGGGCGGTCCAGCGAAAGGTAGCTGCCAAGTCAACGCGGGCTTGTTGTTCAAGATCTTCGTTTATAGAGTGGATGGTAGCAGTCATGGTTGTTGTCCTTATTGTAGTAATGAGCCAACTGTAGCGCTGAAGCGCTTTACCTGGCAACCATTTATGCATAAAAAATTTTAGGTCCAGACCTATAGTGCAAATGCCTAATGGCTGAGCCTTAGGGTTTTTGGCATGCTAGCCTTAAGTTAGCCCAATTTGAGATCTAATTATGGACCTATCCCTTACCGACGAACAAAGCATGATTCAGGCAATGGCAAGCAAGTTTGCCCAAACTGAGTTGGCACCTTTAGCTGCAAAATTGGATCACGAAGGTGACCGAGAGGCTTTTTTAGCCAACCTTAAAGCACTGGCTGAATTGGGTTTTATGGGCCTTAATGTAAAAGCCGAATATGGCGGCACCGAAGCGGGCACAGTGGTGTTTAGCCTAGCCATAACCGAAGTGGCTAAGGCCTGTGCGTCAACGGCGGTCACCATGTCGGTGACCAATATGGTGGCTGAGGTGATCCAGGCGGTAGCGAGTGAAACACAGAAACAGCAATATCTGCCTAAGTTATGCAGTGGTGAATACCCAGCGGGTGGCTTTTGCTTAACAGAATCAACGGCAGGATCCGATCCCTCGGCCATGAAAACCACCGCCGTGCTAGAGGGTGATGAGTGGCTGTTAAATGGGGCCAAACAATTTATCACCAGTGCCGAGTTTGCCGGTGTGTTTGTGGTCTGGGCGGTCACCGACAAAGCCGCCAAACCGGGTAAGGGGATTTCTTGCTTTCTGGTGGAAAGGGATGCCCCAGGCTTGATCATTAGCAAGGCAGAAAAGAAAATGGGGCAGCATGCCTCGGCCACTAACGAGGTGGTATTTGATAACTGTCGCATTCCCCAGTCGGCGTTGATGGGTGAGTTAAATCAGGGCTTCAAAATTGCCGTTGGTGAACTAGCCGGTGGCCGTATTGGGGTTGGTTCCATGGCTCTGGGAATCGCTATGGCGGCCATGGACTTTGCCCGTCAGTATATGACCGAACGCCAACAGTTTGGCCAACCCATAGCCAACTTCCAAGGTCTGCAGTGGATGATGGCTGATGCCTTTACGGAGCTAGAAGCAGCACGTCTGTTGCTTATGAGTGCCGCGGATTTGAAGGATAAGGGAGAGGCCTTTGCTAAGCAGGCTTCCATGGCTAAGTTGTTTGCTACGGAAAAGGCCAATCAGGCCTGTTATACGGCCCTACAGATGACCGGTGGTTATGGTTATACCAAGGAGTTCCCGCTGGAGCGATATAGTAGAGATGTGCGTATCACGTCCATCTATGAAGGTACTAGTGAGGTGCAGCGCTTGATTATTGCGCGGGAATTGTTGCGGGAAATAGCCTAGCGGTCTGACGAAATACTCGTCATTGCGAGCGGAGCGAAGCAACCTCCTGCAGAATGGCACTTCGCCTGAGGGAGGTTGCCACGTCGCTGCGCTCCTCGCAATGACAATAAACGTCATCGCGAGCGGAGCGAAGCAACCTCCTGCAGAATGGCACTTCGCCTGAGGGAGGTTGACACGTCGCTGCGCTCCTCGCAATGACAGTAATCGTCATTGCGAGCGTAGCGAAGCAACCTCCTGCAGAATGGCACTTCGCTTGATGGAGGTTGCCGCGGCCTAAAGGCCTCGCAATGACGGTAATCGTCATCGCGAGCGAAGCGACGCGACCTCCTGCAGGGTCGTTAACCTTCGCCCGTAATACCCAAACGCTTACGCTTCTGATGGGCGATAACGTAGAGGAATTCTAACATTAGCGTGGCGCCAGCTAGGGCTGTGATCTGCGCTTGATCGTAAGCCGGGCTTACTTCAACCAAATCAAAACCAACAATGTTGGTGTCTTTTAATCCACGAATGATCTTCATGGCCTTGTCGGTAGTGATACCACCGGCCACAGGGGTGCCTGTACCAGGGGCATAAGCTGGGTCTAGGCAATCAATATCAAAGGTCAGATAGGCCGGCATGTCACCCACGCGAGCCTTGATGGCAGCCACTATTTCATCGGCATTCATGTCGTTGGCCATAGCGCCATCAATAACTTGATATTCATGGTCTTGGGGGCGGAACTCAGTGCGTATGCCCACTTGAATAGAATGCTCTGGGTCGATCAAACCCTGACGGGGGGCATGGTAGAACATGCTGCCGTGATCGATCTCTGTATCGTTAGGGTAGGTGTCTGTGTGGGCATCAAAATGAATCAACGCCAACTTGCCGTGCTTTTCTGCGTGGGCGCGAATCAATGGCAGGGCCACGTAGTGATCGCCACCCATGCTCACCATGGTGGTGTCGGTATCGAGAATGGCTTTAGCATGCTTGGCAATCTCGGCATTTAAATCCTGAGGGTCACCGGGGATAAAGTCCAGATCACCATAATCCACCATATTCAGGTATTTACAGGCATCAAAATTCCATGGCCAGCGACGGCCTTCCCAACCTAAATTGCTGCTCGCCTGACGAATACCATTAGGACCAAAACGCGTGCCCGATCGGCCGGTGGTGGCCAGGTCAAAGGGGATGCCTAGAATAGCGACATCGGTGTCGTCACTCAGGTCACGGGTTAGAGGGCGCGCCAAAAAGCTGAACTGGTTGGCATACATGGAGACGATAACGGGATCGCCAATGAGTTTGTTTTTAGCCATGTTAATTCCGTTGTTTGAAATTATGAACATATAGTTGGGTTAATAGCTACATTTTGCCTGTTGTGTAGTTAAATATCAAACAAAAAGGATTTTTGTAGCCAATAGAATATATTTATTAGTCCTAATT
>JAERSU010000012.1 GCA_016845445.1 Oceanospirillaceae bacterium | reverse complement strand
GGCAGGCATTACCTAATACTGATCAGGTCATGCAGGTGGTGCCAGTTTAAGCAAAGCTCATCATATCATCTGACGTAAGCGGAATTTTTGTACCTTGCCCATGACATTGCGCGGTAAGGCATCCATAAACACCACTTCGCGAGGGTGTTTATAGCGCGCCAAGCGACCATCAAAGGCAGACAGAATGGCTTTAGCATCAAGCTGAGCACCAGCTTCGAGTACCACTACGGCCACGGGAGCCTCGCCCCATTTGGCATCTTCGCGGCCGATCACTGCGGCTGACTCAATACCATCGAGGCTGTGCAATAGATTTTCTAGTTCTGCCGGATAGATATTCTCGCCACCGGAGATAATCATGTCTTTGGCGCGATCGGCAACCACAAGATGGCCGTCGTCATCCACATAGCCCATATCACCCGTGTCAAACCAGCCATTGTGAAGGGCTTTGGCGGTGGCTTGTGGATTGCCCCAATATTCAAACATGACATTGGGCCCCTTGATGCGGATATGACCAATTTCACCAGCCTTAACCTCGTCGCCTTGGTTATCCACAAGTTGCATGTCACAGTGCAGGGCTGGTAGGCCAGTGCTGCCGACTTTTTGCAGTGCTTGAGCGGCGCTTTGATAGACTGCAATGGGGGCTGTTTCGGTTAAACCATAGACCTGTTGCACCGCTAAACCCAGAGCATGGAATGGCTCTATGAGGTTATGGGGTACCACGGAGGAACCAGTCGTGATGGAGCGCAGGCTAGCCAATTGATCTTGCCAGTTGGGTAGCGTTAATACGGCCTGTAACATGGCCGGTACTAGTATCACTAAGGATGGTTTGTCTTGTTCAATGGCCGCCATAGTGCGCTGTGGTTCAAAGCGGTCGTGCAGAAGGATGGTCGCGCCGCGATAAAGGCCAGGTAAGGTCTGAATGTTAAGGCCCCCAACGTGGAACATGGGGAGTACTGTCAAGATGCGATCCTGACTATGCATATCATGCATATGGACACTGTTTAGGGCGTTATAAAAGAGTGCGTTTTGCGTTAATACAGCGCCTTTGGGTTGGCCTGTGGTGCCCGATGTATAGACGATTAGCAGTGGGCTTTGTAAGTCCACATGGGGGTTTTCGTCGGTGCGTCGGTCTAGCTTGGCTTGGGCGAGCATCTGCGGGTAATCCAGCCAGCGGTCAGCGGTGAAATTCTGGGCTATAAAGCGACAGTCTGGATGACCCTCAACTAGACCGTCTAATTGCTGTCTGAAATCATCGGTGCAGACTACCGCTGATGGACTGGCATCGGTCAGTATATAGTCCAGCTCAGGGCTTGCTAGGCGCCAATTCATAGGGATAAACAGGGCGCCAAGACGAGCACAAGCAAACAGAAGGTAGAGAAATTCACTTGAGTTGTAGCCTAAATAGGCCACACGGTCGCCACGGCCGATACGCAACTGGTATTTCAGTAACCGAGCATGATCCTGTATGCGTTGCTCTAGCTGCGCATAGCTTATGGATTCATTGGCATCAATGATGGCCAGCTGGTCTGGGGTGAAAACAGCGTGGGTTTGAATCCATTGAGAAATATTGTGCATAGATTAGAACCTGTCTAAAATTCATAATGAGATATTTTGCTCTCAGACAAGGCGAAAGCGCGCGCAAAGAAGGAGCTTACATAAAGTAAGTGACTGATTGAGCACGCTTGCAACGCAGTATGAGAGTAAAATAGCCATTATTGCTCGTCTGATTCACCGTGATTATATAAAGCGCCTTTGCCGAGCATATCCTGACATAACTCCGACGTCCACGGCAGCATCAGAGAGCCACAACGGGAATCACGATAAAGACGTTCTAGCGGGAAGGTCTTGAGCATGGACTGGCCACCGCAGGTACGAATGGCTAATTGGGCAATCTCGTTGGCATTTTCCATGGTCGTATACTGGGCCGACCAGGCACGTAACAGCTGGTCCTTGCTTGGATTGGCACAGGCTTCACGCATAGCTTGGAACCAGATGGCTTTGGTTTGTTCTAACATGATGCGCATCTGGGCGACGGCCAATTGTTTGGTAGCAAACTGGCGGCGTTTAACGGGGCCAGTGCCTTCGATTTCTCCACGCAAATACTTGACGGTGAAATCATAGGCTGCTTGAGCTAGACCCATATAGGTTGGCGTTAGGGTCATAAACATGTGTGGCCAGCGCTTGGCCGCCTGAAAGTATACACCCGATGGCATGAGTGGTGCTGTTTCGTCCACAAACACATCTTTGAATATTAACGTGCGGGAAACGGTACCGCGCATGCCCACTGGGTCCCATGGGCCTTCAACGCTAACGCCTTCGGCATCGGCTGGTATGGCCAGATACATGGTGTTGGCACGGCTAGGTTTTTGCCCTTCTGTAGTGATTTCCGTACAAAGGGCGCCATAATAGTTGGCGTGGCCGGCGAGGGAGGCAAAGATTTTTTTGCCGTTAACTATCCAACCACCATCTACTTTGCGGGCAATGGTTTCAAAGGCTTGGGTGCCGGCGGCCGCCGCACCACCTTCAGAGAAGGGCTGGGCGTAGATGGCACCGGTTTGCAAGATACGCTTGTAGTGCACACCGCGGCGCGCATCGTGAATGGCGCGGGTTTCCTCATCCATGTCTAGATCATCGGCTAGGCGGCCACTCCAGGCACAGGAAGAAACGTGCATGTTAAAGGTC
>JAERSU010000011.1 GCA_016845445.1 Oceanospirillaceae bacterium | reverse complement strand
CTAACCCATGCTAAATATCGAAGAACCCAAATCAGGAATGGCCGCTTTTTGGAGCAAGGCTTTTCGGGTGTTTTTTACTGCAGCGGCGGCCTACGCCCTAGTGAATATGTTGCTATGGCTAATGACCTTTGCCCAGGTCTGGCGCATCAATAGTGGCGGTATTTCCACTTTTCAATGGCATGCTCACGAACTGATCTGGGGTTATGGGGCCGCCGTATTGGCTGGCTTTTTGCTCACCGCCGTGGGCAACTGGACTGGCAGAGCCACCGCTGGTGCAGGTTTTCTGCAAGCCATGTTGGCAAGCTGGATGTTAGGCCGTATTGGCTGGCTTGCTGGCGATGCCTTGCTGTGGCTAGGTGCAGTGGGCGATGCTGTGTTCATGTTGTTGTTCTTTGGCTTGTTTGTGCAGCCTGTTATGGCGGCTAGGCAGTGGCGTCAGGGTGGTATTATTGCCAAATTAATAATGCTTATAGTGGGGCATCTAATGCTCTCTGCCAGCGCTCTAGGTTTGCTTACTAAAGGGCAAATGTGGGCCGAAACCGGGGTCTATATCGGCCTGTTTGCCATTATTGGCTTGTTGCTTACTTTTTTACGCCGCGTGTATCCCTTCTTTGTGCGAGCCGCCAGTGGTGGCAGCGTGCATCTGCCTACGCCCCTATGGATAGACCGTGCGTCCATGGTGTTGTTTGTGGCGCTGTTTATTGTATATTTGGGCTGGTTTGATACCCTTGCCATGCCGCTGGTGGCAGGTGCTCTTGGCTTGGTGTTGCTGGTGCGTTTGTGGGCTTGGCAAGATGCCTCTATATGGCGTGCGCCCTTGTTATGGAGCTTGTATCTGGGACTTGCCATGATCACCCTAGGTGCCTTGCTGTTAGCTCTGTCCTATTGGTGGCCCCAATGGCGCTTTGTTGCCCTGCATGCTTGGAGTATGGGTGGTTTTGGTCTGGTCACCATGGGTATGATGTTGCGTGTTGGCTTAGGCCATACGGGCCGCAATGTGCGCCAGCCTAGAGTTTGGCTATGGTTGGCTTTGGGGCCCATGCTCATGGCAGTTTTGCTACGCTTGCTGACCCCCATGCTAGCTCCCAGCCTGGTGCCCACTGGCTACCTGCTAAGCCAGTTTAGCTGGATGCTTGCCTTTGTGGTGATGCTAGTATGCCTGGTGCCGGTGTTCTTCAAACCTAACCAACAAGGTTTGTAATTAGGAATCCCGCCTCTGGGGTCAGACCTTTGGTCTGACCCTGGCCGAAGGCCGCTCAGTACAGTTTTGTAAGCCTCGTTTGCACGATTTCCTCATTTTCAGGCTTCACCAAAATGCCACCTCCTTGGGTTTTCTGGCGAATAAAATCAGCATCGTCATTGGCAAGGTGCTGAGTAAAAAGCTGTTGATAGCGAATAAGTCGACTTCCTTTGCTTGTCCCTAAACTCAGATAACAAGGATGAGGTGTTTGCAGTTTAGACACATACCCCATCCCGTTACAGCGAAAGCTAGACCATTTGTAATCGTTAGGGGTTTTAACTAATCCAGCCCGAACTGGGTTAAGTTCGATATATCTATAGCAGCACATTAAGTAATAGTTACTAGCAATAATGCAGCTATAAAATCTACCTTGCCATAGCCCACCAGTTCGTTGGTAGCGTTTGTTAAAATAATTCGCATAGCGACCACAAAGATTTGCCATCATGTTTGTTGTGGCATGTTCTGTGTTTGGTGTTACCAATAGGTGAATATGATTGTTCATTAAAACCCATGCGTGTATGGCCACTTGCCATCTATAAGCATTTTCGTTTAACCATTTTAGAAATACTTTTCGGTCACGATCGTCTCTAAATGTGGTAACCCCATCAACCCCTCTTTGCACTATATGCAGAGGAACGCCTGCTGGGGCTATGCGTTTTTTTCTTGGCATTACTCGTCCTTTAATTAAAAGAGTAGTAATAATAAGCCTAGTAGATATGGTTAAAGTTGCTTGATTGGGCGTTGCCCGGGTCAGACCAAAGGTCAGACCCTAAACGGGCTATGGCCGTGCAACCTGGCTGCATTTCAGGTACAATGCGCGCCTGATTAACTGTATTGATGGGATTATCATGACAGACACCCCCGAAAACACCACGCCCACCGACGAAAAGCTGCAAAAAGTGCTAGCCCGTGCTGGCATTGGTTCGCGCCGTGAAATGGAACGCTGGATCGCTGCTGGCCGTGTCACGGTGAATGACGAAGTGGCCAAGCTAGGTGATCGTGTCTCCTGGCGCGACAAGATCAGCGTCGACGGCAAGCCGGTGCAAACCCAGTCTTCCAGTGACGCTCAGCGCCGTGTGCTAATTTACAACAAGCCAGAAGGCGAGATCGTCACCCGTTCTGATCCGGAAGGCCGCCCTACGGTGTTTGATAAGCTACCACGTCTTAAGGGCGAGCGCTGGATTGCCATTGGCCGGTTGGATATCAACACCGCTGGTTTGCTGTTGTTCACCACCGATGGCGAATTGGCCAACGCCCTGATGCACCCATCCACACAAATCGAACGCGAATACGCTGTGCGTGTCATGGGCAACGTTACCATGGACAATGTCACCGCCATGCACGAAGGTGTGCTGCTAGAAGACGGCATGGCGTGCTTTACTGATATTCAAGAGTTTGGTGGCGAAGGTATCAATTCCTGGTATCACGTGGTGATTATGGAAGGCCGTAACCGTGAAGTGCGCCGCTTGTGGGAATCTCAAGGTCTACGGGTTAACCGCCTCAAGCGTGTGCGCTTTGGCAATGTTTTCCTGCCACCATCATTGCGTGCCGGTATGTGGATGGAAATGCCTCAGCCAGAAGTCAATGGCTTGAGCCAGTTTGTCGGCATGCGGCCGAAAAAGGCACCCCGTCGTTTGCCTAAAGAACAAGAGAAGTTTGATCGCCAGCAGCGTCGTCAGCGTACGCGTCGTCGGGTTTGATCCTATACTCAATCGTCATCGCGAGCGCAGCGCGGCGACCTAAATCCGTCATCGCGAGCGCAGCGCGGCGACCTCCTGCAGTATTGCACTTCGCCTCATGGGGTTGCCACGGCCCTGCGGCCCTCGCAATGACGGAGTTAGGTTGCCACGGCCTTACGGCCTCGC
This sequence comes from Oceanospirillaceae bacterium, assembly GCA_016845445.1. GTDB lineage: Bacteria > Pseudomonadota > Gammaproteobacteria > Pseudomonadales > Balneatricaceae > Njordibacter. The sequence goes on along the minus strand of JAERSU010000011.1, from coordinate 3,343 downwards.
AATGACGGATTGAGGTGGCCTCGCAATGACAGTTTAAATCAATAATCCTGACGGCCAGGCACTTTTACTTCATAACCAGGCTCTTCTGGTTCGTCATCCAGCATGTCTTCTGGGAAGTCTTTACCCAGTACCTTCACCCCCATAGGCTCTTCATAGCGACGAATGATGTTGGGTGATTTTTCCCGTGGGCCATAGTTATCTTGCGCTTGTTGGAAAATGTCCACCAGCATGGGCGCCAAGTCTAGATTCATGCCTTCACGCTTGGTGAGGGTATCGAATAGCCCCACGTCTTTGAGTACCAGATCCACGGTGAAGTTAATTTCACGGGAACCGTTAAGGATCACTTGCGATTCGGTTTCGTGCACAAAGGAGTTGCCAGACGAGGCCTTAATGGCTTCGTAGGAGACGTTCATGTCCAAATCCATCACCTTACAGGCGGTGAGGGCTTCGGCTAGAGAAATCAGGTTGGCGGTGGCCAGGTAGTTGGTCACTACCTTTAGTTTGGATGCGGTGCCTAGGCCGCCTGTGTGCAAGATGCGCCGGCCCATGGTGGTGAGCACCGGCAGGGCGCGGTCATAGGCTTCTCGGCTACAGCCAGCAAAGATGGAAATGTTGCCCGTATCGGCGCGGTGGCAACCGCCAGATACCGGGCAGTCCACCGGCTCAGCGCCCTTGGCTTTCACCAGCTCACCGATGCGACGCACTTCGCTCTCGTCGGTGGTGCTCATTTCCATCCAAATCTTGCCTGCACTAAGCCCTGCTAGTACGCCATCTTCGGCTTCCATAACCGTGGAACAGGCAGCGGGTGACGGTAGGCAGGTAATGACGATGTCACACTGTTCTGCCATTGCTTTTGGTGAGCTGGCTGCGGTGGCGCCGCGGGCGACAAAGGCGTCGACAAAGTCTTGGTTAAGGTCGCGTACCATCAGGTCAAAGTTATTGCGTAATAGGCTGCCAGATAACTTGCTGCCTACGTTGCCAAGGCCGATAAATCCAACTTTCATTTTAGTCTCCGAGTCGTTGCAGGGTGTGATCATGAATGAGCAATAGACTAGGGCATAGGTTGCCTGCTGGCAACGCCATTGAGGGTAATGATATTGGTGCCTTTGGGTGGGTATAAATTGGGCATTGTGGGATTGAGCGCCCTGCGGGCGAGGTCAGACCCCGGAGGCGCCCCTAGGCGTTCATTCGCGATGGATATCCGCACTGTCTATAGACATTACCCGTGCCAACACGGCGTGCTCTTCATCGGGTACCACACTAATGGGGTCCAGGTGGACGATCACTTCGGCATTGGGCATGGCGGCAATCACGGCCGCTTCTACGGCATCGGCAATGTCATGGGCCTGAATGAGGGGCATCTTGTCGGGTAGTTCAATGTGCATTTGCACAAACTTGGTGTAGCCAGATTGGCGGGTGCGTAGGTCATGCATGCCCAACACCCCAGGTTGGGCAATGACACAATTGCTAATAATAGCGCGGTCTTCTTCTGCAAGCTCGCGATCAAGCAGTAAATTCATGGATTGCTGACCAATTTCCCAGGCACTGTGGAGCACATAGAAGCCAATGATAATGGCTAACCAGGCATCGGCACCTTGCCAGCCCCAGACGCTTAACAGCAGGGCAACAATGACACTGGCATTCATCAGCAAGTCAGACAAGTAATGCAGGGAGTCTGCTGCAACGGCATTGGATTCTGTGCGCTGTACCACATAGCGTTGGAACATTACCAAAGCGGCGGTAGCAACAATGCTAAATAGCATGACGCCAATGCCTATATCCGTATGCTGGATGGCTTGCGGATTGTTAATGCGTTCGTAAGACTGCATTAACAACCAGATCACCGACAGGCTAATGAGTACAGCTTGCGCAAGGCCCGCCAGACTCTCGGCTTTGCCATGGCCAAAACGATGGTCTGCATCAGCAGGCATAAGGGCATAGCGTACGGCAAAGAAGTTAATCACCGAGGCGGCGGCATCCATAATGGATTCCAACAGGGATGCCAATAAGCTGACACTGGCAGTGGTCTGCCAGGCCCAGGTTTTTAATAGGATGAGGGTGATCGCCACCATGATGGAGGCCCAGGTGGCGAGTTTAACCAGTCGTTGCTGTTCGGCGGTAGCGTGCATGGTGGCTATTTTAACTGAAAAACATGGTAGCAGATCAATTTTTTACGGTTTTTCTAACCCATGGCCAGTAACACTTGATACCTGTCATGATTTTTAACCTCGCCATAGGGCCAAATGGAGCCTTATTCGTTGGTTGGCCGAGCCCCATGCCATGGGCTTGCTGCCAGCCGCGCAAATCAAGGGATCAGTGAGGCAGAGCATATGGCTTTGATGCGAGCGTTAATGACAGGAATTCAATGGGGACAAACCCTGAGTCTTAAGCAGGCTAGGGCATTTATACTAGAACATGATAAGCAGGTCACCACCCAAGAGGTGATTCTGGGCAGTGCTTTGGGCCGCGTGCTGGCCGCAGATGTGCTTATTCCACAGGACATGCCACCCCATCCGGTGGCCTTAACCGACGGCTATGCCATCCGCCACAAGGATGCCAAGCTTGATGCGGCGATTGCCGTAAGCCGCACTCCAGCGCTGGACGACACACCCATACAACTAGCCAAAGGCAGTGCTGCGCAAATAGTTCAAGGTGCCCGCTTGCCCATGGGCGCTGACACGGTGATTCGCCCCGACCAATGCATGTATGCTGGTTATCAACTGCGCCTCCACGACGAGGTGGCGGCGCGCTCTAATGTCACTGGTAAAGCAGAATTTGCCAAACAGGGCCAGGTTATTATGGCGGCCGGTAGTGAGATACATCATCTGGCCTTGGCGACCTTGGCCGAAGTAGGCATCGAGCGAGTAAGCGTATGCAATACGCCCAGTATTACGGCGGCCTTGTTTTCTCCCACACCCGAGGATCCATTGGCGTGTCATAGTTGGTTGGCGCAGTCTTCTCATGGTGCCGAAGTGGACTGGAATGTGTTGCCCTCTATAGGCGATGAAAATAGCGCTGCGCTAATGCATCTCATTAAAACTAGCCAGGCCCATATGATCGTACTGGCTGGTGACCTAGCGGAATTGGATTGGCATCAGATACAAAACCAAATGGACGGTGGCTTGAATCAGGTTAATCTACCCGATGGTCAGCATCTTATGTTGGGTGAGCTAGATGGTACCTTAATCGTGTCTTTACCGCTCATGAAGCAAGAGCTGCTCATGGCTTCTACCTGGTTGATTCAGCCCTGGATTCGCCAGCAATTAGGTCAAAGTACCCAACTGCAGCAGATACCGGTATCGCGCAAGTTGGAAAATCCAGCCAAGCACGAGCGGCTGGTTCT
>JAERSU010000010.1 GCA_016845445.1 Oceanospirillaceae bacterium | reverse complement strand
AAATTTTGGTATAGCTTGTATGAGCCATCCATTCGCCGCGCAGCGGGCATGGGTAAGGTACCAAAAAAAGCCGACCCAGATGTGTACGACCGGGTGAATTCCTTCTGTGATCTAGCCATCATAGGTGGTGGTGCGGCTGGTTTAAGCGCTGCCTTGAGTGCCGCCAATAGTGGCCTACGCGTGACCCTAATGGACGAACACGCAGACCTAGGTGGGCAACTGTTAAATGAGCCTGTCAGTGCCCAACATATGGACATTGAGCAATGGCGACTAGATACCATTGCCCAACTTGAAGCTGCCGATAATGTCACCATTTTAAAGCAAACCGTATGTTGGGGGCGTTTTGATGGTAATACCCTAGCGGCCCATGAAGTTGTCGGTGAAAAGGTACGCCACAACTACCACAAGATACACGCCAAGAAGATCATCATCGCCTCGGGTGCCATTGAGCGCCCATTGGTGTTTGCCAATAATGATAAGCCAGGTGTTATGTTGGCTTCTGGTGTGCGCCGCATGCTCAACCATTTTGGTACTGCAGCAGGCCGTAAGCTGGTGGTGTTTACCAACAACGACAGTGCCTACCAACTGGCCTTTGATTATCATGATCAGGGTTTAAAGGTAAATGCGGTGATTGACAGCCGTCAGAAGCCTGCTCAAGCATTGTTAGATGCCTGTGCTGAACGTGGCATTGCAGTGCAAACACAAAGTGTGGTGGTGAAAGCCAAGGGCTGGCACGGCGTGCGTAGTGTGGCCGTTGCTGACTTGGCGGCCAATGGTCAAAGTGTGGGCCAGACACGCATTGTTGCATGTGATGTGCTGGCACATTCTGGTGGCTGGACACCCCAGGTGCAGATGGCCGCCCATGGTGGCACACCACCGGTTTATAATAAGGATATTGCCGCCTTTGTGGTGGATCAACATGCACAAGACACCTGGTCTGTGGCTGCTGCTGAAGGCGAATTGGGGTTGCATGCTGGTATTGATCAGGCGGTGGCCGCGGCACAAGCTGCCTGTGCAGAACTGCAGAGCGAGGCTAGTGACGTTGCTAAACCAGCCCAGGACTTGGCTGGGGATCTGCGTATCGAGCCTTTATGGCGTGTGCCTGCCAAAGGCAAGCAGATGGTGGATATACAGCATGATGTCACCTCTGCCGATGTGGTGCAATCACACCTAGAAGGCTTTGTTTCTGTTGAACACATGAAACGATATACCACCCTGGGCATGGCCAATGATCAGGGGCGTACGTCTAATGTGAATGCCCTGGCCATTATGGCTGAATGCCAAGGCCAGTCTATTCAGGCTACGGGTACCACGCGTTTTCGTTCGCCCATTGCCCCTGTGTCTATGGGTGGCATTGGTGGCCGTGAACTGGGTAGCCACTTTAAGCCACTGCGTCGTACTCCCATGCAGGAATGGCATGAGCGAGCAGGGGCCGTGTTTGTGGAAACGGGTTTGTTCCGTCGCGCTCAGTATTACCCTCTAGCTGGTGAAACTATCGACGATGCCTATGTGCGTGAAACAGCTCATGTGCGTAGCAAGGTTGCCATGTGCGATGTAAGTACACTGGGTAAAATTGAGATTGTTGGCCCTGATGCTGGCGAATTTCTTGATCGTGTTTATATCAACATGTTCAGCACCTTGCCCGTTAACAAGGCGCGCTATGGGGTGATGTTGCGTGAAGATGGCCATGTGTTTGATGACGGTACCACCTCGCGGTTGGCTGAAGATCGTTACTTTATGACCACCACTACCGCACAAGCTGGGCCTGCTATGGCCTATCTGGAGCGATGTTTGGAAGTGGATTGGCCAGAATTAAAAGTTCGCGTGAGCTCCATTAGTGAGCGGTGGGCAGCCATGGCAGTGGCCGGTCCCTTGGCTCGAGATACCTTGCAAAAGGCTTTTCCTGACATTGATTTCAGCAACGAAGCCTTCCCTTTTATGGGGGTGGTGCATGGTGAACATGGGGGCGCAACCTTGCGTATTTTACGCATTAGTTTCTCAGGTGAAATGGCCTACGAGGTCTATACCGAAGCTGATCATGGCGAACGTATCTGGCAACACATTATGGATGTTGGCCAAGACAACGACATAATTCCCTATGGTTTAGAAGCCTTGGGTGCCTTGCGCATTGAAAAGGGTCACGTTACCGGCGCTGAGCTTGATGGTCGTGTTACCTTAGGTGATGTGAATATGGCTGGTATGGCTTCCAAGAAGAAGTGGTTTGTGGGACAAAACCTGATGCAACGCGAAGGTTTGCAGGATGTTGATCGTCCCCGTTTGGTTGGTTTGAAATCGGTGGATCCTAAGGTGGCTATTGAAACCGGCTCTATTTTGGTGACTGAAGCCAGAGCAACAGCAGGGGCCGATAAGCAGGGTTGGGTGAGTTCGATGACTTATAGCCCAGAACTGGAATGCTATATTGCCCTAGGTTTTTTGCGGGATGGGCCCAATCGTCATGGTGAAAAAATCTATGCGGCTTATCCGTTAAAAGACAAATATGTACAAGTTGAGGTGGTAAGTAACCACTTTGTTGATGCAGCTAATGAAAGGGTGAAAGGCTAATGACAAGTGCACTAGAACAACATTTTGCCATGCCACAGACCTTTGCTGGGGTAACCATTGAAGAAGTGCCAGCACGTAAGATGTGGCAGCTTGAGGGGTTCGCTAATATCGAAACCAGTGTCGCGAGCATGACTCAGATGGCGGTGCCTGCGGCCAATGAGGTAAGCATGGCTGATGGCCAGCTGTTGGCTTGGCAAGGTCGTGATCGCTATGTTTGGGTTACTGATCAGTCTGCTGTGTCTGGCGACGATGTGTATGCGACCGATCAATCGCAAAGCAAAACGCAGCTGCGCATCAAAGGCGAGGATGCCAAGGCGCTGTTAGCCCGTGGTCTACAGCTGGATTTAGATGACAATGTCTTTGCTGTGGGTAGCTTGGCCATGAGCCATATTAACCATGTCGGTATTACCGTCATGCGCTTGCCTGACGAAGCCGGCCAGCCGGTATTTGAAATCTGGGTAATGCGAGGCTTTGCGGTATCTTTGATGGAGTTTCTCACTGCTTCGGCTGCGACCTTGCGTTAATTAATTACGTCGCTACATAGTGATTATTTAAAACGGGCACTTGCGGTGCCCGTTTTTATTAGGGAAACTTCATTCACACGCTTATAACGCATCACATATGTAGGTCGGCCTTTAGGCCGACAAAAGATTTTTAGACTAATAGTCGGCCTAAAGGCCGACCTACAACTACGATTAGAAAAGGTAAAATACTATGACTGCATTACTGCCAAATGTTGATCCAGACGGATTGTTAGAGTACTCCGTGGTGTACACGGATCGTGCACTGAACCACATGTCTCAAGCCTTTCAAGGTGACATGCGCTATATCAACCAGACCCTAAAATCAGTGTACAAGGCCGAACAGGTTGCTATCGTGCCTGGTAGTGGTACCTTCGGCATGGAAGCTGTGGCACGTCAGTTTGCCACAGGCAAGAAGACCCTGGTTATTCGTAACGGTTTCTTCAGCTTCCGTTGGACGCAGATTTTGGAAACCGGCAGCATAGCCGAAAGCTCCACCGTGTTGATGGCTCGTCAGGGCCAAGAAGGGGATACCGAGCCTTTTGCCCCAGCACCCATCAACGAAGTGTTGGATACCATTGCCAATGAAAAACCACAGGTGGTGTTTGCCCCGCACGTGGAAACATCTTCCGGTATTATCTTGCCAAATGGCTACATTGAAGCGGTTGCCAATGCTGTCCACGAAGTGGGTGGTATCTTTGTACTGGACTGTATTGCTTCTGGCTGCCTGTGGGTAGACATGAAAGAGTTGGGCGTCGATGTACTGGTGAGCGCCCCGCAAAAGGGCTGGAGTGGCTCGCCATTCGGTGGTCTGGTTATGCTGGGTGAACGGGGCGTTTCTATGTTGGAAGAAACCACGTCCACAAGCTTTGCTGCGGACCTGAAGAAGTGGCGTGACATTATGATGGCCTATGTTAACGGTGGCCATGCTTATCACGCTACCATGCCCACGGATGCCATTGCTGCCTTCGCCACGGTGATGCGCGAAACCGAAGACTATGGCTTTGACAAGGTTAAGCAAGAACAGCAAGACCTTGGTGATGCCGTACGCGCTATGTTGGCTTCCCGTGGTATCAAGAGTGTGGCTGCTGAAGGCTTTGGTGCCCCAGGCGTTGTCGTTAGCTACACCGGCGATGATGGTATTCAGAACGGCTCTAAGTTTGTGGCAGAAGGCATGCAGATTGCGGCTGGTGTACCATTGGTGTGCAACGAACCTGCTGGCTTCAAGACCTTCCGTTTGGGCCTGTTTGGTCTAGACAAGCTACACAACGTTGAGCGTAGTGTGGCATCTTTAGAAGCGGCACTAGATAAGGTTATGTAGGTATCTTCTTCACTGGGTTCTGATCCTTTAGGGTCAGAACCCGATGTATACCCTATACCAATCCCATATCCACTGATACGGCCATATGCTCGCCAAGCTCTTTGGCTTGCCCGAGAAAATTCTCGCGCCACTCCCCCCGGCAAACTAGTGTTGGCAGGGCCTCATTCCAACTCATTCCCTGACCAATGCTGGCTATGGCCTTAGACGTTGCTGTGCCGTCCAGACCCGCGCGGATAATCACTGCATAGGGCATAGCCTGACAATGTTCACTGGCGTAATAAAAATGCCGATCAAACCAGTCTTTGGCTAAACCACTCATATAGCCAATGTTTTCCGTGCATAAAAATATTACTCCAGAGGCCTTGCTAAGGTCTTCTGGCTGCGCATCAATAAAAGCCATGGAACGTATGCTCAAGGCCTCTGTTTGCGCTGCCATGGCGCCGCTCTCTAGGGCGTTTAATAAGGCTTGAGTATTGATTGATGGGCAGTGACTAAGAATCAATAGCTGCTTGTTTTGCGGTGTTTCCATGGCTGGTTTTTTCATGCCGTTAACCTATACTAATAGGCTAACGGTTAGCTTGGGTAGGTGCAATATGAACTGGCAGGAAATTATTGATTTTTGGTTTACAGAACTTAGCCCTAAACACTGGTGGGTAAAAGATAGCGAAATTGATAATTTGATTCGCTACCGTTATGCCGATTTGCATGCCCAAGCCATGGCAGGTGAATTAGACAGCTGGCGTGATATCCCTTTGGGCAGGGTGGCAGAAATCATTATTTTGGACCAGTTCTCCCGCAACATGTTTCGCGATACGCCAGCTGCTTTCGCCAGTGATGCCTTGGCATTAGGCCTTGCTCAAGAAGCCGTGAGGGCTAATGTACACCTCAATTTGGGTGAAGCAGAACGGCAATTCTTGTTAATGCCCTATATGCATAGTGAGTCGGCTATTGTGCACCAACAAGGTCTGCCATTGTTTGCCGCCATGGGCCATGATCAAGGCTACAGCTCCTACCTTGCCCACCAAGATATTGTTAAACGTTTTGGCCGTTATCCCCATCGCAATGCCATCCTAGGGCGTGAGTCTACGGAGGAAGAAATAGCCTTCTTAATGACTCCAAATTCCAGTTTTTGATGTGCGGCCATCTGTCTTCATAGCAAAATAGTAAGGAGCGACTAAACTTACTGCTAAATACATTTATAAATGGAATTTGTGAGTGAATTTAAGCAAAGAAGATGTCTCAGCCTTTCTCAATGCTGTGGGAGTTATCGCTGAATGCCCATCCTGTCGAAAAAATTCTTGGGCTATAGGGCTAGATAAGGTAATGTTATTGGCAAAACCGGAACTAATCTACGAGGAGTTTCCAGGCGATCCCAAACATTATGAAACCGTCGTTGTTATCTGCGATAACTGCGGTTATGTTCGCAATCACTTGAAAGATGTTATACTCGAATGGAAGCAGAAAAATGGCTAATAACATATATAACTTTGACAACTACCAAGATCGAAGTGCCAAATATGGTGGTGGAGAACCTCCCATGGGCTCATTTGAGAAAAGAGTAGAATCCTTGGAGAAGGGAATGTCGCTGATAGAAACAGACATCGCTGTTATTAAATCTAATTACGCAACCAGATCTGATATCGCGGAACTAAAATCGGAATTAACCAATGCCATCATTACGCAAACACGTTGGATGATGGGCTTTATGGCTACCACTGCTGGGATTAGTCTCGCTGCGGCCAAATATATATTTTGATGTTATTGTGAAATTTATCCAAAGAGGCTTTTGCCTCTTTTTTTATTTTTTCTAACAAGCAGATAATCATGAATAAAGTCATTTGTAATACGCCTGCAAAAGGTAAGCAGTCTACACGCATTGATAAGTGGAAGTATGATCTCGTACACGAGGCTATTTTGGCCGTGGTGCCTAGCACTGGTGAGGGTGTGTTGTTTAAGGAATTGGCGGGCTTAGTGAGGGCGCAATTGGCCGCCGAAGATTTGGCCAAGCTTGGCTCGGTAAGTTGGTATACCGTATCGGTGAAGTTGCATATGGAAACCACTGGCGAACTTGTACGCCTACCCAAAGCCAAGCCTCAGCGTTTACTTAGAGTCGGTCAATAATGATGGTTTCGAATTGAGGCAATATTACTTCTGTTTAATCTATTGAATAATATCTTTAAAGGGGCGCTAATGGTGGCCTTTTTTTGTGCACTTATTTCAATTCTGTCTATGATTTGTTGTGAGCTTTAAGCAAATATCAAATTCTTGTCTATACTTTTTTTAGGTTTAATAAAATGGGGAAAGTATGTGATTAGAATGGATAAATTAGGTGTTAAGATCTTCTGTGCGGCTGCACTCTTGTTTAGTTCGATTAGCAGTTATGCTGAAGAGTATCAATACGCCGTTTATGCTAGCTTCTCTGAAAATGATTCCAACACAATGAGTTCTGCTGGTGGATTTGCTTATTATTTTGAGCCCGTTGATGATAGTCTGGGGCCATGGAGTATCGCGCCCTGGTTGAATAAATCGTCAAGTATTGATTTGCAGTATGATCATACAAAATTCCCAAGTAGTAATAAGCAAGATGACGGCTATGGTCCAGATGTAAGTTTGAGATGGGTATATGATATTGATGTATATGTACAACTCAAAAAGGGCAGGTGGCAAACCAATTTTAAGCCGCAGCATAACATTAGTGTCACTAAGTCAGATGCAGAGGAGGTGATCGTTGGTTATTTCTATGACAATCTGAATTTTATCGAATTAGGTGATTATGATTGGGCTGATAATAAAGGCGAAACGGCTAATAATTGGTTTGCAAGAACAGGTTATGTGCATCAATTAGAATCAGGTAACTATGTTAACTTTATAGCGGGTTATTATAATTTGGATAATGACGATGATGAATATGATGGAAAGACCTACGCATTATTAGCGGATTATCATCCTCAAAAGGACCTCAATTTGAGGGCTTATTTCCAGCATAAAGATTATGATGGTGTGGATGATTTAAGTAGCGTTGCAATAGGCGCAAGATACTTCTTTAACCACTCATATAACGTTGGGATAGATATTGCACGAGAAAAAAAGGGTAATAATCGTTACAACATGCAGCGTATTTACATTGGTAAACGATTTTAATTTGTTAGGCCATTTAACTAAAAACAAAAAAGCCGCTTAATAGCGGCCTTTTTACATTTGCTAGCTGTACTAGATGTCTATTAGAGTTCGCCTTCCAGCTCTGGAACAGCGTCAAACAGATCGGCAACCAAACCATAGTCAGCCACCTGGAAGATAGGTGCTTCGCTGTCTTTGTTGATAGCAACGATGGTCTTGGAGTCTTTCATACCAGCCAAGTGTTGGATAGCACCAGAGATACCTACAGCAATGTATAGGTCAGGAGCAATTACCTTACCGGTTTGGCCAACCTGATAGTCGTTGGGTACAAAGCCTGCGTCAACGGCGGCACGGGATGCACCAACAGCAGCGCCTAGCTTGTCAGCAACACGTTCCAGCATGGGGAAGTTGTCGCCAGACTGCATGCCACGACCACCGGAGACAACGATGGCGGCAGAAGTCAGTTCTACGCGGTCGGATTCGCTTGCGGCGATGCCAACGTAACGAGACTTGCCAGAATCGGCAGCGGCAGATACGGCTTCAACAGCGGCAGAACCACCTTCGGCGGCTGCGGCGTCAAACTTGGTAGTACGTACGGTGATCAGCTTGATGCTGTCAGCGGATTGTACTTTGGCTAGGGCGTTGCCGGCGTAGATTGGACGCTCAAAAGTGTCAGCAGAGAATACCGCACTGATTTCAGAAATCTGAGCCACGTCCAAGAGGGCGGAAGCGCGAGGCATGAAGTTCTTACCAAAGGTGGTGGCAGGAGCCAATACGTGGCTGTAGTCGCCAGATAGGGCTACAACAAGATCAGCAACGTTTTCCGCTAGAAGACCTTCCAAAGAAGCGTCGTCAGCTACGCGTACCTTAGCCACACCAGCGATTTGTGCGGCAGCTTGGGCTACAGCGTCAACGCCATTACCGGCTACCAGTAGGTCGATATCGCCACCGATCTGCTGGGCAGCAGTGATGGTGTTCAGAGTAGCGCCAGCTAGAGCGCCGTTTTCGTGTTCTGCAATTACTAATACAGTCATGTCGGTGCTCCTTAAATAACCTTAGCTTCGTTGCGTAGCTTTTCAACCAGCTCGGATACGGACTCAACCAGTAC
>JAERSU010000009.1 GCA_016845445.1 Oceanospirillaceae bacterium | reverse complement strand
CATAAGTGCTGGAGCAGGCGCCGTAGTTGGGGTGTTGACCGGTACCAGTACCAGCGAAGATCTGCATGAGGCAGATTTTGTGCTTGCATCGATTGCCCAGTTGCCCGACCTCCTTAGTAGAGGTAAGGGCTAATCCTCCGAGGTCGCAATTTGGCTGGTGCCATTATCTATGGCCTGTTATGATCGCCGTTTTTTAAATAAAGAGAGTCCTTCCTATGACCGACAAGCAAATCATTGCTACCGAAAACGCGCCTGCCGCGATTGGTACCTATTCCCAAGCTGTACGTGCAGGTAACACCGTCTATATTTCCGGCCAGATCCCCTTGGATCCTGCTACCATGGAAGTCTGCAGTCAGGACTTTGCCGCTCAGGCTGATCAGGTGTTTAAGAACCTACAAGCCGTGGCGGAAGCCTCCGGCGGTAGCCTGCAAGACGTGGTGAAGGTGAGTTTGTTTCTCACTGACTTAAGCAACTTTCCAACGGTGAATGAAATCATGTCCCAATATTTCAGCGAACCCTACCCAGCGCGCGCTGCCGTTGGTGTGAAAGAATTACCTAAGGCCGTACAGGTAGAAGCGGAGGCCATTCTGGTTCTCGCCTAACCTGTCTAGCTATGAAAAGCAGTATGAAACGGGGCTACGGCCAGCATCACATTAAATCCTTTAAGGAAATAGAGTTTTGGTTATTGATCAAAACCCTGTGGCCCTATCTGCTTATTCACAAAACGCGCGTAGTGGCTGCCATCACTCTGATGGCAGGCTCAATTGCTGTTTCCTTGGGCATGCCATGGGCCTTAAAAGAACTGGTTGATGCCCTAGAAGATCCTCTAGTCACCGCCTTGGTGATCCCGGTAGGCTTTGTCTTGCTCTATGGTGCCATGCGTTTTGGCAGTGTATTTTTAAGTGAGCTACGCGACGCCGTATTCAGCCGGGTGACGGAAAGCGCCATGCGCAAAGTTGGCTTGGAAGTGTTTGAACATCTGCACAAGCTGGAATTGGATTTTCACCTCAGTCGTCAAACCGGCGGCATATCTCGCGATATAGACCGTGGTACCAATGGCATCAATTTTATGATGCGCTTTATGGTCTTTAATATTTTGCCCACCATTGTGCAGTTGGCCATCGTCATGGTGATCTTACTGCTGGCCTTTAATGTGTGGTTTTCTCTGGTGACCCTAGCCTGTGTCCTGGCCTACATTTTGTTTAGTGTGGTGACTACCGAATGGCGCACACGATTCGTTAAAGAGGCCAATCAGTTGGACAGCAAATCCAGCACCCGGGCTATCGATAGCTTGCTTAATTATGAAACCGTGAAGTATTTCAATAATGAGCAGTTTGAAAGTCAGCAATACGATCAGAATTTGCAGGCTTGGGAGCAGGCACGGGTAAAAAACCGCTTGTCTTTAGCCCTGTTGAATTCCGGACAGGCGTTGATTATTGCCATTGGTTTGACCGCACTTATGTATCTGGCCGCCAGTGGTGTGGTCGATGGCAGCATGACCTTGGGTGATCTGGTCATGGTCAATGCTTATCTATTGCAGATGTTTATCCCTTTGGGGGCCTTGGGATTTATCTACCGGGAAATTCGCCGCGCTATGTCGGATGTGGAAAACATGTTTGATTTGCTCAAACGCCAGCCAAGGGTGCAAGACCAAGCTGATGCGCCCGGGTTACACATTGCCCAAGCCAGCATAGAATTTGATCAGGTGGACTTTGCCTATCAACCAGAACGAGCCATTTTAAACAAGCTTTCATTCTCTGTAGCGGCAGGTCAAAAGGTGGCCATTGTTGGCCCAAGTGGCGCTGGCAAATCCACCATCGGACGTTTATTGTTTCGCTTTTATGACCTGCAAGGCGGCAGCATCCGTATTGATGGACAAGCCATTGATCAGGTGCAGCAATTAAGTTTGCGGCAACACATAGGCGTGGTACCCCAAGACACAGTGCTGTTTAACGATAGTATCTGGAATAACGTTGCTTATGGTTGCCCAGATGCCAGTGATGAGGCGATTTGGCAGGCCATTGAAATGGCTAATTTACGCGGCTTTATTGGTTCTTTGCCAGATGGCGTGGAAACCCTAGTAGGGGAGCGTGGTTTAAAGGTATCAGGTGGTGAAAAGCAACGCATTGCTATTGCTCGCGTGCTCTTGAAGAACCCACCTATTTTACTATTTGATGAAGCCACATCGGCTCTGGATTCTGAATCCGAGCGCAGCATCCTCAAAGCCCTTGCAGAAATCGCCAAGCAACGCACGACACTGGTGATTGCCCATCGATTGTCCACCATTATTGATGCTGATCGTATCTTGGTGCTTGATCAAGGCCAAATTGTGGAGCAAGGCACCCACCAGCAATTATTAGCCAATGATGGCCAATATTCTCATCTCTGGCAGTTGCAGCAGCAGGCCGCCGAAGATCAACATAACCAAACTAGCTAATAGCTAAGGACAAACTTGCCTAGCTTGATAAATTAGCGCGCTATTGCGCCAAAAATGGGTCATAATAGGGGTTTTTATTGCGCCATCGTTTGCCATTGGGCAGACGTTTAGGAGACCCTAAATGGAAAAGTTTGAGGTTCATTCCAAATACCAGCCTGCTGGCGATCAGCCCACTGCGATTAAGCAGCTGGTGACAGGCATAGATGCTGGCTTGGCTTCCCAAACCCTGCTAGGGGTAACCGGCTCAGGTAAAACCTTTACCATTGCGCAAGTGGTTGCTCAAGCTCAACGACCTACCATTGTCTTGGCCCATAATAAGACCCTTGCGGCACAGCTTTATGGCGAATTTAAAGAGTTCTTCCCTAACAATTCGGTGGAGTATTTCGTTTCCTATTACGATTATTATCAACCCGAGGCTTATGTGCCTGCCTCGGATACCTTCATTGATAAAGATTCCTCTGTTAACGAGCACATTGAACAGATGCGTTTGTCGGCCACCAAGGCCCTCTTAGAACGACCCGATGCCATTATTGTGGCGACGGTGTCTTCCATTTATGGTTTGGGCGATCCAGAGGCTTATCATCAGATGGTGATTCACCTAAACCGAGGTGAGCCCATGGAGCAGCGCAATCTGATTCGTCGTTTGGCGGAATTGCAATACATCCGCAACGACACGGATTTTCATCGTGCCACCTACCGTGTACGCGGCGATGTGATTGATATTTTTCCAGCTGAATCCGATGAAGAAGCCGTGCGTGTGGAACTGTTTGATGACGAGGTGGAACAGTTAAGCTTTTTTGACCCCCTCACAGGCCAGGTGCTGCGCAAGGTGCCACGCTTAACCATCTATCCCAAGACCCACTATGTGACGCCGCGGGATACCTTATTGGATGCCATCGATCACATTAAAGATGAACTCAAAGATCGCCTTGATCACTTTCGCAGTAATAATAAATTGGTGGAAGAACAACGTCTGGATCAGCGTACCCGCTACGATTTGGAAATGATTCAAGAACTGGGTTTCTGTGCTGGCATTGAGAACTACTCCCGTTATTTGTCTGGCCGAGCAGCGGGCGAACCACCACCTACCTTGTTTGATTATTTGCCGGCCGATGCCTTGTTGGTGGTGGATGAATCCCATGTGACTATTCCGCAGTTGGGCGCTATGTACAAGGGCGATCGGTCACGCAAAGAAACCCTGGTGCAGTACGGTTTTCGATTGCCATCGGCCCTTGATAACCGGCCCATGCAATTTGAAGAATGGGAACGCATTGCGCCGCAAAAAATCTTTGTCTCGGCCACGCCTGGTCCCTATGAGCAGGAACATGCCGATCAGGTAGTGGAGCAGGTAGTGCGCCCAACAGGCCTGGTGGATCCCGAGTTGGAAGTGCGGCCTGCGACCACCCAGGTGGATGACGTCATGGCAGAAATCCACAAGCGTGTGGAAGTCAAAGAGCGGGTTTTAATCACCACCCTTACCAAGCGCATGGCTGAAGACCTGACGGATTTTCTACATGAAAATGGCATACGGGTGCGTTATCTGCACTCGGATATTGATACGGTAGAGCGAGTAGAAATCATCCGTGATCTGCGTATCGGTGAATTTGATGTGCTGGTTGGCATCAACCTGCTGCGTGAAGGTTTAGATATGCCAGAGGTATCCTTGGTGGCCATATTGGACGCCGACAAAGAGGGCTTCTTGCGCTCCGAGCGTTCCTTAATCCAGACCATTGGCCGTGCAGCGCGTAACCTGCATGGTAAGGCCATTCTCTATGCCGACAATATTACCGGCTCCATGCAACGAGCCATGGATGAAACGGAGCGCCGCCGCAATAAGCAGCTGGCCTTTAATGAGGCCAATAACATCACGCCAAAAGGCGTGGTGAAATCAGTGCAAGACATCATGGAAGGTGCCTATGCACCAGGTTCTGGTAAGAAGCGCGACGGCAAGTCCCGCAAAAAAGCCGCTGAACCAAGTGCTGAATATATGCTGGATACTAGCCAGATGTCTGCCAAGGAACTGGCTAAGCAAATAGCTAAAACCGAAGACGCTATGTTTGAAGCCTCGAAGAATCTGGAATTTGAAATGGCGGCCAAGTATCGCGATCAACTGCATCAGTTAAAGGCTCAATTGATGACCGCAGACTAATGCAGAGTGCTTATGCAACTGGATAATATCAAATTGCATAGAAAGGACTCGGTAAATCCCTTGATTTGCATGGTAAATA
>JAERSU010000008.1 GCA_016845445.1 Oceanospirillaceae bacterium | reverse complement strand
ACTTAACATCCTTGATGGCGCTACGGTTACTACAGCAGAACTCAATATCCTTGACGGCGTAACTTCTACTGCTGCTGAACTTAATATTCTTGACGGAGTAACCAGTACTGCCGCAGAGCTTAATATCCTAGACGGCGTAACCAGTACTGCTGCTGAGTTAAATATCTTAGATGGTGTAACGTCCACCGCAACAGAGCTAAACCTGGTAGACGGTTCTACAGCGGGTACTGTTGTTAATTCCAAAGCAGTTGTTTATGGCGCTGCTGGTGAAGTCAACGCGACAACGCTGCAAATTGGAGGTACTTCTATTACCTCTACCGCAGCAGAACTGAATATCCTTGACGGTGTTACTGCAACGGCGACAGAGCTAAACCTTCTCGACGGCGTGACTGCTACTACCGCAGAACTCAACATTCTTGACGGTGTAACCTCAACAGCGACAGAGTTAAACATACTTGACGGGGTTACTTCGACCACAGCCGAACTTAACATCCTCGATGGTGTTACCTCGACTGCCGCAGAACTCAACATTCTTGATGGTGTGACAAGCACCGCTGCTGAACTAAACATTCTAGATGGTGTCACAGCGACAGCCACAGAGCTTAACTACAACGACATCACGACTCTTGGCACAACAGAGGCATCAAAGGTTGTCACTGCTGATGCCAACGGTGTAGTTAAGTTTGACAACGGCATACAAGAAGAATCTACAGCCCTGACCTCTGGTACTTCGGTCACCTTGAACATCAGGGACGGTAGCGTGTACACGATCACGCTGGCCCACAACATCGGCACATTCACTTGGAGCAACCCTGCCGCATCTGGCTATGCCTCAAGTTTTACACTGAAGGTGACTCAGGACGGCACGGGCAGCAGAACAATTACCTGGCCCACCAGTGTGGATTGGGCAAGCGGTACTGCGCCTACTTTATCCTCTGGAGCAGGTGACGTTGATGTGTTTGTGTTCTTCACGGTGGACGGTGGAACCACTTACTATGGCTTTACTGCTGGACAGGACTTGTCTTAATGAGTTCTTTGGCTAGAAAATTAATCTCTGCTGGTGCTGCACCAGAGCCTACCGACGATGACTTTAACCTAGTCACTGCCTTATATCATTTTGACGGTACGAATGGTGGTCAGAACAATACATTTTTAGACAGTTCTTCTAGCAGCCACACAATCACTCGATCAGGCGATCCTACGCAAGGCACCTTTACTCCTTTTAGTACTGATGCAGATCGATGGGGTGTTTACTTTGATGGCAATGATTATACCTCTATTGCCGCAAATACCGATTTCAATATTCTAGGGGACGGTACTTTCACTGTTGAGTTCTGGTCTTATGTGACGGTTTACAATGCGTCCTATGCGGATCATGCTGGTGTATTCAACGGCGTCAGTGCAGGCTGGTTGATCTATCAGAATGGATCAAACCTAGATGTTTATATTAACGGGTCTACAGTAATATCTGCTACTCGTCCATCTGCTAATACATGGCACCATATTGCGTTGACACGCGATGGAACAACATTGCGATTGTTTGTTGACGGTACATCCGTAGGAACAAGTACGGCGTCACTAGGCAGCGATCAAAGTCAACCGTTAAGAGTTGGTGGTGACACAGGCGGTGGAAGGAACGGCCTTGAGGGTTATATCAGCAACTTCCGCTTGATCAAAGGTACAGCCCTTTACACTTCCAACTTCACCGCACCAACAGAATCCTTAACGGCTGTAACAAATACTGAAGCATTAACCTGTCAGTCAAACAGGTTCAAAGACAACTCAACATCAAGTCATACTGTTACTGCCTCTAATGGGGCCAGGGTAACCCCCTTCAGCCCCTTTGCACCATCAGCGGTTTATAGTGAATCAGTTAATGGTGGGTCTGCCTTTTTTGACACGGCACAAAATTATTTGAGATCGCCTACTGATGCTGATTTTGATATTGGAGGCACTGGAGATTGGTCGTATGAGGGTTGGATATATGTAGACGCAGATCATACGCTTAATAGTTATACCAGAGCATTTGGTCTTGGGCCATATTATAACAATGCAAAATCGTTTGGCTTTATGCTTGCTGACGCTGACAACAGTGGCTACATGACGGCATATTGGGACGATGCTTCTGGGCTAGGTAGAAAACTAATCTCAAGTGAAACCATCCAAAAAGGACAGTGGAATCACTTAATGGTTTGCAGGTCTGGAAGCGAGATAGGATTATTTCTTAATGGAGCTAGAATAGCTAACAACGCGTCTTACACTTCTGCCATTGATACTGGCAATACTTATGCTTTTGTGGGACATACTGGGTTTGGTACGGAAGGTTTTGTTGGTTACGCCGGTGATATTAGACTTATTAACGGTTCGCATCCATACGATGCTAGTTCAAGCACTTATACAGTACCTACAGCGCCTTTAACGGCTGTTACAAATACAAAGCTACTACTGAACGGCACCAATGCCTCAATCATTGATAATTCAATGAAAGCCGTTTTAGAAACAGTTGGCGATGCCCAGATAGGCGCTGTTGTTAAGAAGTTTGGAACTGCCAGCTTGGAGCTTGATGGTTCAGGTGATTACCTTTTTATACCCGCCCAAGGTACTTTAGGGTTTGGGTCGGGGGCGTTTACGATTGAATGCTGGGTTTATTTTACTGCGTCAACTGCGTATCAATCCATAGTATCTAGTAAAAATTACTATACCGCCGGATATAACGGAAACTGGCTTTTAAGAAGGGACAGCGACACGTTAATTGCTTTTGCCACTTATGACGGCACCTCAAATGAGGAATATACCCAGTTTTCTGCTTCTACTTCGCTAAATACTTGGTATCACCTTGCTCTAGTAAGAGAAGGAACAGGCACTAACGAAACTAAATTGTATTTAGACGGAACGCTAAAAGGAAGCATGACTGTTAGTAAGTCATTAAACGATGGCAGTGCAAGCGGCGTGTGGGTTGGCAAAGACACGCAGAATAACGATTACACAGGTTATATGGACGACCTGAGAATTACCACCGGCAAAGCCCGTTACACATCTGCCTTCACTCCTTCAACTGAAGCCTTCCCAGATAAATAGGAACAAACATGCAAGTTGCAAAGATTTCAGATAACACCGTAGAAGAGATTGG
>JAERSU010000007.1 GCA_016845445.1 Oceanospirillaceae bacterium | reverse complement strand
AGCATGGCCGTGATCGCAGTCAGCCACAGCCCAGTTGTCATCGTTTGGATATGGATGTGTTGCTGTTTGGTGAGCTGGTGGATGGGCAGGAGAACCTACCTCGTAAAGATGTGCTCACCAGAGCTTACGTGCTGCAGCCCTTGGCAGATTTAGCGCCACATCTGCGTTATCCACAGTCTGATAAGACCATGGTGGAGATGTGGCGTGCTAGCGACCTTGGGCAGGTTACCCAACGCGTAGACCTATAAGTCGACCTCATCGGCATTCCGGCGTAGGCCGGAATCTTAGCTAGGTTCCACATGGATCTGTATTAGTTCTGCTGCTATCTAGCAACTGACATTAGGATCTCCACTGTTACACAACTCCTGCATGCCTGCCTGCATCTGGGCTTGCTGGTCTGCAATGTACGCTGAAATATCGCCTTCAGATGCACCTTGACTGCGCAAATCATCAGCCACATCACCCAAGTTATTGATGGCATTTTGAATGTTTTGAATCTCTTTATTGAACTCAATTTGCTGTGCTGCAGTTGCAGCATCTTCTGCTGCTAGCTGAATTTCACGCTGGTGTTTAACCATACCACCCGCTAGGTCATACATATTTTCAATGGTTTTTGCAAAACCGTAGCTGTTTGGACCTAAAGCATGCGGATAATATTCTTGAATATATTCAACATAGTAATTTATCGCGGGCAAGAAGTGGGTAGTCTTTGTGTTTGAATCTAGGCTCATGCCCATTAGTTTACGGAAAGCGTCAGCTGCATAATCGGAAGCCTCATTGTCTAACAACTTTGCTTGTTTGAGTTTTCCATCTGCTGTTAACTGTTCTACTTCCTTTTTAAGTTCATTAGCAACGGACACCAAAGCCATAACCTCAGAGCCTTGCTTTCCCCACAATAAACCCTGCTCTTGCATCTCCATTTCTTCAATAAACTTGTTAAACGTATCATTTATATTGTTGTCTGCCTTATGACGGAAGTTACTGATCATAGAAGAACTAAGGGTTATATCTAACAAATCAAAGGCTTTATTATAGGTGTCATTAAGCAGCTTCAACTGGTCATTAGAAAGCAAAATAGCACCTGTCGCATTCGTCGTTAAGCGTTCAATAACATCCAACATGGCATGAGATTCCTGCCAATGTAACTCCTCAAGTAAATTTTCCTCTTCTGAAATTTCATCTGAGCCCAGTGCTTTCCTTTCATTTTCAACTTCAATTTCTCTTGTCAATAAATAGTCCACTCGCTCAGTTCTAGCCTGCAAATCTTTAAATGTTTGCCAAAACTCAGCCGTTTCATGATCCATTTCAGCAATCGCTGTAGCCGTGACTATTCCTTGGTATCCTCTATCCCACATCTCTTCTATTAGGCTGCCATATATATAGCCAGGTTCGTCCTGTTCCCAAACTTCTCTAGATAATGCATCGGTCTTGGTAAGGTTCGCATAGCGAGCGTATTCGGCCATCAACTGCTTGTGATCTTCATCAGTTGCATCGGCATAGATATTCCTTAATTCTTGCACTGATAAGGATGAAATATCGCTAGGCAATTGAGGGCTAATCACCACGCTGTCATCTAAAGAAGAGACGATAATAACGCTGCCCAAGGAATCATCAGCTGCAGAGTTATTAGCAGATGCTGACTGTACACGCTTAACTTTTTTGGCAGACATCGCAGCACCTTGAGGTGTTGCATTAATCTGGGCTTGAGCAGTTTGCTGCATTACTTGAAGTGCTGGCGCTGCGGCAACTTGCATCTTCTTAACAACTGTTAATGGTGCAACACCTGAAGCATGACTTGTCTTTAAAACTAACTTTTCAAATTCTTTCGGGTTACTTAGTTTCTTCGCAATGGGGGCATTTCTATCAACTAAGATTAGCGTTGATTTGCCTAACACTTCAGCTAGCACATCAATTTCTAAACTAGTGTCTGCTTTAGCCAGCTTGTTCAGCATAGATTCCTGTGCTTTTTTCATATCTTCAAGAATGACAACGGCTGTTCGTGCACTAGACTTAGTAAAAAAATTCCCTGACTTAGACTTAACTACCTTTTTGCCTGAACGTTCCAACTCCTGTGTTAAACGCTCAATAATGCTGGTATTCATCTGGCGATGAATAACCTGTGTTTCTACATATTTCTCATGCAACAAGGTATCTAGAATTGACTGCCATGCATTGCTATCAAGATGGGAGAATTTTTCATCGTAAGTTTTCTTTAATGCTCTAACCACAGCAGCATTGTTAACATCAAGGCCAAGTTTTTTTAACTCTCGCTTTTCTTCTGCAGTGAACAAATCACGAACGCTACGCGCATCCCAGTCAGCCCTAATACCAGCGTCTAGAATTTTGAATATAGATTGAGTTAGTTCTGCTTTACCTACAGCATCTTTACATTTGCTATCAAAAGACTTGCACTCATAAGCAAAAGCACTGCTAGAGAAGGCTAAAAAACCAGCGAATATAAAACCAAGTAACACTCTCATTATGCTGTCTCTTATAGATTAATATCAGCATCATTAAACCAGAGTTTAGAAGTTATGGATAGTTAGCAATACCGTGCTGACTACTGTTTACGGTCATTCCGGCGTAGGCTGGAATCTCAGCCAGGTTCCTGAGATCCCGGGTCAAGCCCGGGATGACAGGGGTGCAGGGTTGCAGGAGTGCAGGGGTGCAGAGGAGACAGGTGTGGCCTAGTCTTCGTATGCTTCCAGCGGCGGGCAAGAACAAATCAGGTTACGGTCGCCGTAGACGTTGTCGATACGGTTAACCGTGGGCCAGAACTTGCTTTGTTTGGTGGCTGGGCTTGGGAAGGCCGCGACACCACGGGAATAGCCGCGGTTCCAGCCGTGGCTGGCAAGGTCTGCTTGCGTATGGGGTGCCATCTTCAGTGGGTTGGCCTTGGGGCTCCACTCACCGTCTTCAATCTTTTTGATTTCCGCACGAATGCTGGCCATGGCATCACAGAAGCGGTCGATTTCGCTCTTGGGTTCGGATTCTGTGGGCTCAATCATCAAGGTGCCGGCCACCGGGAAGGACATGGTTGGCGCGTGGAAACCATAGTCCATCAAGCGCTTGGCAATGTCCTCTTCACTGATGCCTGTGGCTTCCTTAATTGGACGAATATCGACGATGCATTCGTGGGCCACGCGATCATGGTTGCCCCGGTACAGAATAGGGAAGTGTTCTGCTAGGCGGGCGGTCATGTAGTTGGCATTCACGATCGCCATGGTGGTGGATTTCTGCAGGCCTTCAGCACCCAGGGAGGTAATGTAAGCCCAAGAGATTGGCAGAATAGACGCACTACCATAGGGTGCTGCGGATACCGCGTGGTTGCCGTTTTGTTCACCGTGTACAGGTACCACTGGGTGGTTGGCTAGGAATGGCGCCAAGTGGGCCTTCACGCCGATGGGGCCCATGCCTGGGCCACCGCCACCATGTGGAATGGCAAAGGTTTTGTGCAGGTTCAGGTGCGATACGTCCGAGCCAATGAGGCCTGGCTTGCTGATACCTACTTGCGCGTTCATGTTGGCGCCATCCATGTACACCTGGCCACCATTGGCGTGGATCAGGTCACAGATTTCCATGATGTCTTCTTCGTATACACCGTGGGTAGACGGGTAGGTGATCATGATGCAAGACAGGTTGTCTTTGTGCTCTTCTGCGCGGGCGCGCAGGTCGGCAACGTCAACGTTGCCCTGTTCGTCGCAGCGGGTAACAATCACCTTCATGTCAGCCATGGCCGCACTGGCAGGGTTGGTGCCGTGGGCGGAGCTGGGAATCAAGCAGATGTTGCGATGGCCTTCACCAATGCTTTCTTGGTACTTACGAATGGCGATGAGGCCTGCGTATTCACCTTGCGCGCCGGAATTAGGCTGCATGGATACCTTGTCATAACCGGTAATCTCAACCAATTGGGCTTCCAAAGAACGGATCATCTCCATATAACCATGGGTCTGCTCAGCTGGGGCGAAGGGGTGCATGTTAGCGAATTCAGGCCAGGTTACTGGTGCCATCTGCACGGTAGCATTGAGCTTCATGGTGCAAGAGCCTAGTGGGATCATGCCATGCACCAAGGAAAAGTCTTTGTTTTCTAGCTGCTTGAGGTAGCGCAACATGTCCGTTTCGCTATGGTGGCTGTTAAACACAGGGTGAGTCAGGATAGCGTCTTCACGCTGTAGTTCAACGGGCATGCCGTGTTGATCTTGCTGTACCGAAGCCAATAGAGCTTCTGCGTCCAGAGCGCAGTCGGTGGCAGCAAAGGCACTGGCTATGTTGACTAGATCATCAAGACTAGTGGTTTCATCTAGGCTGATGCCGAGGCTGACGGGGTTGTCCGTACGTAGGTTGTAACCGGCTGATAAGGCTCGTTCATTGATAGCTTTAGTTTGCTCGCCCGTATTGACGGTGATGGTGTCAAAGAAGCGCTGGTTGGCCAACGTAAAGCCTTGGTCTTGTAGGGCTCGGGCCAGCATAGCGGTGAAGGCTTGAATGCGGCTAGCTATGGTACGTAGGCCATGTGGGCCATGGAATACGGCATAGAAAGACGACATGTTGGCCAATAGGGCCTGGGCGGTACAGATGTTGGAGTTGGCCTTTTCGCGACGGATGTGTTGTTCACGGGTCTGCATGGCCATGCGCAAGGCTTTGTTGCCCTTGGTGTCAATGGACACACCGATGATACGGCCTGGAATTGAACGCTTGTACTTATCCTTACTGGCAAAGAAGGCTGCATGTGGGCC
>JAERSU010000006.1 GCA_016845445.1 Oceanospirillaceae bacterium | reverse complement strand
GGATACAGTAAGAGGAAATCCGCCAGGCTTGCATTGGCATCAGCTGCGAGCATGACCTGCAGGTCTGCATGACAAGCCTGCACGGCTTTGGCAATACCTAGGTACATCTGCAGTTCTTGCCCATCATCAACGCCCACCTTGCCCAAACGCGGTTCAATCTTGCCCTGCGAGTAATACCAGAAGGTCTGCTCTTGCTTGGCATCACTGAAGTCATAGTCAAACACCCAGGCATAACTGCACTGCACTGCATCTGCCAAGCTTTGTAAACTAGCACTAGGGTCATATTGCAAAGATTCAATAGCGGCCATATTGTCTTCTAACTCGTCCACCAACTCGGGATACAGCTCTAACAATAAGCTCACCAACAGCTCTTGGGTCTCCAGACTATAGTGCTGCTCGGCCCAGCTAGTGATCTGCTGCCAACTTGCCACGTCACTAGAAGCATCGTTAAACCATTCATTAAGGGCCTGCATGTCCGCCAATAACACACGGTTGTTGTCGGCCTGCCAGGCATCAAGGGTACTGACTTCACTAACATGCTGACAAGCACGTTGCATTAACACCTGTAATTGGCCGATCTTCTCAGCTGACACCTCTACGGCCAACACCCGCGACAGGGCCGTTTCCCGTTGCAGTACCCATTGAGCCATGACTTGCGGGTGATTCACCAACCAAGGGGCCATGCCCAAACCGGTGGAATTACCAATACCAAGATAGCGCTGCAGCTCAATGTCCATGTCCACGGCATCCGGGTAGGCTTGTTGATGCACCAGATGGTGGAGTTGGTCCAGACTAAACTGGCGAATTAAGTAACACACCAGCATTTCGCCAGCAAAGGGACGGGCCAAATCAGCATGCTTGGCCACCACCTTGTCCCAGTCACAGGAACCAAATTTACCCGAGCCATAGACTGCCGTAGTGCGGTACAAGTAACCCACTTCTGCCAACTGCTCAACATTAGGCTGCCTACCCTGACGCAAGCTATCCAGCACACTGGTAAACACCCGGGCGCTGCGATTAGCGCGCGCCAAAGAAATGCTACGCGCATCGATACGCCCGGCTTCTTGCAAGGGCACATTGGCTTGCAACATGGCCAAGGTAGCATCGTCTACCTCGCCTTCCATCAAGGTCATGGTGAGATCCCATTTCTCCGCGATAACACGGTCATTGCGCTCACTAGCATCAAGGTATTGGGAGAACACCACAAAACTCAAATGACTATTGGGTGTTTGAATATCAAACACCGCATGGCCATAGCCATCAGCATCGAGATTGAAGCGACTGTAGTTAATTTGCCACTGCTGATCTTGCATGTGGCGCACCAGAGTACGCATAAAACTTAAGCGGCTGGCAAAACCAGCGCCCAACCGTTGCAGGTCCATGGCCTGTGACGGTGGGCGTAATATTGCTTTGTTATGAGTAGGCATAACGCAATCCTTATCGTTCCTAGGTCGGTTTTAAAGCCGACAGTTCATCACTCTCTGCGGATTACTTAGTCAGACTTAAGCCTGATCTGCGGGCACAAACCCTTGGCGGCAGAACGCCAACCAGTTGCGTCCCATTATTTTTTCAACTTCTCCATCGTTAAAGCCTTTTTGTTGTAGACCTTGAACGATATTGGGAAAATCTGAGCTGTCCTTAAACCATGACAAAGCCTCAGGCCAAGCAGCATTGCTGGCCGAGCCTTCACCATAGTCCATCTGCTTGCTCCAGCGCCCATTACGCATCCACTCAAGGATAGATAGGGGCTGGTTAAGACACAGGTCACTACCCATGCCCACGCGGTCAATACCCATTAGTTCAACGGTATCCGCCACCATGCCACAAAAGTCATCCAAGCTGCATTTTGGGCCGTTTTTCAAATGGAAGGGGTAGACGCTAAAGCCCAACAAGCCATGGCTTTCCGCCAAGGCCTCAAGCACGCGATTAGACTTGTTGCGCTTAGCTGGCTCAAAGAAAGTGGGGTTAGCATGGCTAATGCAGATAGGTCGCTGGGACAATTCAATAGCCTGCAGGGTGCTTTCTTCGGCACTATGGGACATATCGATGATCATGCCCACGCGGTTCATTTCTTCGATCACCACCTTACCAAAGCGAGACACACCAGGATCACTTGACTCATAACAACCCGCCGCCAACAAGCTTTGATTGTTGTAGGTAAGCTGCATGATACGTACACCCAACTGGTGGAAAATTTCCACTAGATCGATGTCATCCTCAATGGGCGAACAATTTTGAAAACCAAAGATGATGCCTACCTTGTTTTGCTCATGGGCCGCTTCGATATCGGCAGCGGTTTTGACCGGCATAATGAGATCACCATGCTGTTCAAACAAGCGATTCCAGGCGCCGATATTGAGCAGCGTCTCACGACAGGTTTCGTGATAGGCAATGGTGACGTGCACGGCACTTAAGCCACCGGCACGCATTTGCTCAAACACTTCACGGCTCCAGTTGCTGTACTGCAAGCCATCGATCATCATCATTTTGCTCATGGGTATGTCCTAAACTCTGAAAATATCACTAGTCTGTCCCATTGGGGTCAGACCCCGATGGGACAGACTAGGTTGCTTTAGTAGGCCTTGATATAGGAGGTTTTAATTTCGGTGTAGAACTCAACGGCATACTGACCCTGTTCACGGGAGCCATAGCTAGAATTCTTGCGACCACCAAATGGCACGTGGTAATCGGTACCTGCTGTGGGTAGGTTCACCATGGCACAGCCAGTTTTGGCATGACGCTTAAAGTGGTTGGCGTATTTCAGGGACTGGGTGCAAATGCCGCCAGTAAGGCCAAATTCAGTATCATTCAAGGTGGCCAAGGCTTCGTCATAGTCGGCTACCTTAATCACGCAAGCAATGGGGGCAAAGGTTTCTTCACGGTTGATGCGCATCTGATTGTTGGTATTGATAAACAGCGCTGGTGTCATAAAGTAACCTACACTGTCGTCAATGTCGCCGCCACATACAAGTTCGCAGCCTTCATCCAGCGCCAACTGGAAGTAAGCGCGGTTAGAAGCTAACTGCTTGTCGTCTACCACGGGGCCTATAGTGGTGCCTTCTTCTAAGGCACCGCCAACTTTTAGCTTGGCCATGCGCTCTTGCACCTTGGCAACAAACTCATCATGCACACCTGCTGTCACTATGAGACGGGTAGAGGCCGTACACTTCTGGCCAGTACTGCCAAAGGCACCACCAACGGCACAATCAGCAGCCAGATCCAAGTCCGCATCATCCAACACGATTAGGGCATTCTTACTGCCCATTTCCAGCTGTACTTTCACTAGGTTACCTGCAGCCGCTTGGGCCACGCGGCGACCAACGGGCAAGGAACCGGTAAAGCTAACGGCATCAATATCGGTGCTATTAATGATTTGCTCCCCGACTACAGAGCCAGAGCCCATGACTAGGTTAAATAAACCCGCCGGAATATTTTGCTTAGCAATGATTTCTGTCAGTGCCACGGCGCTTGCCGGGGTAATGTTAGCCGGCTTCCAAATCACTGCGTTACCAAAGGCCAAGGCTGGGGCGATCTTCCAGGAGGCGGTGGCCGTTGGAAAGTTCCAAGGGCTGATAATGGCCACGGTACCCATAGGCTCACGCCGGGTTTCTACCTCGATACCTGGGCGCACCGAGTCGGCCGTGTCACCAATCTGACGCAATACCTCAGCGGCATAATATTGGAAGAACTGGCCAGCACGATAAACTTCACCACGACCTTCAGCAAATGGCTTGCCTTCTTCACGGGACAAGAGGGTACCTAGCTCGTCACAACGAGCAATCATTTCATCACCAATGGCCTGCAACACTGCAGCCCGGGCTTCCAGCCCCGTAGCCTGCCATGCAAGCTGGGCAAGCTTGGCGGCATCCATAGCCTCTTGCACCTGCTCGGCTGATGCCTGGGTAAACTCACCAACTACCTCAGCATGATTAGAAGGGTTGATGTTGGTAACACTATCAACACCTTCTACCCAAGAACCGGCAATATAGTTTTTTTGAATCTGTGACATGAGATATTCCTGTACTTGTGCTCGCCATTAAGGAACTTAATCAGAGCGGTTTATTTCGATCGATAGTGACATTCTACGCCCCTATCGATGATAATAATAATTAATTGATTGTTTATTTTGATAAGTTTTGCTTAAATAGCTAGCCATGCTACCCGATATAAAAATTGCCCACCTACGCACCTTTATTACCGTTGCCGAATACGGTAATTTTCGCCGTGCTGCAAGCATCCTCTGTCGTACCCAGCCAGCGGTCAGCTTATCCATTAAGCAATTGGAACAATTATTAGGGGCCGCGTTGTTCGATAAACAAAAAGCCGGCCAACTGACCGCCTTTGGGGCTAATTTTTTACCCCAAGCTAAGAGCCTCTATAAACATTATCAGGACACCATCAATGGTGCTTTGGACATTGCCAAAGCGCAGTCAGGCAGCGTACGCCTTGGCGTACTGCCTTCTATTGCCAAGCACTTTCTCAGTGACATCATGCATGCTTTTATGGCCCAATACCCTCAAGTGGAACTACAGGTACAGGATGACAATGGCGATAACCTACGGGCTAAGTTATTGGCTGGACAGATCGATATAGCCATCAGCAGTATTTGGCAACAGGAGCCGGATTTAAGCCACGTGGCTTTATGTCAGGATAGCGTGGGTATTGTGGGCCTTGCCACTCATCCCTGCTTGCAAAGCAAGGCCAGCATTAGCCCCGAGCTACTCGAGGCGAGCCAGTTAATACGCAATGGCACCAGCCCCCTCATTGCTGGAAGTTCAGTGGATGGCTTTTTGCAAGCACCCATGCAGGTTAGCAACATGGCCTCATTAGAGGCCACCTTAAGTGCCGGTGCTGGCATCACCACCCTACCCTGGTTAGCCTTTCCCGCCGACAATAAGAGGTTGGCTTTTAAAGCACTGGAGGATAGCCATATCCAACGTCGTATCGCTTTGCTACGCTGGCGCGAAGCACAGCAATTACCGGCCACCCAGGCGCTGGAAAAGGTAATAATTAAGTACTTTAGCAAGCGGGCTCATGACACGCCAAGCCCGTATTTGGTGTTTGCCAGCTAGGGTAGGCTTAGACCTACCCTAGGCATTATTCACTGTATTGTAAGGTGCGAATCTGCTCTTGCAGCTGATTCAACTTACGGTTGGTTTCCTGACGGAAAGAGGTGATGGCATCCAGATCCTGTTCGGCAAACAGCAGGCGCTCATCCAATTCTGCAGCCGTACGCTCCAAGGCATCGGCAATACGCACCTTGCGTTGCAAGGTGGCGATATCAGACTGCAAGACTTCAATGTCGGCCAAAACGGCATCCACATCAGCAACCGCATTATCCGTAGAAGCAGCACTTGCAGCCGCTTGTGCCGCCTCACTTGCCGCCACCTTCACTGCGGCTATTTGGCTTTCTAGTTGCTGTTTTAAGTCGACAATAGCCTGCTCATTACTAGTGCCCTTGACTCCCACATCCAGCAGGCCTTCTTGTACCACTTCAGCGGCGGCAGAGAGTTCGATGAGAGCCTGTTCAGCTGCTGCAAGCTGGGCTTTCAATTCACTATTTTCTGCTTTTACACTGCCCATTAGCTGACTGGCATTGGCCAACTGGGTGGCTTGTTTTTCCAGCAATGTCTTGTTGGTGCCAATATCGGCTCTTAAGCTTTGCTCTTGTTTGGTTAATTGACTGCCCACCTGTTTGGCACTGGTCACAGCTTCCACCACCTGCTTCTGCTGCTTTGCCACCAGCTCTTGCTGTTTTTCAATCAATTGGTTTTGCGCTGCTAACTGTTCGGTATGCTGTTTGATACCAACACTGTTGTTTTCCACCGCCTTTTTGTTTTCCGCAATCGCCGGCTTATTGGTACGATAGGACACGCCCCACAACTTATCGATTTCAGAATCAACAAACTTGCTGCGCTCTTTGGCGCGATCATCCATTAGTTTGACTTGCGCCTGCACCACGGTGCCAGACTTATTGGCGTTGACATCGGTGGCAACCACCAAGGCTTCTAGCTCACCAATACGCTTTCGAGCATGACCTAATTCACCACGCGACACGGTTAACAAGTCTTCCATATCGACCAAACGGTTGTGCATCCACCAGCTACCGGCAAGCATAACCAAAACCACCAGCAAGGTGACAAACCAAGCACCAAAACTACGCTTTGCTGGCGTTGCTGCAGTTGCCGCAGTGGCACCACGTGGCGCACTAGTTCCAGGGCGGATACGAGCCTCGCGGGGCGCTGTCTGCTCCTGAGTTTGAGCACGCGTTTTTTTTGCCCCAGAGACACCCGTGTCGCTGCGATAGGCCTGAATTTCATCGGAATCGGGCATCAGCATTGGGATATCATCAATATCTTCACGTCTTGGCATTGAATAGGTGTCCTGTTTAACGACTACAGCTTTTACTTCCCCGTGGGATTGGTAAAAGGCTGACATTAGGTTTTAACAACCCGTAAAAATAGCACGAAATGGCTATTTTGTTGAGTCATTCTGGTAATTTATTAGCACTTTCCCTGAGAAGGTTAATTTTCACGTTATATTAGCATTGACTTATGTCAATTTTCTCCACTATAATTACATCACGTTTTTCTAATATAACCTCCGTGAGAGATAAAGACATGCTTGAGAGTCTACCCATTGAAGCCCTATATGGCGGCATCCTCATCGGCCTTAGCGCTGCATTATTATTAGCGTTTAATGGCCGTATTGCTGGCATAAGCGGCATTTTATACAACCTGTTATTTAACAACCTGAATAACTATGACCGCGGCTGGCGCTTAGCGTTCCTGATCGGACTATTTGTTGGTGGTTATATGTTGTTGCCCACTGATTTTGCCTTACGTGAAGGCTATTCCAACATACTACTTATTCTATCTGGCTTAGCCGTAGGTATTGGCACACGCATTGGTAACGGCTGTACTAGCGGTCACGGCGTGTGTGGCATTGGCTTGTTAGCAGGCCGTTCTATCGTGGCCACCATCGTCTTTATGGCAGCGGGCATAGCAACGGTTACCATCATGCGCCTTAGCGGCCTCATTGGTTAATCAGGGAGAACAACATGAATCGTATAGTTATCGCCTTGATCTCGGGCATTTTATTTGGCGCAGGTCTAGTCTTGTCGCAAATGGTAAACCCGCAAAAAGTGCAAGGTTTCCTAGATTTGTTTGGTAACTGGGACCCAAGCCTGGTACTGGTAATGGGTGGCGCTGTGGCCGTAACCCTGGTGAGCTCGCGCTTTATCCTCAAACGCAAGACGCCTATTTTTGCCGACCGTTTTTACATGGCACTAAAAACCAACATCGATGCCCGCCTAATATTGGGGGCCGTGTTATTTGGTACTGGTTGGGGATTAAGTGGGTATTGCCCTGGCCCAGGTTTGATCAATGCCATGATCAACCCAAGCGAAGCCATCGTTTTCATCCCGGCACTGATTATCGGTGGTTGGATTGGGCAGAAGTATTCAGCCTAAAGCAAAAGGGGTCAGGCCTTACGTCTGACCCCCGTAGTTTAAGCACTTAACAGCACATCCAATCGCCGCACACTATCCAGGGTTCCCTTAGCGGTCTCCCCCATGTCCTTCCAAGCTTCTTCTGCCATGGGAAACATAGCGCTCTTGCCGGGCAAGCCTGCGTCGGTTTCCAGCATATACTGCATGCGGGGCACAAATATCCATTGCAGCCAATTGCTAAAACTCATGCTATCGCAGCAAAATGGCTGACTACTCATCATGGCTTCATCACTTGGAGACACATCGCTCCATAAGCCTACATTTTGCATTTCACGTTGTAACACACCCAATTCCCGCAATACCTGCGAGGCTTGTTCAGAAGCCATTATTTGTCCTTTTAAGCCAACGGCAGGGCAAACCTTACACTTGATCCCTTATTCATACCGTCACTGTGAATAGAAATATCACCGCCCTGCGCTCGAATAAACTTGGCAACTGAAGCAAGACCAAAGCCCGTGCCATCGGCTTTGCTGGTATAGCCATATTGGAACAAATGCGGTAACCGCTCGGCGTCGATACCTTCACCGTTGTCGGTTAAATTAACTTCCAACATGGTGTCATCGTTGAGCCAGGCAGAGATGACTATTTTACCACTTCCTGGCGGCAAATCGGTACGGCCAGAGACAGCTTGAATGCTATTTCTTAATAAATTTATTAAACACTGCAGCAATTCATTGCGCGAACAACTAATGTAAGGCAAATTATCGTCGATGCGCAGATCTGTGGTGACCTTAAATCGGTCCAGCATGACGGCTTCAAGTTGCACAGTGTCCTGCACCAGATCAGCAAAAGAGAAGCTTGGATTACGGAATTCACTCACCGCGTCCTGACCCGCATCCAACTTGGACATTTGCTGCTGAATGCGGATAATTTCCGCAATATGACTGACGCCATGATCAATTCGCTGTGAGACTTCTGCCATGGCATTGGTGTTTTCTTCTACCAAATCACTCATTTTATGCAAGCCCTCTGGCAGGCGTTGTAATAGGTTATCCCCGGGCAAATCGGGTAGTTCATTGACCTGCTCTTGCACTTGCCACTTCCAAGTATTTTTTTTCATGGCGATGCCACACTTTGGCCTGGTGCATAAGCCCGGTAACAGAATTACCTATATTATGAAAAATGGTGGCGTTGGTTTCCGCAATACCAGCCCGGTAGGCTAACTCACTGGCGTCCCGCTGAAGGCTACGTTCGGCAGTAAGTTGATCACTGAGGTCGCGGATAATCATCACCTCCATACCGTCCTGACCATCAAGGGCGGCCCGCGATACATCCACCGGGAAAGGGTAACCATCAAGGTGAGTTATTTGCACTTCAAAGGCGCCTAGTTGATCACCACCTTCTTCGATAAGTTGATTGATTGGGTAGCCTTGCAGTTCTTCTGCCGTACGCCCCGTTAAGCGCCTTAGTTCAGGATTACTTAAGACGATTTCTGCCTGGCGATTGACCACCGCAAGGCCATCATTAATGGAATTAACAATACTTTCAATTTGCTCTTTAGCCTGATTACTTTCCGTTAAGGCCTTGTCCAGTTCGCGAGTACGTTGCGCAATCAGTAGCTGTAAATTACGGTTCCACATGTAGGACTGAAATAACACAGCCATTAACACCAGTCCCCCAACTATGGCCACCATTAACCAGATGAACAGGGCACGATCCAAGCCCCAAATGGTGTCTGGCTTGTGGTACATCAGGTCTTCAATGGGTGCAGTAATACCGAGAAAACCCAAGGAGCGGAATACATCAGCAATGTGATGCCAGCGTTCGACATGCATGTACCCCATTTCCACAAACATGGGTTGAATCATTTCACGCAGGCTATTGGCTTCGTAGGTAAGGTGCTGCAGCGACTTGTTTTGACTGTTGTATTGCTCAAAGATCAAGCGCACGATTTCAGCTGGATGCTCCATGGCATATTCCCAACCCCGAAGGCTTGCTTGACGAAAGCGCTCAACGCGCTTGGGATGGGCGGCTAGCTCTGCTTCGCTAGTGATTAACAAATCACTGTAAAAATCCACCCCAAATCGTGACGGGGACAGGTAACGATAATCAACCCCTTGCTGATCGAGATAAAAGCCTTCATTGGAAACATAAGCAAATAAGGCATCGGTCTTGCCATCTATAAGGTCTTGCGGATTATAGCTTGGCGTTTGGGCCGTGTAGTCAGTTTCACGTAAACCAGCTTGCCGCAACATCGCCACCACCTCAGCGGCTGTCTCACCTTCGCCTAGCATCACCCGCTTGCCCAATAAATCCGCCGGTTCTTTAATGCCTGAAGACTCCAATACCAAGAGCGCCAATGGGCTATGTTGCATCACCGCAGCTAAGGCTACTACCGGCTTATTGTCTGCACGCTGTAACAGCACGCCCGCCGATGTCACCCCATATTCAGCATCCCCTGCTAATATCACCTCCACCGGAGAACGATTCATATCGTTCTCTAGAATCTCCACATCAAGGCCAGCGTCACGATAGTAGCCTTGCTGTACGGCGGCGTAGTAGCCAGCAAATTGGAACTGGTGATACCACTTTAGCTGCAGCCTCACCTTTTCCAGATCCGCGCCGGTATTTTGCTCGGCCGGGGTTTCATTGGCCTGTAGCCAAGAGCCACTAAGGCTAGCCAATGTGCACAACAGAGCAAGGAGGAGATGTCTGCGAAATGAAGCTGATAAAGCCATACAAAATCCTGCGAGGAAGTTAGCCTATATAATAAAGATATTACTGGAAGGCTGTATGGGTAGCAATCGCTACAGGGATTTACCAAGTCAGGTCTTCCATCCATATAGTTAACATGTTAAATTAAATACCAATTAATGCATCCATAAAGTTCGCCATGCCAAGCCAACCACTTTCTCGCCGACAAATCTTAACCCTATGTGCGCTGGTGTGCCTGGCCGCTACCAGCATTGATATCAATATTCCGGCAATACCTGCTATTGCCACAGCATTTGCCATTCCTCAGGGCAGTGGGCAACTGCTTATTAGTAGTTATCTGCTGGGTTTTGCCCTGGGCCAGATACCCATCGGCTTGCTTAGCGATCGCTATGGTCGCCTGCCAGTACTGTACCTGTGTCTTGTGGTTTATATGGCAGCCACCTGGATGGCAAGCCAAGCCATGCAGTATGACACCTTACTCTGGGCGCGATTTGTGCAAGGCATAGCAGGTGCAGCTGGCGGCGTCTTAGCACGTGCCATAGTTAGGGATACTAGTGATGGCATACAATTGGCTAAGCTCTCCGCCATGTTGGTGACCAGCCTAGCTGTGGCCACCTTGATAGCACCGTTAATAGGAAGTTGGATTCTAGGCTTTGGCGATTGGCACGATATCTTTTACGCCAACATTATCTTCGCTCTAGTCTTAATACTAGCTTTGGCTTTGTTGTTTAGCGAAACCAACAGCCTAGAACAACGTCAACAGCACCGCCAACAACATATCGTTTTGCAGTTTAGACAAAGCCTTGCCAAGTTCATTGCCACCGGCCAATGCATGTGGAGTGCAAGCTTAGTGGCCATCGCCTTCTTTGGTTATATGGCTATCGTCGCTGGATTGGCGAGTGTGGTGATGGAGGTTTATGGCTATTCTGAGCAGATAGTGGGCTGGAGTTTTGCCGCAGCGGCATTGTTCTACATACTTTCTAGTAGCTTTAACCGCATTAAGGTCGCGACTCTTGGCCCTTGGCGATTATTGCATTGGGGGGCCTTGAGCAGTCTCTTAGGTGTGCCTATTATTGTTGCTGCCTTGCTGCATAGCCAAGCTGAATTCTGGTTAGTCTGGTTGGCCCTAGTGCCCTTCTTGGCAGCCCTAGGTCTGGTGCTGGCCAACGGTACCGCTATCGCCCTACAACCCATGGGTAAATCCGCAGGCTTTGCTGCCGCCATGTTGGGCAGTGCGCAAATTGGTTTTGGCGCACTCGGCAGCTATGTCGGTGCACAGCTCTACGACGGCACCAGTAGCGCTATGCTTAGCGTAGTTGGCCTGGCAAGCATGCTACTAGTAGGCACCTATTGGTTGGGCTATCGGGTCTTTAAATCGGCCTAACCGAGCAGATGAGTTTGCACCAGCAACATATAAAAAGCGGTGCCCACAACAATACTGATTAACGGCTGACGCCATAATAGGTGCAATACCAAGGTAACCATCAAACCCAGTAGCTCGGGCACAAAATCCAGGCTAATAAAGGTCTCATTTTTAAAACTGTAAACCAGCAACAACACCATTAACACTGGTGGCAAAAAACGGCCTAAATAATTCAAAAAAGGATGGTCTGAGTGCTTGTCAAACAACACAAAAGGCAGTGCCCTGGTAATAAAGGTGGCACTGGCCATGACCAACATAAATACCATCAGCTGGGACATGGTTATTTCCATACATCAGCCCTCTTAGCCAGCAATAATAAAGCCACAGCCAAGGCACAGGAAATCAGTAACATCTGATCACGACTGATAAACAACAAGGTCCCCATACCCACGACCAAAGCGGCCACAAATAAACTTGGCTTTGGTACTTGTCGATACTGTTCAATAATGAGCACCATAAATAACGCCGGTAAAACAAACTCAATGCCGGCGGTGGAGTATTCGATTTGGCTACCTAACCAGCCACCGATGGTACAACCCAAGACCCAACTGCATTGGTTATAGAGTGTTATGAGAAATTTAAATTGCACCGCATCTGCACCCGCAGGCGGCCGCGTGGAGGTTAGCAATGAGTAGGTTTCATCGGTCAGCCCAAAGATCATGTACCAACGACGCAAACCTGTTTTGGGGAAGCGGTTTAGCAGGGACAAACCATAAAACATATGGCGAATATTCAATAGCAAGGTAGCCGCAAACACTTCCACCAAGCCTGCCTGATTGGCCAACAAACCCACGGCCAAAAACTGCGCTGTACCAGCAAAAACAATGACGCCCATAAGGCCAGCATAAAGCCAATGAAAGCCTAGTTCAGCAAACAACACACCAAAAGCAATGCCCAAGGGTACATAGCCCAACATAACCGGGATGGTAGTGCGAAAAGCCGCTGTATAAAGGTTGGATGAGGCAGACATGTCCAGTCTCGCAAGATCTTGAGGCAGGCATGGTAGCAATGCGTACTAGCTTGGTCAATCAGCTTGCCAGCTTATCAGGCTTGTGCCGTGCATAATGACAACATTAATCACTTTTTGGACTTAATTCCACCAGCCTATAACTGGTCGGCAACGGCCCTTAACAATCCCTCACGTCCCGGCTAGCTAGGTAGGCTTCCAGTTTATGGGTTGGCATAGGAGGTGCCTGAATGAACCCCTGTACAATGGCGCAATCATGGGCCAGCAAGAAATCCAATTGGGCCTGGGTTTCTACCCCTTCAGCTATAACGGCAACACCATTGTCAGCACCTATATTGATCAGTGCTTTGATAATGGACTCAGCGCTATTCTTGCCAACTTCCTGAATAAAGAAACGATCAATCTTGATGGCATCAACTTGATTTTCCAGCATGCGTTGCAGTGACGAATGTTCGGTGCCAATATCATCGAGATAGATGGCAATGCCTTTGGCTCGCAGCTGCATGATATTTTCATTGAAGTAGCGGAAATCACTGATTGCCTGCCTTTCCATTACCTCAATGGCTAGATCGCTGGCGGCCACACCCATCAACTCGATGGTATCGCATAGGGATTGCGCAAAGCCGGCTTTACACAGTTCTTTAACACCTACATTAAACGAAATGTGGCCAAAGGCTATGCCTTGTTGCCGCCAGTGTAGTGCCTGTTTGCAGACCTGTTGCACAAGCCAAGTCTCTAATTTTTGCCCCATACCACTGCGATCGGCAATATCTAAAAATTCATGGGGCAGCAAGGTTTGCTGATGGTTGATTTGCAACCTCATGAGCGCTTCCACGCCCTCTACCTTGCCGCTCACATAGTTAAAGATAGGCTGATAATGAAGATCGAGCAGTTGTTTATCAAGGGCTGCCACTATCTGCTTTTCAACGGCTTCTTGCTGCTCCGATTTATTTTTTAGCTCACGATCAAATTGCAGATAATGAAGACCACCCATACTTTTCACTTGGTACAGGGCCAGATCAGCTTGTTTTAATAATTCCTCAGCATCGCTGCTGTTATCTGGATACATACTAATGCCAACACTCACCCCCGATTGAATCTGGTGACCATCAATAATAACCGGCGACTGCAAACTATGGATGATTCGATTAACGATATTGTCAACCACATCAGTAGACTCAATACTGCTCATAATGATGGCAAACTCATCGCCACCTAAACGGGCTACATTATCATTTTCTCTGGTGGTATCCAGCAGCAGATCGGCGATAAAGCACAGTAACTTATCGCCAACATCATGACCAAAATTGTCATTCACCTCTTTAAAGCGGTCAAGGTCAATGAGTAGCAAGGCAACCTTGTCTTGCTGGCCCTCGGCACTAGCCAAGATGGCATTGAATTTCTGCCCAAAGGCACGTCGGTTAGGCAACTTGGTCAACTCATCGTGCTCAGCAAGGTATTTGGCTTGTTCTTGAATAACCTTGCGCCTTTCTATTTCTAGGGTGAGCTCTTTGGTACGCTCTAACACCTTCACTTCTAGATTGTTTTTCATCTCCACCAATTGATGCTCACTATTGCGCCTTAGCTCTACCTCATGTTCCAACTGCGTCACCTGGTCATCAACGGTGTCTGCCATCTGATCAAAGGCGCTGGCCAGAGCCGATATCTCATCCCCCTTTTGGGTATTGAAGCGAAAGCGGCGATTTTGACGGCGAAAATGCGCCATACCCCTCACCAAGGTAACAATGCGATTAGAAAAATAGGAGGCTACCCAAATGGCGATCAAGACCACCAATATAATCATAATAAGTGTTGAATAGCCTATGGATTCGCTGGTTCTAACTAGGGTTAAACGAATCACATCAAGGCCAGACTGTGCCTGTTGGGCAATCCGGGCACCGGTCTCTTTGGTAAGTAATTCTAGTTTGCTTTCAGAGAGCCTAGCGGGGGCAAAAAATTCATCAATATTGGTACCAATGGTGACAATACCAAAACCACGTTTACTGGCGCCATATAAGCCAGAGAAGTAAGGAATGGGTGCCGCGGTAACCAACTTCCACAAGCCACTCCAGTAGATAATAAACGAACCCGAACCGCCCTGCTCGGTCAGGGCGTACCAGCCCCGACATTGGGGTGCAAAGTTTAAAAACCGACAATCCAATCCACGCAGCCCCGTAGCCGCCAGTTGTTGGGCGGGTTTATTCGTTAAACTTTGCTTTGCAAACAGCGGAGCCTGTTTAACATAGTCATGAAATGGCATGCCTGATTGTTGCCATTGGTCATAGATATGCTGTTCTAACCAGGGTATTTCCGGATGACCCGTTTGGCCATTATAACCAGCAATAAAGTAGTGCCTAGGATGGGCAATATTGCGTCCCACATGATCCCATATAAAGGCATAGTTGCCTTCCGAGGGGTCGGCATAGGTGGTGTAGCGCTTGTCGGTGGGCATGATGGCATCGGTCATATTCATAATATGATCATGATTCAGGGCCAGAGTGACATAGCCAATTATTTCAGTCTCACCGGCATCACCTGCTGCATTGCTTAGCACCGGTGTGGCCCAACGTATGATGCCCCTAAAGCGTTTGCCTAAGGGGTTTTCTTTACCCGCATAGGCACTGTTTTGCGGGTCAAATTCCAGCCCTTCTTTAAGCGCTCTGTGCGGTGAATAGGTACCAATAAAGTCAGTGGGCACATATTCACCAATCACCTCTGATACATAGACTTCACCAGCTTTTAGTTTGCCAAGCTCGGCAAAATAGCTTTCCGCCCCGACAAAGGTATTCTCACGTTGACTGATATCACGCAGTTGGGGCGCCATTAAATCAGAGGTGGTTATTTTAATTAGCTCTTTGCCTTCCAAGGATACAAAGGTCATCTCATGGTAAAGCGGTGCTCGCTTGCGTGAGTTTACTTCTGGCGCTCTACGGTGGTGGGCTCGGCTATTATCGGGCAATACCTGGTATTCATGTTGGCTTGCCTTAGGTCTGTCTTCCAGCACCAGCCATTCGCCACTTGGCTCATCAAACTGCCATGTCAGCGGCTTGGGGACAATGGCATTGCGATGCTGCAAGAATTGCGTATAGGATGCCCTACTTGGCAATTGCACCGCGGCCAAACGAATATCATCATCACGGGCATATAGAAAATGAGCAATCTGTTTGGCCGTGTCCGTTGTTAAACGCTCTATCTCACTGCGAGCGCGATCCTCCAGAGCGGCCATACTGTCAACAACGGATTGGTCACCGACTGTTTGCAAAGATGCTTTAGCAACGGATTCAAAGTCTTGATAGTGTTCGGATAAGGTCTCACCCAGTTGTCCGGCATGAAACCAGGCCAACCAAGCCAGTAGAATTAGCGGCAGCACTTTAATACTAATAAACAGCCAAATTAATTTACTACGTAATTTCATATCAGCACCTTGTTGTTACGAAAACTCAGTGCACACTGGCTACCCATTTAGCTTGGCGCACAAATTAAAATCGTAATTTATGCATATAAAGCTAGCATAGAATTTGGATATTGATAGTTAGGCCTCAATATTTCTCAGCAAATGTGGCACTAGAGTATGGTTGAATAATTAGACTCTATTTATCATGTGTATCTTTTTTGATACACTAAATATATGAAAAGGATATTCGCCAAGTTTTACCAAACGGGCAATGGACGCGAACCAGTTCGAGATTGGCTGCTTGAAATGGAACAGTTAGATCGTTCGGCTATAGGCTATGACATTAAAACTGCTGAATATGGCTGGCCAATTGGAATGCCAGTAGTACGAAAAATGGCAACCAATCTATGGGAAGTTCGTACAAATGTAGCCAATGGTATTGCTAGAGTATTTTTTACCGTTGTTGATGATCAGATGATTCTTCTACACGGCATAGTAAAGCAGACCCAAAAAACACCAAAGCAAGACTTGGATAAAGCCCGCAATCGCATGAAGGAGGTACAAGGTGAATAAGTATATAGGATCCAGTTTTGACGATTTTCTGGAGCAAGAAGGAACATTAGAAACTACCCAAGC
>JAERSU010000005.1 GCA_016845445.1 Oceanospirillaceae bacterium | reverse complement strand
CCATGATCTAGACACCAGCCTAGTAGATGATGTCATTATGGGGTGTGTGACGCCCATGTCAGAACAAGGCTCTGACATTGCCCGTTGCGCAGTTATGCATGCCGGCTGGGACGAATCTGTACCTGGTGTGCAACTAGATCGTTTTTGTGCCTCAGGCCTAGAAGCGGTGAACAGCGCTGCCGCCAAGGTGGCTTCGGGCATGGAATCCCTGGTCGTGGCCGGCGGTGTCGAAGCCATGAGCCGTGTGCCCATGGGCAGCAATGGTGGCCCCTTCTTGGCCGACCCTGAATTTATTAGCGACAATTTATCCGTACCTCAAGGCATCGGCGCGGACTTGATTGCCACCTTGGATGGTTACAGCCGTGAACAGGTAGATACCTTTGCCTTGCAAAGCCAACAGCGCGCCGCCGCAGCCCAAAGCAAAGGCTGGTTTGACGGTTCCGTGCTACCGGTTACTGACCGCAATGGCATGACCATCTTAGCACGTGATGACTTTATCAAAGCCGATACCAACATGGACACCTTAGCTGGTCTACGCGCCTCCTTTATTAAAATGGGCGCCATGGGCTTTGATGATATGGCCATGCGTAAATACCCTCAGGTTGCCCAGATAAACCATGTGCATACAGCGGGTAACTCCTCAGGCATAGTCGATGGAGCTAGCGCCGTGATGATTGGCAACAAGCAAGCCGGCGAAGCCATGGGCATTAGCCCACGAGGGCGCATTGTGACTACTGCCGTACTGGCAACAGACCCTGTCATCATGCTTACAGGCCCCGGTCCTGCAGCGAAAAAGTGCCTACAAAAGGCTGGCCTTAAAGTCGAGGATATCGACCTATGGGAAATCAACGAAGCCTTTGCTTCTGTTGCCCTACGTTATATGAACGACCTGGGCATCGATGACTCAATTACCAACGTCAATGGTGGTGCCATTGCCATGGGCCACCCTTTGGGTGCAACAGGCGGCTGCCTGGTGTCCATTGTACTGGACGAACTGGAACGCCGTGATGCCAAACGTGCCATGATCTCCCTCTGTGTGGGTGGTGGCATGGGCATCTCCACCCTCATCGAACGCGTGTAAGGCCATTAGCAGGAATCCCATTATGAGTGAATTTATTTATCAAAAAGACGCTGACGGCATTGTCACCATCACCATGGACATGCAAGGCCCCGTTAACAGCATGAACCAAGCCTACATGACCTTGCTACAGGACACCCTTGACCGCTTGAGTACGGAAACTGAGCTTACGGGCGTAGTCATTACCTCCGCCAAAGATACCTTTTTTGCTGGTGGTGACCTGAAGTGGTTGCTAGCCGTAGAAAAGGCCGAGCAAGAAGAGCTCTACCAACAGGTAGAGGCCATGAAGACCAACTTCCGTCGCCTAGAACAGTTGCCTGTACCCGTAGTGGCTGCCATAAACGGCAGTGCCCTAGGTGGTGGTTTTGAAATCTGCTTAGCTTGTAACTACCGCCTAGCCTGGCAAGACAAGAGCGTGAAAGTTGGCCTACCTGAAGTGGGCCTAGGGTTACTGCCCGGTGCCGGTGGTATTGTGCGCAGCATTCACATGCTCGGTTTAGAAAAGGCCTTCCCTATCTTGAGCCAAGGTCGCCCCATGGCCCCCGCTCAAGCCCAAGACTTGGGCTGGATTGATGCCCTGGTTGCCGACAAGGCCAATCTAGTCAGCGAGGCCAAACAGTGGATCAAAGCCAACGCCGATGCCCATCAACAGCCTTGGGATACAAAAGGCCATAAGGTGCCCGGTGGCAATGCCAATTCACCCCGCTTATCCGGCATGGTTGCCTTTGCTAGCGCTCAACTACAGCAGACCACCCGTGGCTTATTGCCGGCCCCTGAGCGCATTTTGGATTGTGCCGTGGAAGCCACCCGGGTGGATTTTGATACGGCCTTACGCATCGAAACCCGACAGTTTGTGGAGCTTGTGGTCCACCCCACGGCCAAGAACATTATTAACACTATGTTCTTTAACATGAACAAGATTAAGGGTGGTTTAAGCCGCCCTGCAGATCAACCTAAAAGCCAAGTACAACGCCTAGGCATTTTAGGTGCTGGCATGATGGGCCAAGGCATTGCTTACAGCGCTGCCATGGCAGGCATCCGTGTGCACCTTAAGGACCTAACCATAGAAGCGGCGGAAAAAGGCAAGGCCTATTCCGCTAAGGTCCTGCAAAAACGCGTTGATAAGGGCCGCATGAGCGCCGAGCAGATGGCCGCCGTGCTGGCCAATATTGAACCCACGGCGCAAGACCAGGACTTGCAAGGTTGCGACCTCATCATTGAAGCCGTGTTTGAACGCAAGGATTTAAAAGACAAGGTATTGCAAAGCAGCCAAAGTCTGCTAGCCGACGATGGTTTCTGGGGTTCTAACACCTCCACCCTGCCCATTACCCAGCTAGCAGAAGCGGCAGCCAAGCAAGAGAACTTTATTGGCCTGCATTTCTTCTCCCCCGTCGACAAGATGCCCTTGCTGGAAATTATCTGTGGTGCCAACACCAGCGATAAAACCCTCGCTCGCGCCTTTGACTTTGCCCTGCAGATCAATAAAACGCCCATCGTCGTCAATGAAGCCACAGGCTTCTACACCTCCCGAGTGATCAGCACCAAGATGGACGAAGCCATGCAGATGGTGGCCGAAGGCCATGACCCCATACTGGTCGATAATCTGGGCAAGGCCTTGGGCTTCCCCGTGGGCATGCTAACCCTTATGGACGAACTAAAACTCTGGCTGCCACTAGAAATTAATGACACCCAGGTAAGCATGGGGCTGCGTGATCCGGGCAAAGACCCCACCCCCGAGGCCCGCGCCATGTTGCGTAGCCTAGTGGAACAACACAACCGCCGTGGCCGTGTCGAAGGTGGCGGCTTTTATGACTATTCTGAGGCCGGCA
This sequence comes from Oceanospirillaceae bacterium, assembly GCA_016845445.1. GTDB lineage: Bacteria > Pseudomonadota > Gammaproteobacteria > Pseudomonadales > Balneatricaceae > Njordibacter. Next base: position 3,017 of record JAERSU010000005.1, on the reverse strand, counting down.
AACAAATCTGGCCTGGCTTGGCTGCCTGGCGTAATGCTAATGCCGACATTAGCCATGAGGATATGCAAGATCGCATGTTGTTCCGCCCAATTATCGAAAGCCTCAAGTGCCTAGAAGAAGGCGTCATCAAAGAGGTGGCCGATGCCAATGTGGGATCTATCCTCGGCATAGGTGCCCCCTTATGGACTGGTGGTTATCTACAATTTGTGAATACCTACGGCAAAGACAAATTTATTGCCCGTTGTAAAGAACTGGCTGGTCGCTATGGTGACCGCTTCGCCCCACCTAAGGTATTATTTGAGCGAGATACATTTATGTAACCCAACCTCGTACCATGTAGGTTGGGCTCAGGGTGCCCCATGAGCAACGCGAATGCTATGGGTATTAGCCCAACAAGTCGGCTTATTGAAGGAGCATTACCTTGCCCAAACCCAACCTACACTTTCCCATTACCGAAGCACCAGCTCAAGGCATACCTACGGCCGTTGCCCCCGGTGTTTATTGGCTACGTATGCCGCTGCCTTTCTCTCTCGACCATATCAATCTGTGGATCATAGAAGACGATGATGGCTGGAACCTGATCGATACGGGCATCGGCACCGAGGCCTGTGTCGAGTTATGGCGCAAGATCATGCTGGATAACAAGGATGCCAAGCCGGTGAAGCGCATCTTTGTCACCCATATGCACCCAGACCATGTGGGCCTTGCTGGTTGGCTATGTAAAAAGTGGGATGTGCCCTTGTACATGTCACGCACGGATTACCTAATGTGCCGTGTGCTAGTCAATGACAGCTACCGTGAAGCCCCTGAAGCAGGCCTCCAATTCTATGCTTCCGCCGGCCTGTCAGAAGAACAGTTAGAATACTATCAAACCAAGTTTGGTGGCTTTGGAAAAATGATTAAGCCTCTGCCTGATCAGTACCAGCGCTTACAGGAAGGCGATAGCTTCACCATGGCCAATCATTCCTGGGAAATCATTAAAGGCACTGGCCACGCGCCAGAACAAATGACCTTTTTATGCCGTGATTTAAATTTGTATATTTCAGGTGACCAGCTATTGCCAAGCATTTCTTCTAACGTCAGTGTTTGGCCCACTGAGCCAGACTCCAACCCGTTGCAAGATTGGCTAGACTCCTGTGCCATGTTACAAGAAAAGCTGCCCGAGGATGTACTCGTTTTACCGGCTCACGAACGTCCCTTTACCGGCGCCTATGAACGCTTACAACACCTGCAAGATGGCCACCAACGAGGGCTCGATAAGCTACTCGCTGCCTGTAATCAACCGAAGCGCGTGGTAGACCTGTTCAGCTGCCTGTTTCGCCGCGAAATCGACAATACGGTATTAACTCTAGCGGTAGGTGAAACGATGGCGCACTTAAATCTCATGATTGTTAAGGGCTTGTTATCACGTCACACTGACGCCCATGGTGTACATTGGTATAAACGCACGACCTAATGTCGCATTTTGACCAGTGAAATGGGAATTGTTAGACTGTATAACGCCTAATACGATAACGTAAACAAACCTTAGGAACCATCATGGATCTAAATGAAGCCCGTATTTCAGACATATTTATGGGCACTCGCATACAAAATTCTCGCCAGGCCCTAGGCCTATCCGAAGCGCAACTTGCCCGTCGCATTGGGGTAAAAAAGACAACCCTAGTGAACTGGGAAAGCGGTCAAACCGCACCAAGGGCCAACCGTTTAGCGGAACTTGCCGGAGTGCTAAACGTACCCCTAATGTGGCTTATCGCTGGGGCAGAGTCGCCAGCAAATACCCCCGAACCAGATACCAGTGAAACCCAAGCACTGGAAAAAAAGCTAGATAACGCTGACCAACTCATTAATGAATTATCCGCTCTCATCGCTGATCTAAGAGGTCATACTCGCCGAGTTCAACGGGAGATTGACGAAAATCATTAGTGAATAACACACCATAACTACTAAGCGCGGCATTTTTCACCTACACTTGCAAGATCGATTTATCAATCCAGTGAGTACCGTCATGCTGCGCCATTTCAACCCGGCTCACATCAGTGCTGGCCTAGTGGCGGTACTGGTTGGCTTCACTTCCTCAGCTGCCATCATCTTTCAAGCCTTACAGTCTTTAGGTGCTGAACGTGCCATGGTTGATAGCTGGTTCCTGGTGCTTGGCTTAGGTATGGGTTTTAGCAGCATTGGCTTATCCCTCTACTATCGCCAACCTCTACTCACGGCCTGGTCCACCCCCGGTGCTGCCGTGATGGTGACTGGGCTCAATGGCATGTCCATGGAAATTGCCGTGGGTGCATTTTTATTCAGCTCACTTCTTATTGTGCTAACCGGTGTGACCGGACTTTTTAATGCATTAGTTAAACTTATACCAAGATCCATTGCTGCAGCACTCCTAGCTGGTGTACTTACTCCATTTGCTATACAAGCTATGGTTGGTGTATCCAGTAACTTATTATTATGTCTCATTATGCTTGGTGTATTTATTGTGTGCCAAAAATGGCTCCCCCGCTATGCCGTACTCATCACCTTGGCAGCGGGCATTGGTGTTGCACTACAGGCAAATCCGACGTTATTAACTGGCATTGATTTACAAGTAGCAAGCCCGGTACTGGTAATTCCCGAATTTAATCTAGGCGCCATCATTGGCTTAGGCATCCCTTTATTTATCGTCACCATGGCATCGCAAAACCTACCTGGCATTGCGGCCATTCGCACTGCCGGATACGACACACCCGCATCACCTCTCATAAGTTGGACAGGCATCACGGGGTTATTAACGGCGCCATTTGGTGGCTTTGCTTTTAATCTGGCCGCCATTACGGCTGCCATCTGCATGACAGAAGATGTCGATAAAGACCCACGGCAACGCTACCGGGCCGTACTTTGGGCGGGCGTATTCTATGTATGTGTAGGCCTATTTGCGACTAGTATTACCGGCCTGTTATTTGCCTTACCAAAAGAGCTGGTTTGGATGATCGCGGGCCTCGCCCTGTTGGGCACCATTGCCGGCAGCCTAGATC
>JAERSU010000004.1 GCA_016845445.1 Oceanospirillaceae bacterium | reverse complement strand
GAGATGCAGTTATGGATAGCCACAGAAGATAATCAGATTGTTATGTCTATGGTTACTATGGTTGTAAACTACCCTCAGAAAAGAATACTTAGGGTTGTATCTATCTCTGGGGAAAGGTTTAAAGAGTTACATGAGAAATTTAATGATATGGTAGAAGCCTTTGCTATAAAGAAAGGATGCTCTGCACTGGAATTATGGGGTAGAAAAGGATGGAAGAAAATGTTACCTGATTGGAAAGATTCATATATTGTCTTTGCTAAGGACTTAAAAGAGAGGATGCACTAATGTCTGGATTAGGCTTAGGTGGTGGTGACGCATGGGCTAAAGACCACGATAAAATACTTGCTCACGCTAGAGGCTTGCATTATGACAAGGTTCCCGGCGTTACACTTCCTGCGGCTGACGCTCCTAAACAGGAGTGGATATCTGCAATGGATAAATTTAACGCTTGGAAGGCAGGAGAAAGAGCAAAGGAAGCATCTGGTCAGGCATGGTGGCAGACTTATCCCGCAAGACAAGCACAATCAGTAAGTGAAGGTAGTAGTGGTGGGGGTGGTGGATCATCCTCCTCCTCTGGACTGCTTCCTATTGGCCCATATCCGGGGGAGAACGTATACTTTCCGATGCTAACCTCTAGGTACGAGCGTCCACAGGCTTACAACCTTCCTGATTATATGGCCGCTACAGCAAACTTGGGAGCGTATATGCCAGCCAATCCTTTTATGGGTGATGGCGGACTTCTGTATCAGCCTGGAACTGAGCAGTATGCAGATGCTTACCCGATTAACACTGGCATCCTAGAGTATCAGCCTCCTCAGTTTGGTGTTGGCCCTGTCCAATTCTATGGTGCGCCATTCGGCCCAATAGAAGTTACCCCTCCAGAGGAATTGTTTGGTAACGAAGAAGAAGAAGAAGAAGAAGAAACAGGCGGTGGAGAAGGAACCGGGGAGCCGGGATCACAAGCGTCAGGAGCAGGAGTTCCTACTGGAACTACAGTTGGTTAATCTACATTTAGATCAAAGGAATTCAATATGAGCGGTGGCGGAACACAAGTAAGCACAACCAATGTTGAGCCGTGGGCTGAACAGAAAGGTTATCTAACAGGGGGCTTTGCTCAAGCCAAGAATATATATGACAGGGGCGCTCCGAGATACTATCCCGGTGAGACTTTGGCAGGATTTGATCCTGCTCAAACCCTTGCTCAAGAGCAGACGCTACAGTATGCTCAAGGGCCAAGGGCGCTTGGTATGCAGGCAGGGGCCGAAGGCGCTCTCATGCGTAGCCTTGGTGGGCAGACAGGCTTTACCCCACAGCAACAGGCTGACCTCTTAGCAGGGAATGTAAGAACAGGGCCGGGAACACCTTACGGAGCGATGGCATCAGCCCTCACTGGTGATGTTATTGGCAATCTACAGAAGAGTGTTCTCCCCGGTATCAGACAGCAACAGGTTATGTATCAGCCCGGAGGCTCAAGCAGAGCCGCACTGGAGCAGAACAAGGCTGTTACTGATGCAGTGGCTAGGGGTCTTACTACACCGCTTGCAAGGATGTATACAGACGCTTACCAGACGGCTCAAAGCCAGAGACTGCCTGCCGCACAGCAGATCATTGGTCAACAGCAGTTCGGTCAGCAACAGTACCCAACCATTATGGGTGCGCCGCTTGCTATGTACGGTGCTATCGGTAATGTTGGTGCACAACGTAGGGCTATGACTCAAGCCTCTATTGACCGTGACATGGCACGATACGAGTATGAAGCCAATGCTCCGCAGAACGCACTGCGTAACTACATGGCTATGGTATCTGGTGACTACGGCTCAACGACTACGGCTACCACGCCGGGGCCAAGCGGTCTTAGCCAGTTAGGACAGATAGCCGGTATTGCGGGTAGCCTTGGGTTTGCCCCATTCTCTGACGCAAGACTAAAAGATAATGTAACCCGCATCGGTGAAGAAGAAGGTTACAACGTCTACACTTGGGAGTGGAATGACAAGGCTAAAGAGTTGGGTATAGACTCTCCGACTGTTGGTGTCATGGCTCAAGAGGTTCTTGAAACTAATCCTGATGCTGTATCCGTCAATGAGAACGGTTACTATCAGGTTAATTATGGAGCATTGTAATGGAAGAAGAAGGATTTTGGGAAAGCATTTTCAGAAGGCTTGACGAGGTTTATGGCCCTCATGGAGAATTAGGCGCATCTGCTCCAATCCAAATAGGAGAAGGTTCTACTTTTGGAACCCCGGCTTATCCAGAAGGAACTCCCGGTGTAGATGTTCGGGGAACAGAAAGTGCAAGGATGGCCGCAATTAGAGATAATGTAAAGCGACATACATTTGGCCCTGAGTCTTTGGCTGACACAATGCCTTCTCAAAAAAATGAAGAAGAGCCTGATGACGAAGAAGATTGGATGAACCAGTTACTTATGTCCTCTCTTATGGCAGGAGGCAAGGCTACTGGTAGACAAGCACCTAGTTCATACGGAGTGGGCGCTCAAGTTCCCTTTGGTGATCCTTGGGTAATGCGTAGACAGTGGGAACAAGACTATAGGAACATAGGATGATAGACGAATTAAGAAAACTATTTGCTCCAAGGGCGACATCAAATATTGATGGATTTAGGTTTGCCGACTTGCTTGACAATA
>JAERSU010000003.1 GCA_016845445.1 Oceanospirillaceae bacterium | reverse complement strand
AATAACTGGGCTTGGAACACAGTGCCACAAGCTGGTTTAAATGGCCGCATTGGTTACCAGCCACGGGGCAAAACTCTGGGTGGTTCTAGTGCTATTAATGCCATGATATATATTCGTGGGCATCAGGATGACTACAACGAGTGGGCACAACAGGGCTGTGAAGGTTGGTCATGGGATGAGGTGCTACCTTATTTCAAAAAGGCAGAAAATAACCAGCGTGGTGCCGATGCTAGCCATGGTGATGAAGGCCCGCTACACGTTTCTAATCAAAATAACCCTCGGCCTATTTCGCAGGCCTTTGTGGACGCCTCGGCTGCCCAAAGGGGTGGCTAAAATCGATGACTTCAATAGTGGCGATAATGCCGGTACGGGCGTCTATCAGGTTACCCAGTTTCATGATAACAAGCGCCGCGGCGAACGTTGTTCCTCTGCTTTAGGTTATTTGATTCCTAATCTTGATCGTCCTAATTTGACCGTACTAACCGGCGCCAAAGCGCACAAAATATTGTTTGAAGGTAAGCGCGCAGTGGGTGTGCGATTTGCCCAGAACGGCAAGCTTCAAGAGGTCCAAGCTAGTAAAGAAGTGGTGCTCTCTGGTGGTGCTTTTGCCTCGCCTCATTTGTTACAGCTATCTGGTGTTGGTCGACCTGAAGATATTCAGCAGTATGGTATCGACATGGTGCATGAGCTGCCTGGTGTTGGTCAGAACCTACAGGATCACTTGGACTTTATACTCGCCTATAAGTCCAAAGATAAAGATGTATTGGGTCTAGGCGCAGCTGGTACCGTGAAAATGGCCAAAGAGATAGCTAGCTACCGCAAGGATGGCTCAGGTATGATTGCCTCCCCCTTAGCCGAATCAGGTAGTTTCTTCAAAACCAGCGAAGAGGTGGACCGTCCTGATGTGCAGACCCACTTTGTTATCTCCATTGTTGACAATCATGCGCGTAAGTTGCATATGGGCTATGGCTACAGCTGCCATGTGTGTGTGCTGCGTCCCCACAGCCGTGGGCAGGTATTCCTGCAAAGTGCTGATCCTGAGGCTGCACCAGGTATTGACCCTAAGTTCCTGTCTGATGAACGAGATTTGCAGACCATGGTACGGGGCGCCCAGAAATTGCGCGCCACGTTAAATTCTCCTGCTATGGACAAGTATCGCCATAAAGAACTATTTATGGAAGGTGAAGTAAGTGATGAAGAAATGGCCGAGCACATTCGCCAGCGGGCAGACACCGTTTATCATCCAGTTGGCACCTGCAAAATGGGTGTGGATGACATGGCGGTAGTTGACCCCCAGTTGCGTGTACACGGATTGCAAAATCTGCGTGTGGCAGATGCCTCGATTATTCCCAATCTTGTGAGTGGTAACACCAATGCGCCTTCCATCATGATAGGTGAAAAGTTGTCAGATATGCTTAAACAATCTCAGGGGGCAGCATGAACAGCATGACCAATATGGTGACTGTGGAGAAACAACAGGAGCTAGATACGGCTTTACAGACATTAGCGGCGGCCAAAGATACTTGGGTGCAGGTATCAGTTAAGCAGCGTGTAGCTATTTTGCAGGCCATCAAAGATGAATTGTTGAAGGTGGCACCTGCCTGGGCTGATGCCGCTGCACGTAGTAAGCAGATTCCTCTGGATTCTTACCTAGTGGGCGAGGAATGGATAAGTGGCCCCTATGCCTTTATGGCTTGTTGCAATGGTTTGATTGACACTTTAAATAAGCTAGATGGTAAAGCCTATCTGAATCATTTAAAAACTAGGCAAACAACCACGGGCCAGTTGGCCGTACAAATTCTGCCACAATCCCTGTGGGAGCATCTGCTGATGTCTGGGGTGAAGGCCGAGGTATGGATGCAACCCGAGGTTAACAATAGCAATTTGAAAGATCACAGTGGCTGGTGTTACAACAAGCCGCAAGCCGAACGCCAAGGCAAGGTAGCCTTGGTTCTGGGGGCGGGCAATATTACCGCTATTTCGCCACTAGATTGTTTTCAAAAGCTGTTCCTAGAAGACCAGGTTTGTCTGCTAAAAATGAATCCCTTTACGGACTATTTGGCACCTATTCTACGCCGTGCCATGGCACCCCTAATCGATATTGATGCTTTGCGTATTGTCACGGGCGGAGCTGAAGTAGGGCCTTATCTAACCAACCATGAATTGGTTGAAGAGCTACATATCACCGGTTCCCATTTGACCCATGACGCCATCATTTGGGGGGTAGGTGAGCAGGGTGAAGAAAACAAGCGTAACAACACGCCTGTTAATACTCGCCCCATGACGTCTGAGCTGGGTGGTGTGTGCCCAACCATTGTTGTACCTGGGCCATGGAGCCAAGCTGACATTGATTTCCAAGCCGAACACATCGCCACCCAAAAATTGCATAACTCTGGTTTTAACTGCGTGGCGTGTCAGGTGTTGGTATTGCCTTCCACCTGGGCGAAGAAATCCAACTTAATGGCGGCTATTAAAGGCACCATGGGGGTTTCTACCAGGCCGGCTTATTATCCGGGAGCCATGGACCGTTTGGAGGTATTTGCTAGCCATGCTGATGCCACTGATAAGGTGGCTAGGGGCGAGGTAGCGCCAGCTTGCATTATCAATAGCCTCAATGTAAGTAGTAATGATTGGTATAGAGACAACGAAGTCTTTGGCCCGGCATTTAGTACCATGGACCTGGATGATGGCCAAGGTGCTGAAGCCTACCTGCAGGCTGCGATTGATTATTGTAACACTGAGCTACGTGGCACCTTAGGGGCCAATATCCTCATTCATCCGAAGACCATAAAACAAATTGGTAAGCAGAAGTTTGAAGCTATGGTGGCCCAGTTGCGTTACGGTACTATTGCCGTCAATGGCTGGAGTGGCTTAGGCTTTCTAGTTACCCAGTGTCCGTGGGGAGCCTACCCAGGGCACACCTTGGATGATGTGCAAAGTGGCATTGGTTTTGTGCACAATACCTTTATGCTGGAAAACATAGAGCGCACCCTGGTGTACGCACCATGGCGCCCATTCCCGCGAGGTTTGCTAAGTGGTCAGTTTAGCTTGTTACCGCGTCCGCCTTGGTTTATTACCAACAAAAAGCAGGATAAGGTAGGAATGTTGCTAACCCACTTCCAACATAAGCCAGGATGGCTTAAGCTACCTCGATTGTTCATCAACGCCTTGCTAGGTTAGAGGATAATAGGGCCATCGCGCCCTTGCTGTTATGAATGCCCTGACAAATAAGCTGAAGGAACGAGCTGACCGAAAGTCCACCAAGCGCGAAGACAAAAAGCGCCTGATTGCTGAAAGTGCCATTAAAGCCTTGGTGGTGTTAGGTTATGCCAACACCTCTTTGCGTGATATTGCCGAGCAGTCGGGCATGTCTTTGGGCATGCTGCACTACTATTTTGAAGACAAGATAGAGCTCATTACCTATTGTGTGACGCGTTATAAAGAAGACTTCATCAGTCAATTGGATGGGGTGATGGAACAGGCCGTTACCCCTGAACAGGCCGAACAGCTATTCCACAACCTGCTGGTGCACACCATAGTTACTGATGCGGCAACCCACCGTTTGTGGTTCGATATTCGTACCCAGTCTTTGTTTGATGAGGTGTTTTTGCCAACCGTGACGGATTTGGAAATAGCCTTGATTGAAGTGGTGCAACGAGTGGCTAACAAGATGCAATTGCAGGCCGATGCCGAGGTGCTTTATGCCTTAGTAAACGGTATGTTCCGTATTCAAATGCAACGTTATACCAGCGATGATGATTACGGCCGCGAACAGGTAGAGGCGGGTTTTACTAAAACCATTGCAGCTATGAAGGCCATCGGCTGAAGCAGATTGATATGATTGTGGTTTTTTCGCCTAAATATCCATTTTGCTGTTGACAGAATCCAGTTAAATCAATAATATGCGCACCACTCTTTTACAGAGTATTGAGATTGTGTCCCGTTCGTCTAGTGGTCTAGGACACCGCCCTTTCACGGCGGTAACAGGGGTTCGAACCCCCTACGGGATGCCACTCTCTTTTCTGTAAAATAGGCCTTATCAAACACCCTTGTGGGTGGTAGAATAGGCGCCCTCTTTAGGTCACTTGCAGACCCATTGACGGACATCCAGCCGCCGTATAGTGCTGAATTAGATTACGCGGAATTAGCTCAGTTGGTAGAGCGGGACCTTGCCAAGGTTCAGGTCGTCGGTTCGAACCCGATATTCCGCTCCAATCTTTGTGTCTCCCGACATATCTAGGCTGAGTGGCAGAGTGGTCATGCAGCGGACTGCAACTCCGTGTACGCCGGTTCGATTCCGACCTCAGCCTCCATTCCCCTCTAGCTTTCAGTGATAGTAATCACTAACTTCCTAATACTTCCTAATCCATTTCCTAATATACAGTAGTTTAAATTGCCTTAGTTAAGCGTACGAGCGTCTTTATGTAGGTAGTGAGAAGGCTAAGAAGAAAATTAGAAATAAGAGCTAGATTTAATGGAAGTAACGTTAGGTATTTAAAGGAGTTTTATGGCCTATCTAAATCTAAGTTTTATAGGGTAATAGGAGAAAAACAGCATTTAAAAGCATAATTTCTTTGCAAAGTTGGGGGCTTTCCATTATCATTCTGGTGGACCCTGCCACCGCGAAGGCTTAAGTTTTGCTTAAGGTATTGCTCCAAGAGGAGAATAGCGGGACGCGGGGTCTTTTATTTTCTATTTGCTGCTTTTGTAGCTGTCTCGTCATAAACGCCACCATTAGGAATAAACTCCCAGTGTCTATATGGGTGGTGCCATCGATTCGTAACATCGCCTTGATCACTCGTACTTTTCCCGATATTAAAGTTCGGGTAAATGTCTCTAATTTGGCTGTTAATGTGTTTATAAACTTTTTCCTTAGCCACTGTTTTTTTACCGCGACGTTTTTGTCCTTCAGGCTTAGCTTTATGTTGATCATTCAATCGAAATTGCATGGATCCAAGTACTATATCTATGCACTGGAGTAATATGTGCTTTTTTGAATCTACCTCGTATAAATCATTTGGAGTAATGAAAATTCCTGAATTACTATAATCCTGAGTGCTAGGAATTCGGCAAATGTAGTCTTTGAATTCTACACACTTGGCTTGAGAGTCAGGAAGTTCATCAAAATAAATACGGACTCGGGTAGGGGATTCGGATGTGCTGGAATGCTTTAAGCCAAAAGCCCATTTAATGAACTGGTAATACAGTAAAAAGAATTTGACGTCTCTATTCTTTTGAGGGACAGTATTTATATCAATTTGGTGTGCTCTTGGCGTAAATTGAATACGTGCTTTTACTGTTCCATCCTTGATGAAACCAAAAAAAATGGAAATAAATTCGATATAACGTTCGAAATCAGTGGCGCTAATTTTGTTCCACTTCATCTCTCCAGTTAACCCAAGAGTTGATTTAGCATTTTCTAACGTGGATTCAACACTCTCCAGATTTTCCGAAGAAATAATGACGCCTCCATAAAAATCTCCAAAGTATGTGCCTTTACTTAATGACTCATCACAGTAGATAACTAGTTCTTTTGCCAATTTTAAAGTTCCGTTCGAAATAACCCGAATATTGTCTCATATTTTGCATTATAAATGAGTCATTTCTTTAGTTATCGTTGCCCCCATGGGGCAACAATCTATTCAATTCCGCGAACTATCGCACCACCGAATCTCACAGTTTGGTAGCGGGCGATCGTGTCACCTGGAAACGTACCGACCTACCAGCAGACTACCCGGAAGGGGAGTTTGATCTGGTTGTTTGGGGAGATTACAGTGTCAAATGAACAATTAGAAGATGCTAGTCTATGCTTTCTAGCATCCCTTATATAAATGGCAATTGTCATTCAATTTTGCACCACTTAAATTAAAAGGTGCTATTTCTTTATTAGTATACTCTATTGGGGTACACTTTGTGATATACAAAACCAAAGAGTTTCAAGCGAGATTCAAAAAAGCGGATCTAGATGATAGTGACCTTGAAGTCGCTTGCGATGAGATTGCAGCTGGGCTGGTCGATGCTGATCTTGGCAGTCACTTGTACAAAAAACGAATTGCCAAGCCAGGTAAGGGTAAAAGTGGTGGCTATCGAACAATGGTTGGCGCTGTCATTAATGATAAGTATTTCTTCCTATACATGTTTGAAAAGAACGCGAAATCAAATATTAATAAACAGGAAAGAATAGCACTAAAGGAGTTAGCCAAAGAGCTAGTTGGATTTAATCAAATGACCATAGGTGAACGGATTGCTAGTGGTGAATTAGTCAAAGTAGATAGCGAGGTGGATGATGAGTGATATTTTAAAAACTGTTCATAAAACAGCAACAGGCCTTAATAAATCCGGTGCAATCAGCAAAACAACAATGCGTAAATTTGATACTCTGTGTTTAACCACTGTTCATGAATTCGGACCAGAACAAATTCAAGCCTTAAGGCAACGAAATAATCTGTCTCAGCCAGTGTTAGCTCGTTATTTAAATGTTAGTGACAAAGTTGTTAAGAAGTGGGAACAAGGGCTAAGTAAGCCGAAAGGGCCGGCATTAAAAATGCTCACCTTAGCAGATAAAAAAGGCATTGATGCTATAGCTTAATAAAGATACCGTAGCCTAATAAAAAAGGGCCCACATAGTGAGCCCCGAAGCTGTAAATCAATACAACAGACAGAAACTTAATCTACCTGACGGTTCGTCGGTATGGTGTGCTTACCTGCTTCTCGCTTTGCTGTGGCAGCGTCGACACCAATATCCTCCAGTAAATGTGCAGGAAGGCGTGCTAGGTGCTTTCGTTCGCGTGCAAGCTGTTTGTTCAAGCGCACTTGATTCCACATGCGGGTAACTTGATGTGCCAACTGAGCTGTCAGTGTGGCAGGGGTTGTTGCGTCAGTGGTGTGCAGTTTTTCGGCATAAACAGTCATCAAAACCTCCATCAATATTTGTGAAATAATTGCTTTGCTTCATAACGTATGTTGACTATACCGAAAACCATTGGTATAAGTAAAACGAATTAAATTGATGTTTGTATTCACGGAAATTGATAATGTATGCGCGCCTTAGAAATCTCGATCTCGCCACCTTAAGAAGTTTTGTTACCATTGCTGAAACTGGCAGCATGACGAAGGCCGCCAGCCGCTTATACATGACTCAATCTGCCATTAGTATGCAAATTAAGAGGCTAGAAGGCAGTCTGGATTTAATCCTCTTTGAGCGCACGTCAGGGGGGATGCTAGTGACCAGTGCTGGCGAGCAATTGCTCAATTATGCCAAGCAGATGCTGGAGCTGAATGACGATGTAGTAGGGCGTTTAACGGCGGCGGAATTTGAAGGTGAATTAAGGCTAGGAGTGCCGGATGACATTATCTTCCCAAGGTTACCTGAGGTGTTAAAACAGTATGCTCGAGATTTCCCTCGCGTGAAGGTAAGGCTCATGGTAGAGCTTACCAAGAAACTAAAAACTATGTACGCCAATGGCCAGCTAGATTTAATTATTACCACTGAGTTCGATGCTGATAAGGGCGGTGAAGTTATCTCAGAGGAAAAGCTAGAATGGGTTGGTGCAAAAGGTGGCTCAGCCTGGCGTCAGCGACCGCTACCAATGACCATTACGCGTAACTGTGCTTTCAAAGACATTGCCTTTAGGGAGCTGAAAAAAGCCGGTATAAGCTGGGAAGAAGTAGCCGGCCTAGACAATGTGGCGGTTGTTGAAGCGTTAAATAGCGCCGACTTTGGGGTCAGTGTTGAAATGCAAAGCACCGTCATAACCGGCCGTGAGGTGATTGAGCACAAGGGGCAATTACCAGAGTTGCCAGCACATAAAATTGTGCTCTATACCCCGGCCAACAATAGTGATCAACTCAGTGCCGCAATGGCTGACTACTTGCGACTTGGTTACAGTTAATCAAGGGCAAGACAATGCATTGATTTTTCATAGTTTTGCTTGCGAATTAAGGCGCTTCTTGGTAACCTTGCGCCTCTTCTTTGGGAAGCATCCCACCCCGATGCCTCGGTGGTGAAATTGGTAGACACAAGGGACTTAAAATCCCTCGCTGGAAACAGCGTGCCGGTTCGATTCCGGCCCGAGGCACCATTCGCTTTCAAGAGCATTTCCAACTGTTTGTTTCTACGTGTTTTTTCAATATTGGAATTACACAGTAGGGCTTATGGAAGGTCTAAATCCAACTCATACGTATATTAAAGACGGCATTTATTACTACGGTAGGAAGGTGCCAAAAGACTTGAGTAAGCACTATCTCAAAGACAGGATAGTGATGTCTTTAAGGACCAAATCAGCCCATAAAGCTTCCATTTCAGCAGCTTCAATTACGGCTAAACTAGAGACCTATTGGTTGTCTCTTCGGTTGTCAGCAATGGATGTGCCTGCGGCTCATTTGCTTGTAGCTAATTCAGACTACCAATCAAATGTGATTACCTTGTCTCAAGCTAAGCAAGCCTACATCAGGCTAAAAGGTGAGGGCAGGTCAAAGACATTCTTTACTTCTGCAGAGCGTAACACTAACTACGTCATATCATGTTTAGGTGACAGGCCAATAGATCAATATACAACTACTGACGGTGGTGAGTTTAGAGATTGGTTAAAAGATAAATCATTATCAAATGCTTCCGTGCGTCGCATACTAACAACTGTTAAAGCTATCGTCGGGTGGGTTCTACCCCGTTTTCACGGACGGTTATAAACAGACTCAAACTCCATATCACGCTTAGCTTGCCGTCGTCGCATACGAGGATTATGGAATCGTTCGATGTAGTTAAACACATCTGACTTTGCTGAATCCAGTGTTGGGTAATTGGCTCGGTTTATACGCTCCCGTTTCAGAACGCCAAAGAACCCTTCACAAGCGGCATTATCACCGCAATGCCCAACCATGCTCATTGAGCAAATCAACGCATGATCGGATAAATAGCGTTGGTAGTCTCCGCTTCTAAATTGGCTGCCTCGATCAGAATGTAAGATAACTACGTTATCGCTTCTTCGTTGCCAGACTGCCATTTTTACAGCTTCAATCACCATTCGACGATCTTGCCTATGATGCATTGACCAACCGACTACAATCTTGTCATAGAGATCGATGACAACACATAAATAAAGCTTCCCTTCTTTAGTCGGGATTTCTGTTATATCGGTTACCCACTTTGTTTCAGGTTCATTAGCAGTAAAGTCTCGCTGCAAAAGGTTTTTAATGTGCGGTGCCACTACAATAGGTGCTGCACGCTGACCGCGTTTCTTTTTTCTTGGAAAACCCTGTAAGCCTTCTGAAGCCATTAATCTAGCCACACGATTTAAGCTCAGTGATTCACCTTCGTCAGTTAAATCATCATGCATTCGATGGGCACCGATGGTGCCTTGGCTATCTTCATGAATAACTCGAATGCGAGAGAGTAAGCGTTCATTCTCAATAGCTTGTGAAGCCACAATAGTACAGGTGCCATTGCTGACGTAGGTGGCGGTAGATCCAGACACGGTACACACAGAGGTGGTGTTACTGGTAAAGGTCACCGGTAAGCCGGAACTGGCGGTAGCACTGAGTGACAGTGTCGGGCCTGTTTGTGCAGCAATGCTAGGAAAAGAAATAGACTGGCTTGTTTTGGCTACTTCAGCTGCTGATGCTGCGGTATTGGTTACACTGAAGTCATCTATTTCACCGGTGAAATAGTCAGATGAACTGTTGCCTAATGAATTTCTGCCGCGGGAATCAGAGACACCAATCTGGTTGTAGCTCATGGATAAATGCACAATTTGTCCCAAGGCGCTACCAATGGATGTGCCGTCTAAATAGGCATTGAGACCGTTTTAACCGACGTCACCTGTCATCACCACAGTGTGCCAATTGCCATCATCCACCGATGCTGTAGATGTTAAGGACATGCCTCCGCTATTGGTCCATAACTCAACCCGAATTTTACCGTTAGTGTCGATGTTAATGAGCGGTATCCACTCAGTAGCGGTGGTGGTTGCTGCCACGTTTTGGTAGCCAAGAATACCGCCGCTAGCGCCAGATTGGGCGCGGAATTTTACCGTGAAGGTGAAGTTGGACTGATTGCGTATGAGGTCATTGGGCATCACCAGATGTTGGCTGCCATTGAGTGAGATAGCTTTGCCTGATGCGGAATCCACATAGGTAGCGCTACCGCTAACTAGGCTGGCATGATTGCCATTACCACTGGTATCAAATAGGTTGTCATCAAAATTATACGACACCACAGTCGCAGCATAACTTGGCTTGAATGCTAACAATATGCATAGGAAGATAAATGAGATTGTTTGCTTCAAGTGGAGCCTTACGCGTATAAAAGTGAAGCCATGACGGAGGTCAAATTAGCTCACAATTCTCTCATAAATCGGACGTTTTAGGTAACTAATATTTAGCGGATAGTGCCGCCCTAACACCATTGCTATAGGCTTTTCCGAAGTAATTGGTGTGTTCAAAGCCAAAGGAAGCCGTGACGTATTTACTAATAATGTATTCGGCCCCGATGCCGAGTTTCCACAGACCCTTGCTGACAGAAAGGGTTTCGAAGCTGTAGCGGGTGGCACTGTTGTCTAGGTAGTGCATGTTAGTGGTTGAACTACCACTGAGGTCATAGCCAACTTCTAGTTTTCCATAAGGCTTAAGTTGGCGATTGTTAAGGTAATAATTTAATGCCACATCGCCGCCTAGGGATATCATGGCCTGATTCACATATTGTCTATCATAGGCAATGGCAAGAGAGCCACCTGATTCATCATAGGCGTACAAGACACCATAGGTGCTATCTATTTTGGCATAGGGTGATAGACTGAACTGCTTGTTGTTAACAATGTTGAAGCGCGTTCCCACAGTACCAAAGATGAGATCGCTTGCTCGCTTGCCCGTTAATGTTTGGGCGCCATCGATTCGTTTGCTATTGAAGGTCATGTGACCAATACCCAGGAGCAACTCTAGCTGGGAAGCTGTATCACTGTCAATGACCGAATAGAGGGCAAGGCTATAATTATCGGCGCTCGTTTTAGAGCCTGAGGTGCCATGTTTTATGTCGTCTTGGCCTAAGGTAACAGCGAAACCTAATAAGTCTGTGTCATTGTCATTTAAGTACTTATCCATACCAATGGATATGGCCACAGACTCACTGTCTTGCTCTTTGGCATCATTTTTACCAATAGTAATTTCGCCCTCAGTCCAAATGGACCAATCCCCTGAGATGGGGCCACCGCTAGGATTAAGCGTTAAGCTGGAAAGTCCGGTAATTTGGCGTAGCTTAGCCGCTGCCATATTTGTCCCTTGATGTTCACCATAGTCAATCACTGCGCCTATGTCCTTAAGGCTGGCAATGTCGTGCATGGATTGCTCAAGTGAAACGGGGAGGTTATGGGTACCATTTAACAGCCCATTGAGCAGATTGTGAGCAAACTGAAATTGTATGCCTTGGTGGGATTTGTTGGCTGAGAACCTGTTGCGATTTAACCAATTTACGCGGTGTAAGATATTACTTTTGGATATTGAGCTTAAGCTTCTTACTCCCTTGGTGGTGGCTTTTATTGTTTCGCTGACATCTGCTTTGGTGGTTGGGTCAAGGCCGTAGGTCCAGTCAAATTGGCTGGCACTTGCATTGGCATTGCCCGCGCTATCTTTGAATGCTCCAGCAGGCACATTGACGCTAACCGTGCCAGGTTTAGTGGGGGATAAGGTGGCTGTATAGACAGTCGCAGATACTTTGGTAAAGCTGCTCAATGAGCCATTGCTGACGTTGACATCAGCGACAACAAAATCGTTAGGCGATGCGCCAACTTCCTCACTGGCTGTAAATGTTAACGCAAGGTACGTATCGTCAGAGCTAAAGCCGCTAGCTCCTTGTGCAGCACTTATAACCATCGAGGGTGCAGCCACGTCGTTGCTAATTTGGTAAGCGCCGCTATCGCTTACATTACCTAGGGCATTAGCAGATAAATCCTGAATGTTTTGGCCATTGGATGTGGTCTCAACGGATAAGGTTATGCTGGCATTTAGGTCAGCCAGGTCACCGCCGCTTGCGCTGATATCGTAAACATTAGCACTAACCTGGCTGACTGCTAGAGAGGCACTGCTACCGGTTAGTTTAAAATCACTGGCATCGACGTTCTGTACATCTTCACTAAAGGTCATGCGCCAGGTGACGCTGTCAGCACTGGTGGGCGAGACCGATGGGCTTTGGCGAGCAATGGAGGTAATGCTTGGCGCGGTGCCATCGGCTGTGGTGACATCCACTTTGGTGGCGCTGTTTTGCAAATTGGGTGAGGGCGCATTGTCTTCGGCAACCACGTATATATCATAGGCTGTGCTGTCGGCAAGGCCGGTAATGTTAAACGACTTTAGCGTGCCTGTGGTCGCTCCATTGGCTGCGGAGACGGCAGCGGCACCACTAGCTCCTGAGCCTGTCATGATTTCGGAAACCGACGGCGCGGCCGCGCCATCTGAAAGCATGACGTAATAAACGGTACCGTCTTCATCGAGATCAATATTGAGTGTCAGTGAGTTGGCTGTGACACTCGATGTGCTTGGGGTGCCATTCTCAAAACTGGGTGGGGTGCTATCCACAAAGGCAGACATATCGAAGGAGGTGGCATAGGAATCAACGTCATTGTGGCGGATTAACACCTGATCAACGTCAGTAAGGTTAAGGCTGATGGTGGAAAAGTTCACCGGTAATAAGGCCGTTGAGGATGAACTTACCAAGCTGTTGTCTTTGTAACTCTCTATGGATAATGTCTGTTGAGAGGGCAACCAAATTCGAAAGGAGGTGATGTTAAATTCTGCCGCTGCGCCACCTTCGCCAATGATAAATCCATAGTTTTGGGTGGTACTGGTTAGGCCGCCATCGCCACCAATGGCTACCTCTGCACTGCTAGTGCCGCCCGCGGAAACCGATGCGGTGCGACAGTAAGTCGAAAGTCCCGTTGCAGACAAGTTGGCTGAAATTTTCCAAGGGATACCTGCTGGGGTGAAATTAGCTGTTGGGCAATAACCAGCGGCGCTCACCGAGCCATTGGCGTCAGAAGCCGAATAGATGGTTCCATGAGCGTAAAAGGGAGGCAGTGATAGCATGAGAATAAGCATGTATCGAAAAATGCCCTTGTTTAGCCAGCTTCTGGTTCGTAACTCTCTCACCTTAGACATACTAGGTATCAATTAATCCTTATACTTAACCTTTAAATGTGTGTTGCTAGTTATTCTGCGAGTATGTTGTAAGGGCTAGCGAAATTATTTGTAGATTTAGTATACACTAAATCTACAAATAATTTCGCTAGCCCTTACAACAT
>JAERSU010000002.1 GCA_016845445.1 Oceanospirillaceae bacterium | reverse complement strand
CCCTTTATTAGGTCCGAATGCCCAGTTTCTGGTTAATCTTTATCATCAGGATCAGGACAACACTCTCGAGCTGTTCAGAATGGAAGACACGTCGGTAGAATTGGGCATTAGCTGGCAGTTCTGATCCAGCAGATTCCTTTTCCAATCTCACAAACCTTTGGGGAACCTGCACGAAAACCAGGCAATCTTTTTGGATAATAAAGAGCCGCACCAAAACAGTGCAAATCGGGCCTGCAATCGCCGGAAAATCTGCACTTTCTTGCCCTGAAAAACACCGCAATATGAGCAAGTTACCTAATTTTGTTGATTTTGTTCATCGGTTGGTTGTTTTAGGGGTAAAGTGCCTGTACCATTCTGCCGATACCTATGCCTGTCAGCGGGGTTGCCGCCTGTGCGCTCTGCGCCTATTAAAAAAAGGTCACCGCTGAAGAACTTGAAGAAAGTTAATGGTATACAGAATTTTCGGAGTATCCCGCTTCCTTGTGATTTCAATCACATGATGTGCGGGGTGCTTTGATTATGCTAGCAAAACCGATGATGGGGCAGCTGCCAGTTGTTTGAGCGTTTTCCCGGGATTGCGAGGACCCAGCAATGGCCGTCACGCCATCGGAAAAAACATTGAAATCGATCTCAAGGAGTTTTAAATGGCTATTACAGCTGAAACCCGCCAAGATATTATTGAACTGGTAGTCACGGCACTTGACGCGGCTCCCGGCACAACTTTATTGGCTGAACTGGTAGCAATCATAGACGGCGGCGGTACGCTGTCTGACGTTGCTGTTGCCCTGACTGCGAAGTCCGAATTCACGGGCCTTTACCCCTCTTTCCAAACTGCGGAAGAATTTGCCACTGAGTGGCTGAATAACCTGGTTCCAGAAGCGTCTGCAGCCGCTAAGGCCGAAGGTGTTACGGTCGCAGTTGGTCTGCTGAACAGCGGCGTTAGCCGCGCTGACCTGATGATTGAAGCTCAGGCTTTCCTCAGCGCAACGTCTGAAAGTGATGCTGCTTTTGGTTCTTCTGCTGCTAACTTCAACAACAAGGTTGAAGTAGCAACTTACCATACAGTTACTAAGGAGCAGGCTGGTGAAACCCTGGCAGGTCTGCAGTCTGTTCTGGCAAATGTAACCAGCGATGACGCGACAGTAACATCAGCAAACACAGCTGTTGATGCTGGCATCAGCAGTACTGCTGCAACTTATTCCCTGGCTGCTGACTCGTCTACGGTCAGTGAAGGTGGCGATGTCGTCTTTACACTGACGACGACTAATGTCGCGGCAGGCACAAAGTTTTCCTACGTGCTTTCAGGTGTTAATTCTGCGGATCTGTCCAGCGGCTCTTTGACTGGTCTGGCAGAAGTTGATTCGGATGGTAAGGCAACTGTGACCGTTGGTCTTGCAAATGATGCAACAACCGAGGGCGCTGAGACAATGACAATGACGGTAGCTGAACAGACAGCTTCCGTCACAGTAACCGATAGCTCAACCACGCCAGCTGCCTCGTCTGCTGCAACTTATTCCCTGGCTGCTGACTCGTCTACAGTCAGTGAAGGTGGCGATGTCGTCTTTACACTGACGACGACTAATGTCGCGGCAGGCACAAAGTTTTCCTACGTACTTTCAGGTGTTAATTCTGCGGATCTGTCCAGCGGCTCTTTGACTGGTCTGGCAGAAGTTGATTCGGATGGTCAGGCAACTGTGACCGTTGGTCTTGCAAATGATGCAACAACCGAGGGCGCTGAGACAATGACAATGACGAAAGCTGAACAGACAGCTTCCGTCACAGTAACCGATAGCTCAACCACGCCAGCTACAGCAACAGCGACTACATACACCTTGTCAGTTTCTGGTGGAAGTGTTGATGAAGGTGATTCAGGGCAATCGAATCTAACCTATACCTTGTCACTGGATAAAGTTGCGGAAGCAGACGTTGTCGTAAACTATGAAACAGTTTCAGGTGGCACGGCTACAGCTGGGACGGATTATGATTCGACTTCGGGAGCCGTTACCTTTGTGGCGGGACAGCAGAATGCCACCGTTACCGTTAAGGTCAATGGCGATACTACTTTTGAATCCGACGAGACTGTTACTACAACTTTCACCGGTTCAGATCTGACTGCATCAGTTAGCAGCGTTTCCGCCACAATTACCAACGATGATACTGATCCCGATACGGTGGCTCAGGCTAAGACCTTGACCACTGGCACAGACGAGTTAACGACTGGCTCTGGCAACGATACTTTTGATGCCTCTACTGCCGGCTCTCTTGATACAGTCGATATCATCACTGGTGGCACTGGTACTGATACGTTAACAGCTACCCTGGGTAACGAATCGGTAAGACCTACTATCAGCGGCGTCGAAACTATCAAAATCACATCAAGTGCGGATACTACGACCCTTGATACGCGCGACATAACAGGTACGGACACGTATTCATTAGAATCAAGCGACGCGGCGATTGTGTTGAACTATTTGGCATCAGTCCCGACTGTCACCATGAATACGCATACTGATGATGTCACAATAAATTTTGCTGACGCTGCGCTTTCAGGTAGCACTGACTCCATGACTATTAATGTCAATAATGTGACTCAGGCGGGTGGTGAAACCATCACAGTGACTGACGCAGGTGGCACTAATACGCTAGAGACTATTACGGTCAACAGCACCAGCCTGGCATCCACGGTTGACGATTTGGTAACTACGGCCGTAGGGACCACAACTCTTGCTGTAACTGGTGATGCAGATCTGACTTTCACCAATGCTATTGATACCGCAATCACCACTGTTTCAGGTGGCGATTTCACTGGTGACCTTTCACTCACAGCAGGTACGGCACTCACTGCTGTTACTGTTACGACAGGTTCTGGTGCGGATACCATCACAACAAACACGGGTGCGGATACTGTTACCTCTGGTGCTGGTAATGACATCATCAACACCAGTACTGGTAATGACATCGTTACCTCTGGTGCTGGTAACGATGCGATTACCGTGTCAACTGGTACGGTGAATGTAACAGCGGGCTCTGGTAACGACTCCATAACCATGGGTACTACGCTCACCTCTGCTGATACGGTAGCGGGTGGTGCAGGAACCGATACCATTACACATGGCCCAACTGTAGATTCTGACTTTACCAACGTCACAGGCGTTGAAAAAGTTACGGGTAACGCAACTGGTACTTACGTTTTAGGCACCTTGGCCCAGGCTGCGGGTGTTACAACAATTACAGGTACGGATGCCGCCTACACGGTTAGTGCAAGCGCCTATACAACGGGCTTGACTGTTGATTTGTCTGCCTCTTCAGGAAACACAGACATCGTAACCACCGGTACTGGCGATGACATTGTGTCGTTTGCCACTACCACTGGTTTGCAAGACGGTGACAGCCTGACCTTGGGTGCTGGTACGGACACAGTTCGAATCGATAACTCAGGTGGTGCGGTAACTGCTGTAATCGACATGGACGACATCTCCGGACTGGAGAATGTCACGGTTTATGACGCGAACGGTGCTGCAACGACAGCGGAAGCAGTCTCAATTACCTTCACTGCAGTTTCTGAGGGTGACATTCAGACCGTCACGGTTGACGGCTCAGTGATTACAGATGCGGATGATGACCTGACGGTTAACGCATCTGCTGTCGCAGTCGCCACAACAACCTTTACTATCACAGGTGGTGCGGGTGATGACATCCTCACCGGTGGTGACGGTGCGGATACGATCACAGGTGGCAGCGGTGCTGACACGATCAATGGTGATGGTGGTAACGACATCCTGACCGGTGGTGCGGGTAACGATATCTTTTCAACAACGTCAGCTCTGTTGACGGGACTTGATACGATATCGGGTGGCAGTGGTACTGACGTGCTAAGTGTCACAGACGCTTCTACGG
The DNA here is from genome assembly GCA_016845445.1 of Oceanospirillaceae bacterium. Taxonomy (GTDB): domain Bacteria; phylum Pseudomonadota; class Gammaproteobacteria; order Pseudomonadales; family Balneatricaceae; genus Njordibacter. The sequence continues at coordinate 1,397 of JAERSU010000002.1, read as the reverse complement.
TGGTTGATGATGACTTTACCAGCGTCACAAGTGTTGAAACGTTAACGCTTGCGGATGCTGCGCATACTGTCACCCTGGGCTCTAATGCTGCCTCCGCAGGTATTGTCACAGTAAATGGCGGCACTGATGTAGACACGATCACGCTTGGTGCGCTTTATACCAACACCGTGACTGTAGCTGCTGGTACTGGTGCTGACATCATTACAGCGACTAACTACACAGGTACGCTGACCCTGACCGGTGGTGCCGGTGCAGATACCCTCAACATGGGTAGTGGAACCACTACCTTTACAGGTGGTGCTGCAGCCGATATCGTTAATGTCATGGCCTCTGGTAACTTGACCTCGGCGGACACCATAACTGGTGGTACTGGTACGGACGTTATTAATCTGTCGGCGGCAATGACCGTTACTGACGCTGATTTTACTAACGTTACGACAGTCGAGACTCTAACCTCAGGTAATGTTGCAGTTAACGTTACTCTTGGTGCAGAGGCGAAGGAAGCCGGCATCGTTACCATTACACTTGGTAATGCGACCAATACTGTAAATGCGAGTGCTTATACATCGACAGTGCTCACAATTACAGGTGGTACGGGTGCAGATACGATCCAGGGTGGTACTGGTAATGACATCTTGTCAGGTGGCAACGGTGCCGATACCTATAAGTTCAACGCAACCGGTGCCTTGAATGGTACGGACGTGATTACCTTCGTTGTTGCAAATGACAAGTTCAATTTCGACAACATGGGTACATTCACCTTCAACTCCATTGAAGCCACTTTGGCGGGTACAAACGACGTTTCCTTGGATAACAAGATAACCCTGCTTATCGATGGTGATGGAGCAGCAGGCACAGATACTATTGCCGAGGTTGTTGCCTTGATCGAAGGCCAGGGAGATTCGATGCACTTGTCCTCCGGGGCGAAGGGTATCGTAATTGCTGGTTACGATGGTGATGCGGGTGATACTGCTAGGATCTATCTGGTAGACGATAGTGTTGGTGCTACCGCTGGCACCATTGAAGCAGACGATGTCACACTTATTGGTACACTTGCTACCTTTGATGTTGACACGCTCACAAACTTCAACTTTGCATAAAGTTAAGGTTTGTCTGAAGAGCTGAATCCAGTTCTTAAGTTAAAAAACACGGCGGCCTGGCAAGGCCGCCGTTTTTTTTGGCGTAGAAATACCCTAGTTTGATGTATATCTAAAACAGGAAAACTAGAAACACGTATAACACGACTATCTCAGGAAAGTTTTCCTAAAATACATGTGAGGGAATTTATCAGTTGCAATACCCCTAACCAATGAATACGCAGAAACTAACTAATAGAGCGATTAAGCTATTTGAAGATGGCAAGTTCGATGAGGTAATAGAGCTCGTCGATACAGTAT
>JAERSU010000001.1 GCA_016845445.1 Oceanospirillaceae bacterium | reverse complement strand
CAATTGGCACGCAGTCTCCATAGGCAATCAGTATTTCAGATACTGATACTGAACTTTCTGCTGAATCATCTAGGCTTTTTAGGTTTATTAATTCTTGCTTCAACATTGTGTACCTCCTTCACAACTTATATGTTCATTGTGCTCCACAATATTTAATTAAAATGGGAGTAAGATTCGAAACAAAATGGACAATGATGAAATTGTGATGGAGAGCTACTCTACGTAGAGGCTGACACTGGTGCTTTGATGCTGGCTATCTACTATTGCTAGTTCGTATCCACCAGGTTTGGTGATAGTTAAGTATTCGTTTGGTCGACTTAATTGAACTAGGTCATTGTTGTTAATACTTACCCAAATCGGGTACTTGGCTTTTTGAATATCTAGTGGGATACGTAGTGACTGCTGGCTTAAACTCAGTACGGAACGATCCACCGGATAGAGAACTTCTAAGCCCGTCTGTCGTTTATCAAAATAAGCTAGGCTTACTGGGGCTTGTTGTGGTTTTTGCACTTCAACGCTACTGGCTGGTATGTAATCTAGCACTTTGGCAAAAATAGGTATTGCCGATCTAAGCCCGGTGTTCTGTGCTTTTGGGCTACCATCTGGCGTTCCTACCCATACCCCTACTGTGTATTCACCATTGCTACCCATTGCCCAGGCATCGCTACCACCTGGGCCTGTGCCGGTTTTGTAAGCGATGGCTTGGGTTTTGTGTGAGCCATGTAGTTGGCCATGCACGGCTGCATTGTTGCTGAGCACCCAACTAATCTGCTTCGCTGTATTAACTGGCATCAAAGGGCTATTAGTTGTATCAGCCTCTGGTGCCGTTGCTAGTTTGCGGATACTACCTTGGTTGCCAAGGCTAGTGTATAAAGCAACTAGATCTATCAGACTTAATCCCGCACCACCAAGGGCAATGGGTAAGCCCTCGCCATTTTTGAGATGTATATCAGCGCTAGCTAGTTTGCCAGCAAACTTATCTGCACCATATCGGTTGATTACCTTTACCGCAGGTATGTTGAGAGAACGCTGCAAAGCCTCGGCAATGGATACTTGGCCATAGGCCTGATTGGTCATGTTTTTGGGTTGATAGCCATTTATGTTCGTGGCCCTGTCGTCAATGATGGTGTTCATTGCGATATTGCCATTGGCTTGCGCTAAACCATAAATAAAAGGCTTTAGGGTTGAACCTGGAGAACGAATAGCCTGCGCATAATCCACGGCTCCGTGATTACTAAAATCATGATAATTTTGACTACCCACGTAGGCTTTCACTAGACCTGTTTTACTCTCTGCAACAACAATAGCGAGATTTAGATTTGGCGCAAGAATGTGATTATCAGCTAACTCTGCAAGGGCTAATTGCAGGTTAGTATTAATAGTGGTTTGAGGCTGTGTTATTCCGGCAAGGGCGTTCCGCCAGGCTAAATGTGGGGCGTTTTTGCTGAGTTTATTTGGCTTATGTGGCACCGAAGATAATTCAGCCATGACAAGGTATTCTTCATTAATCACCTGCTTATTAATGGCCCTTTCCAGAACTCGCAAGCGGGCCTGTTTAGCCCGTTCTGGATAACGATCTGGCCTGCGCATTTCCGGGGATTGAGGCAAAGCCACCAATAGGGCTGCTTCAGCTGGAGTTAACTCCCCTGGCCATTTATTGAACCAGACCAAACTAGCACTGTTCACCCCTTCAATGTTGCCACCAAAAGGAGCTAACGAGAGATAGATGGACAGTATCTCTGACTTGCGGTGGCTTCTTTCTAAAGCGATGGCCTTGCGAATTTGATCCAACTTGTTAGCTAGGGTTCTTGATTTTGGCTCGAGCAACCTAACGGCCTGCATAGTCAATGTTGAACCACCTGATACTATGTAGCCGTTGGTAGCTAGTTGATAAACAGCGCGTAGCATGGCTAACCAATCCACACCACTATGCTGCCAAAAGCGCTGATCTTCATAGGCCATTAACAGGTCCAGATAATGTCCATCAACATCCTCTAAGCCTGTGTACATGCGTAACCGCTCATCAGTTGCTAACAACACATGCAATAGATCACCTTGATCATCTAACAGATAAGGAGAATAGTCCAAGCGCTGAGTATCTATATCTCCCACATAGGCATGCAACCAGCCCCACAGCCATACGCATAGGGCAAAGCCTCCTAGGAATAAATTTCCTAGGAAACTTTTGCGTATAGCCGTTTGGTGAATCATTACTTTCAAGGTCAACGCTTACGGAATAATACTGACACGCCCTTCTGCCGTATTGGCGCGATTCTCTGGGCGATACATGTCTTCCACGATACCTGCAGGAATAATAAACTCACCGGGCGTTACCGCTCGCATCACATAGGCAACAGTGGCATCTTTGCCACCTAAACTACGGTAGCCTCGCTTCAGACTCCATGCGGCTAGATAACGATCATCCCTGAATTCCTCAAAGGTCGGCTTAGATCTATTCAACTCTGTCACCTGTTTACGTTCACCAGATAAGCGTGGAATTTCCAGTTCAAAGCCAGCAGGCACTGGCACCTCTAGCGACAGTTCAGTATCAGTGCCACTTGAGATTTCAATAGTATGTTTAACAAGGATCTCCGTACCCAGCTTAATCTGATCAAGTTCCACATCCTTACCAGTGGCTAGATCCACATATCTAGTGGTCAATTCCACACCATTATAACTACTTGCATCACTGAGGGTTTTATTCACGCCCCTAGCTGTCATTGTAAGATACATGGGTTCTGAAGACTGGTTCTTGAAACTGGCCCAATTATTTTGTTCAAGCAAATAGCCTGCTGCATCACTCAGCAGCATGTTTTGCAGGTCAATGCTGATGGGCAAATCTTCTGACAGGGGCTGAGCATCACCTACTTTATCTGCCAAGCGTAACAGCCAGGCTTTTTCCTGAGTACTCAACCAGCGGCGTTCTTGGGCACCCTTAAACAGCTTTTGTACAGCTACATAAGCCTGCTCAAGCTGTTGCTCGTTAGGATCAGCTAGTGACAACATGCCATATACAATCAATGCAGCATCGCGTGTATAACTGCCGTAATCATATCGGTACCACTTATCGGGTAATGCTTCGCTAATACTGTCATATAGCTCTTGGACCAAACTAGCCTGTCCCATCAACTCATTAGCTAACATCAGGTGAATGCGAGTCTGCACTCGATGTCGTTCATCATCTAATACTTGCTTTGAAAAATAACGAAGATCACCAGGATCCAGGCTACTCAACTTCGCTTGCAGGTAGTAAGCGTACGCCTTGGCCGCCGGATAATCCCGCGTATAATTCATGACAAAGTTCTTAGCTTTAGTCATCATATTGCTAGGCACAACATACCCACCTTCCTGTGCTTCTAACAAAAACTCGATGGCATACATGGACAACCATTCTTCTCTACTGGAACCACCACTCCACAAGCTGAAACTACCATCACGCATTTGCATAGTTGCCAAATGACCAATGGCTTTCTCAATGTGCTGGTTGTGCTTTTCAGCTTCGGGGCCACTAGCCTTGTCAATCAACATAAGCACCGGCCAAGCTTTACTGGTGGTTTGCTCTAGGCAACCAAATGGATATTCACTGAGTGATTGTTCTAACCATTGAGTAGTCACATCGGGGGAGCTTGTGGCCGAAAGTGTCAGGCTACGGCTAGCTTCGGTTAAATCACCCACTAAGCTAAGCATAGTTTGCCGTTCCCCCGGCTCAACGAACACTTGTTGTGTTTTTGTTTCGATAAAGCGGTTATGGACTACGGTCATATCCCATGTATAGGTTTGTGATTTATGACCTTTAGGTTTTACCGTCAAGATAACTTCGTTGACACCCGCATTTAGGGCTCTCAACTTGGCTTTAACCGCTTTACGCTCCCCTTCGGCTAGCATTACCGACGCCTTCTGGTTTTCTATAGCAAGACCAGTTGTAGCCTGCCATTGAATATCAATCTCTACGTTAGGTAATTCAAGGTTATGCAAATCTACCCCTATTTCTGCTACGTCATCGGTTGCTAGGAATCTAGGTATGTTTGGTTGCACAACAAGCGGGTGGCGCACAATCATATTGTCAGTTGCAGAGCTCATTGCTTGTTTACCGAAGCCCACCGCCATTAACCGTACTTTGCCGTTAAACTGAGGAAAAGTCATGGGCACGCTGGCATTGCCGTCGCTATCCACACTGATCAGATCACTGACTATCACCACAGGCTTAACGAAGTTCTCCATGGGTGGCGCTGTAGGGGCGCCAGCATCGCCATCACCACCAAAGCGTAACTTCAGCACTTCACCTGCTTGATGCTGAATGAGATGGCCATACAAGTCCCTTAGCTCAACACCTAATCGGCGCTTCTTGGTAAACCACTTATGCGGATTAGGGCTCGCAAAATGGGTGAGTTGTAGTATGCCTTCATCCACGGCAGCGAGCATGATTTGACTGCCCTCAGGCAAGCCAGTTTGCACCTGAACAGTCACTGGGTTCTTGGGTTCCACTTTTTCTGGAGCAATAATCTGCATGTCAGCATAAAGCTCTCGGCGAATGATGTTAACGTGAGTCACACCCACCGCTCTTGCTGGGCCAACTTGTTCTTTGCCTGGGCGATAGACACTGGCAAGCACATAAAACTGCTGCCCCCAATCTTCTTTCACCAGCAATTCCACGACACCTTCAGTGGTGGTTAAATCCAGTGTTTGTTCTTCTAGGATGGTGTCATTAGCAATTACTAGGTGAAGTTTTCCAGCATAAGGGGCTTCCACCTTGATTGATAGCTTTTCACCTACCTGTATCCGTTGCTTAGCGGGAGCTAAACGCACGTTATCAGGCAGGGCCGATTGGGAACCATTAGCATTCCACCAACCATTACGGAACGGCAACTGGGTCACTTGACCAGATTCGCCATGAGTCACCTCTAAACGATAGCGTCCCCAGTCCATCACCCCAAGATCAATACTGGCCAATCCTTGGTCATTTGTGGTGACGTCACCACTGGCGATTACCCCATCGTCAAACTTACTAATACGATAACGCCATCGATCATTGCTACGATACCAGTGATAATCCCAGTCCTCTCGAATTACTTGGTAATAGAGTTCTTTATTTGGCTCAGATGTCTGGCTATTAACAATACTCGTTAGGTTAAATAAAACCGGCTTGTCTTTTTCGTACACAGGATAATCGTGTTCAGTTTTTACACCCACCCACTGAATATGCTGCAAGGCCGGAATGCTTGTGCTGCGCATAGCCGCTCGACCGCTGGGTTCGATAACCTGCACTCTCAAATCTAAAGCCAAGGCATGATCTTGCCAGTCGCGACGCAGCAATCCATTTGGCAATTCTACAACTGCTTGGCCTTCGGCATTGGTTTCAACTTCTTCTAGGCGACTAAAGTCCGCAGCAAATTCCTCTGCTGAACCAAATACGTAATCTTTATATTGAGAAAATAATCGCCGATTTTGCTTAACTGTAACCGTACTTTCTACCACCAGATCGCTGGCTGGCGCGCCATATAAGAAATCACTTTGTACATTCACCTTTAAAGGGTCATTAATGTACTTTAGTTGTTCTGGGCTTACGGTGACTTCAATGGTTTCAGGCACATAGTCGGCTACTTCAAAGGCATAGGTACCAATAGGATTATCGTCTATGTTCAAGTACAACTTGGCCTGCCACTGCCCTGTTCTTCCAGAAGATGGAATGGTAAAGCGTTGTTGGAATCCACCCATAGTTAGCTTTCTGATTTTTTTCCTTAATGCTACTTCACCGTCTGGTCTAATCAACTGCAAAGTTAAAGGCAAATTCGCCACTGCTTTTAGCTGTGCGTCTCTAATCACGCCCGTCAGGACTATTTCTTCACCCAATCGATAGACACCACGTTCAGAGAAAAGATAACTATTCAGCATCTCCAATGGCTTTACGCCACCGATGGGTTGTTCTGACAGGTCTAGGCCTTGATCTGTGAGGTGTAAAACGGCTAATTCACCAGATTCATTCATGTACCTTACTTGAACAGGTGTATGGCCATACTTACCTTTCATCAGCTCACTACTAAATACCACCTTGCCTTGTGCATTAGTCTTTAGCGAAGCAAGTACATCATGACTCTTTGCCACAAGCTGTAACTCTAAATTTGCTAATGGCAAAGCGCTTTTATAAGAACGCGCATACACGTGCAGACCATCATTACCTTGGTAGGAAACCAATCCAGTATCCGTGTATATGAGCGTTTGTGTGGGCCTATCATCCCAACGACCTTTACCACTATCTAGCACCAGAACATAGGCACCTGGCTGCTGCTCGGCCATGACTTCTGATAGATCTAAATTAATGGTTCTTTTAACGTTTTTCTTGCCCGAAAAATCTAAGTATTGCTCACCAATCACTTGTGTATCTTGTTTTAATCGATTGACATCATAGCCATCCAGAGATTTAAAGAAGCGGCCATTTTGCATGCGCTGCTGAACTTGTTCTGGGGACAATCGAAAAACCAACAACTTAACCTTATCTTTGTTCACCGCTTTAACAGGAACTAGCGGTTGCTGGTAGGCAGATAACACATGGGTGGCTGTTTGAAAACTAACATTAGGTTCCACGTCTGCTACTTGGAACTTGTACTGATAGTCCTCCGTTAGACTTTGATCATCCGCCAGAGGAAACCCTTGCCGAAAAGTAACAATGTAATGGCGTCCATACTTCAAACTGCCTAAGCAGGCCTTATGACTCTTCACCTGCAAGGCAAAAGCATGTTTAGTACGAATACTCGCTCCGGGATCACTGGACGACTCTAGCTGCACGAAATCATCCATATCCTGTACACCCGGCCTAGGTGCATGGTTCAAATTCATGCATATCGTCGCGGTATTTTTCTTGTCGATGGTTTCTAGGCTTTCAACCCGCAGATCAGAAACTTGGGCTGCATAGCTGAGGATTGGAAATAGGCATAATGACATCCCCACAAACACCGATTTATAAATCCAAGACAACATAACGCATTCCTCCTTCTGGTTATGTTTTCATTTAACTATAGTTAGATGTAGTGATATTGGAGTGGAGATGAAGAAATTATGGAGAATGATGAAGAACTTTATTTACTCAGAGTACTGCAGAGTCCTTATCTGCTCTTGGAGCTGATGTAATTTCTGGTTAGTTTCTTGTCTAAATGAAACTATTGCATCAAGATCCTGCTCAGCAAATAACATTCGTTCATCAAGCTCTTCAACCTTATATTCCACAGCCGATCCCCTCACGCCCTCATCTACTAGGGTTTCTTGAATAACCTCCGAAGCAGCCGATAATTCAATAATCACTTGCTCTATTTCACTAATTGAATCTTTATTCCCAATTGATCGTTCTTTAGACATAGCTAAAATCATTGATCGTTGTTTTTCATTTTCTGCTTTTAGAGCATGAACCTGTTCATTTAGCTCCTTTAGCAAAGGTAACCAAGATTTCACTTCTTCTGAACTGTTTGCCATTTCAACTTTAAGATCATTAACTTCAATTTGCCCTACAAATTGCTGTAATGGACCTAGCTGCTTTGTTAAGCATTTTTCAATTACCAAATTTTCGAATTTCTCAGATACTGCAAATTTCTTATCAAGGCTTGCATGCTGATTGACTTGACTAGCTAATAATTTCAACCCAGAAGACACAATATCATTGTTCCAGTCTTCAGCTACAATTGCTTTAGTCTTCCCTTTGTTCATATTTCCTATATCGGAAGTTTGATGAGATAACATCACTTTAAAAGCCGTGTGTCCTAGCAATCTACA